>CAZIKZ010000020.1:7964-25346 GCA_964539845.1 uncultured Hyphomicrobiales bacterium
GAAGTCGCGAAGAACGACGAGAGAGTTGTGCGGGTGCGCGTCGCCACGCAGCCGACATTCACGCGCTATGTGTTCGAGCTTCCGGACGTGGTTCCGGTTGCGACCGACCGCGGCACTGACGATGTGACACTGACCTTTGGCGGGCGGCTGAAGTTCGATTTCGGAGACCTCAAGGCAACGCTGCCGCAAGCCGTCAAGGCTGTTGAGAGCTTCGAGCGCGGCGACTCCGTCGCGGTGCGCTTTGCATTGAACGGCAAGGCTGACATTCGGACGTTTCGCGAGGACAAGAATTATGTGCTCGATGTCGGAAGTTCGGATGCGAAAGAACCGGTGGCCCGTGCGCGGTCCGACGATCTTGCGCGGTTGATCCAGGAGGCTGCGCCGAAGTCGGGTCCGCTGGCCGGTACCGAGCCGCCGCAGACCGTTCCGGCCACCGCGGCGAATGATGCAAAGCAGCAGCGGCCGCAAGCGCCATCGTCGCCGGCCACTGAGGCTCCCTTACCGACGCCCGCAGCAGCACCTGCGGCCGCGGCGCCTGTACCTGCGACACCGCCTGTTGCCGAGACGCCGGCGGAAGCTCGACGTCCGGCGCCGGCACAGCCCGCATCTGACAAAAAGCCGATGACGACTGTGCCGCCGGCGCTTGGTGTCGCGCCGCGAGATTCGGGAAACAACGACGTCACGGCCGAGATGAGCCGTCAGGCCGACAATGTCCGTCTCACCTTCCCATTCCCGGCGTCAACGCCAGCCGCCATTTTCCGGCGCGCCGGGACATTGTGGATGGTGTTCGACACGCGCGGCACGGTCGCGTTACCGGATGTCGCCACGGAATCCGGCGGCATGATCCGTCACGCGCTGGGAACAGCTTTGCCGTACGGCTATGTCGTGCGCCTGATGCTCGACCGGCCGCGGCTGGTTGGCGCAACCGCTGAGAACGGCACCTGGACGGTCACCATCGGCGACAAGATCGCAAATCCGAGTGCGCCGCTCTCGGTCGACCGCAGTCTCGCGAATGCAGCGCGGCCGAGCATCGCGATCCCGCTGGAACAAGTGCGCGAAATGCATCGCATCGCCGACCCCGATATGGGCGACAACCTCCTGGTTGTCACCGCGCCGGGACCGGCACGCGGTTTCATCAAGCCGCAGGAATTCGTGGAATTCCGTGCGCTCGCCTCGACGCATGGCGTCGCGATCCAGCCGCTGGCCGATGACGTGCAGGTCGAGCTTGCGCCGGACAATATCATCGTGGCGCGGCCGGGCGGTCTCACGCTGTCGGGTCCAGGCGCCGCGGCGCGTTCGGCCTCGGCCAACCGGTCGGCGATCTTCGATCCGCAGCTTTGGGGCTTCGATCGCCAGGCTAATATCACAGAGCGCCAATACAAGCTGATCGCGGCCGCCGCCGATATGAGTGAAACCAAACGCAGCGCCCCGCGACTCGAACTTGCGCGCTTCTTTTTATCGCGTGACATGTATCCCGAGGCCAAGGGCGTGCTCGACGTCGCACTGTCCGAAGATCGCCCCTCCAGCGATGATCCGACGGGCCTTGTGCTGCGCGCGATCACGATGCTCATGCTCAACCGCCCCGAGGATGCGCTGAAGGAGCTGAATCATCCGGTGCTTGGCGACCAGCTCGACGCGCCGCTCTGGCGGGCATTCGCGCAGGCGCGCCTCGGTCGATGGGAAGAGGCACGGCGCGGTTTCAAGGGCGCGGAAGCTGCGATTGCCAGCCTGCCTTTGGAACTGCAGCGCATCGCGCTGACGGAAGCGGTACGCGCCTCCATCGAGGTGCGCGATTACGAGATGGCGCAGCATCTGTTCAGCGAATTCCAGACTGTCGGGACCACGTCCGGTACGCAGCCGGCCTTGTCGATTTTGCAGGGCCGTCTTGCCCAGGGCCTTGGCAAGACCTCGGAGGCCTTGCGCAATTTCCGCCAGGCCGCGGATTCCGACGACCGTCCTTCGGCCGCGCAGGGGCAGTTGCGCAATCTCACGCTGCGTTACGATCTCGGCGAACTGAAGCGTGCCGAGCTGATCTCTGAACTCGAAGGCCTGACCGCTGTCTGGCGCGGCGACGAGACGGAGATCGAGGCGCTGCACAAGCTTGCACGGCTCTATACCGAGGAGCATCGCTATCGCGATGCCTTCTATGTGATGCGATCGGCGCTCAAGGCGCATCCTGACGCGCAGATCAGCCGGCGCATCTACGATGAGGCCGCTGTCACCTTCGACTCCCTGTTCCTGGCAGGGAAGGGTGATGCCATGTCCGCGGTCGAGGCGCTGGGTCTGTTCTACGATTTCCGCGAGCTGACCCCGATCGGGAGGCGCGGCGACGAAATGATCCGCAGACTGGCGGATCGTCTGGTGTCGGTTGATCTGCTGCCGCAGGCGGCCGAGTTGCTGCAGCACCAGGTCGACAACCGCTTGCAGGGTGCGGCGCGGGCGCATGTCGGAACACGGCTTGCGGTGGTCTATCTCATGGACAATAAGCCGGACCGTGCGCAGGCGGTTCTGCGCGCCACCCGCGCGGCCGAGCTGAATACCGATTTGCGCAACCTGCGTCTTCTGCTGGAGGCACGTGCCTTGTCCGATATCGGCCGCCACGATGTGGCGCTCGAAGTCGTCGATGGCATCGAAGGCCGCGAGGCTGTGCGCCTTCGCGCCGATATCCTCTGGGCGGCAAGAAAATACGGCCAGTCAGCCGAGCAGATCGAGCTGATCCATGGTGAGCGCTGGCGCGATTTTGCGCCGCTCTCGGACGCGGAGCGCGCTGACGTCTTGCGGGCGGCGATCGGATATTCGTTGACTGACGATGCACTCAGCATCGGCCGCCTGAAGGAGCGGTATGAGGCCAAGATGACTGACGGCCCGGACAAGCGAGCCTTCGAGATCGCAACCGCGCCTGATTCCGCCAAGGGCGAAGAATTCCGGGATCTCGCCAGGACCGTGACCGCGTTCAGTTCGCTCGAGGCGTTCCTGCGCGATATGCGCGAACGCTATCCGGAGATCGGCGCGCTGTCGCCCGACGAACCGCAGCCGCAGCAGCAAAAGCAGACGCGGCTGCCGGATCCGACGCCCACGGCATCGGTCATGCCCCGGCGATAACCCTTGACCGCGGGCGATTGGGCGTCGCCGGGTCTGCGATTGGGTCGAGTTCCAGATCTTGCGCCTCACAAACGCTGTTTGAGATTGACGAGCAAAACGCATTCTTGACCGGTCTGCGAAACCGCCCTAACCGATTCCACCGTCGCGACAACAATTTCGCTTATGCGGAATGTTCCCGAGCTGGAAGAGGCCGCATGACGATCAGGCGCTCAGCGATCACGCTCTTTACAGCTCTGTTTGCATCCGTCTGCATGCCGCATCTTGCGGTCGCGCAGAGTTATCCGGCGAAACCGATCACCATCATTGTACCGTGGCCGCCGGCGGGTTCCGTGGATGTGAGCGCGCGTGCACTGGGGAAGGAAATCGCCAATGCGCTCGGGCAGAGCGTGGTGATCGATAATCGCAGCGGCGCTGCGGGCTCCATCGGTTCTGCCGTCGGCGCGCGTGCGCCGCACGATGGATATACGCTGACCTTCGGCAATGCGACGACGCATGCGACCAATGCGGTCACGATGCCGGGCTTGAGCTACAACCCGTTCACCGATTTTATTCCGATCACGCTCGTGCACAAAAGCACCATGGTGATCGCGGTTTCAAAATCGTCGCAGGTCTCGACGCTGCAGGACCTGATTGCCTTTGCCAAGGCCAATCCCGGGCTCACCTATGGCACGCCGGGAACGGGTACACCTCAGCATCTGATCGGTCAGCTTCTCAACCAGAAGGCCGGTCTGCAGTTAAGCCACATCCCTTATCGGGGCGGCGGTCCGGTCGTAACCGACATGATGGGTGGTCACATCACGATCGCCATCGGCGTTCTGTCACAATACCTCACGCTGCAGGAGCGCGGCGATCTCAAGATTATCGCCATTGCGGACGAGGCGCGCAATCCAGCGATCCCGAATGTACCGACCATCGCGGAAGCCCTTGATGGCGTGGTCGTCAGCGGTTGGGGCGCGCTCTACGCGCCGCGGGGAACGAGCCCCGAGGTGGTGAAGCTGATCGGAGATGTTGCGCGCAAGTCGCTCGCTTCGCCGGATTTCCGGAAGGTGCTGGAAGCGGCCGGGCTCACACCTGCGGCGTCTTCGCCGGAAGAACTCGTGAGGCTGATGGAGAGCGATATCGCGCTGTGGAAGGCGCTGCCGGACAAGGGTATCAAGCTCTCCGAATAGCGGCAGGGCAGCAATCAGAGCCGTTGTTGAGTGATCAATCCGATGACAGATGTGAAGACGCCGGTTCTGATTATCGGTGCGGGGCCGGTTGGGCTGATTGGTGCGCTCGATCTTGCGTGGCGCGGCGTCGATGTGGTGATCGTGGAGCAGCGATATGCGGGCGAGCCACCGCCGGTCAAATGCAACCACGTCTCGTCCCGGTCGATGGAAATCCTGCGCCGTCTCGGAGTTGCTGAATCGATCCGGGCCGCGGGACTTCCTCACGACTATCCGAACGATGTTGCGTTCTGCACCACCGTCACCGGCACCGAATTCAGCCGCATCCGTATCCCGTCCGTGGACCGGCGCAGCGAACCACCGTCTCCGGGATTTCCGGATTCCGGCTGGCCCACACCAGAGCCGCCGCATCGCATCAATCAGCTTTATCTGGAGCCGATCCTGTTCAAGCATGCGGCGAAGGAGCCGCGTATCAGGATCCTGAACCGTTGCGTGCTGGAGGACATCGATCAGACCGACGATGCCGTGGTCGCGCGCGTGCGTAATCTCGAAAGCGATGAAACGTTTGTCATCAACGCGACCTATGCGATTGGTTGCGATGGCGCACGCTCGACTGTGCGGCGCACGATTGGCGCCAAATTCGTGGGTGAGGCGGAAATCGCGCGCAATCTGTCCTCGTTCATCCGTGCGCCGGCGTTGCTCGGAATGATCCGCGCCGAACGCGAGCCTTCATGGATGAGCCAGGCGATCAATCCAAGGCGCGCCGGAAACGCCATCGCGATCGATGGCAACGAACTCTGGCTCGTGCATTGCCGGGTCAAGCCGCACGAGACCGACTTCGCGACAATCGATCGGGATCGTGCAATCCGCGATGTGCTCGGCGTCGATGACAGCTTCGAGTATGAATTGCTCGGCAAGGAAGACTGGATTGCGCGCCGTCTGGTGGCCGATCGTATGCGCAAGGAGCGTATCTTCCTCTGCGGGGATTCCGCCCATATCTGGATTCCGGTCGCGGGCTACGGGATGAATTGCGGAATCGCGGATGCGGTCGGGCTCACCTGGATGCTGGCGGCCGTCGTGAATGGCTGGGCTCCACCGTCTGTCCTTGATGCCTTCGAGCGTGAACGCCATCCGATTACGGAACAGGTGTCGCGCTTCGTGGCCGAGCTTGGTGTGCAGCTTGTCCGCCGCCGCAACGAACCGCCTCCGGGAATAGAGGCCGACGGTGCCGAAGGCGATGCGGTGCGCGAGCGCTTCGGGCAGGAAATGTACGACATGAATGTCGGTCAGTATTGCTGCGGCGGACTGAATTTCGGCTATTTCTACGACAACTCGCCGCTGATTTTTTATGACGGTGAAGAACATCCGCCCTACGGCATGGCGTGGTTCACGCCGTCGACGGTGCCTGGCTGCCGTTTGCCACATGTCTGGCTGCGTGACGGCCGGTCGATCTACGATGCGCTCGGGCGCGACTACACGCTCTTGCGCTTCGATCCGGCTATCGACGTGACTGAATTGATCGACGCCGCGACGGTGGAAGGTTTCCCGCTGACGCTCGTCGATATCGACACGCCTCAGTCCGCCGAGGTCTACGACTATCCGCTGCTGGTCGTTCGGCCGGACAGGCATATCGCCTGGCGCGGTCGCGGCGTCGCCATTCGCGCGGCAGATATGATCGCGCGGCTGCGCGGTGACATTCGCGGAGTGGAGGCGGGGACAGTGGCTGCGGCCTAGCTTGAAGCGTTTTCTTTAGGCGAACCGCTGCCCGCTTCGCTCGGAGCCGTCCTAAATTCCGTAACTCTGGATCAGACTCCCGGCGACGAGCGACCAGCCGTCCACAAGCACGAAGAAGATCAGCTTGAACGGGAGCGACACCACGACCGGTGGCAGCATCATCATGCCCATCGACATCAGCACCGATGCGACCACGAGGTCGATGATCAGGAACGGCAGGAAGAGCAGAAAGCCGATTTCGAAGGCGCGTTTGAGCTCCGAGATCATGAAGGCCGGGATCAGGATGCGCAGCGATACGTCTTCCGGCGTCGCGGGTTTGGGTTCGCGCGACAGCTCGAGGAACATCCCGAGATCCTTCTCGCGAACATTCTTCAGCATGAAGGTCTTGAACGGACCGGACGCGCGCTCGAATGCCTGTTGCGTCGTGATCTCGTTGTTCATCAGCGGCCGGATGCCGGCGTCATAGGCATTCTGAAAGGCCGGACCCATCACGAAGGCGGTCAGGAAGAGGGCAAGGGCCACGATCACCGCATTCGGTGGCGCGGTGCCGGTGCCGAGCGCGGTGCGCAGGAGAGAGAGCACCACCACGATCCGGGTGAATGACGTCATCATCACGAGGATGGACGGCGCGAGCGACAACACCGTGATCAGCGCAATGAGCTGGATCACGCGCTCGGTCAGGCCTGCGTCTTGTCCGAGATTGATGCTGATATCCTGCGCGAGGGCAGGGCTTGCAAGGATTGAGAGTACTGCGAGGAAAGCGGCCCCCGTCAACAGACGGACGCAAGCCGCGTTCGATCGCGTCAGGAAGGTTTCCCCGATGGCCGTCCAAGCAGGTTCGCCATCTCTTCCTCGATGTTGCCGAATACGTTGTCCGGCGACTTGGCTGTCTTTTCGGCAGCGTTCTGCTGGGGCTCGATCGTCACGATCGGAGCCGTCGCGGGTGCCGGAGCCGCCTCGTGGGCCACAGGAGGCGCGACCTGCGGAGCAACGGCCGGCGGGGTGACTGCCGGCGCAACACGCGGCGCTTCTGCTGCGGGTTTCGGACGTGCGGCAGGGGCAGCGGGTGTTGGGGCGGCTGCCGGGCCTGGCCGGCGCAGGGCCGCTTCAAGGCGCGACGCCATGTCGGCGAGATTCTGATCGGCGGCTGCGTTCGCAGGTGCCACGGCCGGCGCTGGCTTCGGACGTGACGCGTCCACCGTCGGTGCAACAGGGCGCGGTGCCGGAGCCGCGGGCTCGGCCGGGCTGACCGACAATTCGGCGGCGAGGCCGGCAAGGGTATCGGCCGAACGCGAACGCTTCGCGGGCGCGGCCGCCGGAACCGGAGCAGCGGGTTCGGGCGGGAGAGCCCAGTGAGATGAATCGTCCAGTGTGGCTGGCCGGGTCGCAGCGCGGTTCGCGGGGCGGGGCGTAGCCTCGGGCTGGAGCGGCCAGGCGGTCTCTTCGGCGGCGGCGCGCGTCGCATTCTCGGCAGCCGAGGATGTGCGCGAACTCGCGGTATCGCGGGCATTCTGGCCCCGGACGATGTTGGCTTCTACGACGATGTCGGTCGGCCCGCCGATCATGATCAGGTGCTCGATATTGTCCCGGCGGATCAACACCAGCTTTCTGCGGCCATCCACGGCCCCGGCTTCGATGACGGCCAGCCGCGGTGCGCGGCCCCGTGTGCTGGTACCGCCGAGCGCGCCCGTGCCAAAGCGACGAATCAACCAGGCGGTGACGCCGATCAGCGCGAAAACCACCACGAATGCGATGAAAAATCGGACGGGAAGCGATGTTCCTTCGCCAAACAGGCTATCCATCGGACCTACCGGCCTCCCTGCTACGCTGGCGGATCTGCAGATCCACCGCTTCGGTTAAGGTCTCGGCAACACCTGCCGCCCCAAGCATTAACAAAGCCTTAACGCACTCTACCGGGCTTTACAGCGATTCTAGCGCGATTTCGGAGGAAGACTTCGGCAATTGGTAAATCGGGCATCCAAGGCCAAAGCATGACCTCCGGTATTTTAACCAGACATTAACCATACACCCGGCAAAGATTGCCGGTCCTTTCATGCTCGAAGAAGCGCCAATGCCCATCTCCGGATTGCCGATCCTCGACATGCTCCGCACCAAGATGCAGTGGCACCAGGAGCGCCAGCGTGTGCTTTCGGAAAACATCGCCAACGCGGACACGCCAAATTTCCGTCCCCACGATCTGACCGCGCCGACATTCGACCGGACCGCTCCCGGCGTGCCGGTGGTCGCGCTGCAGCGCACAAGTTCCGCGCATGTCGCCGGCGCCATGAGCGGCGGCAGCGGAATCTTCCAGAGCAAGCCGGGCGGCTCCGAGACGCGGCCGGGCGGAAACGCCGTAAGCCTCGAAGAAGAGATGATGAAGGTCGCGCAGAACCAGATGGACCACCAGGCGGCCGCGAGCCTCTACACGAAGAGCCTCGGGCTGGTGAAAATTGCTATCGGCAAGGGGAGGTAAGCTTGGACTTTATCAAGTCGATCTCAATCGCCGCCTCGGGCTTGCGCGCCCAGGCCGGCCGCATGCGGGTCATCGCCGAGAATATCGCGAACGCCGATTCGACGTCGCACAGTTCCGGCGCCGACCCTTATCGCCGCAAGATCCCGACCTTCCGTTCGGAAATCGATCGCTCGCTCGATGCGCGCGTGGTCGCGCTCGGGCGCGTGCATACCGACCAATCCGCCTTTGCGACCAAACATCAGCCGGGCCATCCGGCCGCGGATGCGTCCGGCAACGTCAAGTATCCGAATGTCAATTCGGTGGTTGAAATGACCGACATGCGCGAGGCCCAGCGGTCCTACGAGGCGAACATCAACGTCATCAGTTCGACGCGCCGGATGCTCCAGCGCACCATCGACATCCTGAGAGCCTGAGGAAGCGCCATCATGCAGACCGCCGCCGGTGCAGCCAAAGCGTATGCCGCGCTCCAGAAGCTTTCCAATCCGGTCGAAGCCGCATCGAAGGTCCAGGATGCGGGCGGACAGAATTTCGGCGCCATGCTCAAGGACGCGATGGGGCAGGTGACCCAGGCCGCACGCGCGTCCGACGCGCAGGCCCATTCGCTCGCTGTCGGAAAGGCCAACGTCGTCGACGTCGTCACGGCGGTCGCCGAATCCGAGACCGCGATCCAAACGTTGGTCTCCGTGCGTGACCGCATGATCGCCTCATACGAGGAAATCATGCGCATGCCGATCTGAGCCGGCGCCGCGACAAATTCAACAATAGAGAAAACGATGACAGGTCCCGAAGTCCTCGACGTGGCGCGCGATGCCATCGTTACGCTGGTGATCGTGGCAAGCCCCCTGATGCTGATCGGGCTCGCTGTCGGTGTTGCGATCTCGCTGTTCCAGGCGCTCACGCAGATTCAGGAAATGACCCTGGTCTTCGTTCCGAAGATCCTCGCGATGTTCGTCGCCATGCTGATCGCGCTTCCGTTCATGGCCGACTCGCTGCAGGGTCACATGATGCGGGTCTCCGCACGCATCGTGAGCGGAGGATGACAAGGCGCGCGGCAATGGCGGTGCGCCTTGCCGGAGCGGCGGTAAACAATCATGCGGGTCGAACTCGGCCTTCTTCCCGTCTACGCCGCCACCTTCATGCTGGTATTCGCACGCATCGGCACCATGGTGATGCTGCTGCCGGGCCTGGGCGAAATGAGCATGCCGGTTCGCGTGCGGCTCACGGTCGCGCTGGTGCTCAGTGCAATGTTCCTGCCGCTGCACCGCGACGCCTACAACCTCGATTTGCGCGATTTCGGCCCGGTGCTGCTCATGCTCGGGCATGAAATCCTGATCGGCGCGATTCTCGGGCTCGTGGCGCGGCTGTCGATCTCTGCCCTGCAGGTCGCAGGCGCGGTGATCGCGCAGCAGATGGGGCTGGGTTTCGTCACCGCTGTCGACCCTGCTCAGGGCCAGCAAAATGTGATCGTCGGCAACTTCCTCTCCATGCTCGGCCTGACGCTTATCTTCGCGACCGACCTGCATTACCTCGTGATCGCGGCCCTGAACGACAGCTACCGTATCTTCGCGCCCGGTGCGGCGATCATGGTCGGCGACGTGGCAAAGCTGATGACCGACACAGTCGGCGGCGCTTTCAAGGTCGGCATTCAGCTCAGCGCGCCGTTTCTTGTCTTCGGCCTGTTGTTCAACCTCGGCCTCGGCGTTCTCTCGCGCCTGATGCCGCAGATGCAGGTCTTTTTCATCGGCCTGCCGCTCTCGATCCTGCTTGGCTTCCTCATTCTCATTGCGGTGGTCGGCGCGATGATGGGCACCTTCCTCGAGTTTCTGGCTGCGATCCTGCGCCAGATTGCTCCCTATTCCTGAGCGAAAGGCGACGGGATGGCCGAGCAGAGCGAAGAAAACGAGAAATCAGAAGACCCAACACAGAAGCGGTTGGAGGACGCGCTCGAACGCGGCGACGTAGCAAAGAGCCAGGAGGTTTCGACCTGGTTTGTGCTGGCCGGCGGCACACTGATCTTGATGGCATTTTCCGGGTCGATGGGCACGACCTTGAAAGGCACGCTCACGGGCCTGATCGCGAACGCCCATCAGATTCCAACCGACGGCCGGGGGCTCGTTCGTCTGTCCAGCCGTATCGGAATCGAGGTGATCGCGGCCGTGGCGATTCCGATTTTGCTGATCGCGCTGTTTGCGGTCGCGGGAAACATGATCCAGCACCGTCTGGTCTGGTCGACAGAAGGCCTGAAGCCGAAGTTCTCGAAAATCTCTCCGGCCGCGGGGCTGAAGCGGCTGTTTTCAAAGATCGCGCTTGTCAATTTCGCCAAGGGCATCGCCAAGATCACGCTGCTCGGCACGGTGATGGCGATGCTGCTGTGGCCCGAGCGCGACCGTCTCGACACCCTGGTCACGATCGATGTGGCGGCAATCCTGCCGTTCACGTCGGTCTTCGCTCTGAAAATGCTCGGCTTTGTGGTCGTGATCATGGCCTTCATCGCCGCCGCCGACTTCTTCTTCCAGTACCGGCAATGGCACGAGAAGCAGAAGATGTCGCTGCGCGAGATCAAGGAGGAGTTCAAGCAATCCGAAGGCGATCCCGTGATCAAGGCGCGCATCCGCCGGATCCGGGAAGGGCGCATGCGCAAGCGCATGATGGCTGCCGTGCCGGAAGCCTCGGTCGTGATCATGAACCCGACCCACTACGCGGTGGCGCTTAAATACGAGCGCGGGAACAACGCGCCGGTCTGTGTCGCCAAGGGCCTGGATGCGATCGCGCTGAAAATCAGGCAGGTTGCGGAGGCGCATGATGTGCCGGTGGTCGAAAACCCGCCGCTGGCCCGCGCTCTGCATGCGACGGTCGAGATCGACCAGGAGATCCCGGCGGAACATTACCGGGCGGTGGCCGAGGTCATCGGCTATGTTATGCGGCTGCGAAAGGGCGTGAGGAATTGAACCAGTTCTCCGTCATTCCGGGGCGATTGCCGAAGGCAATCGAGCCCGGAATCCAGAGCCGAAAACGCAGAGTTCATTCCCCTGGATTCCGGGTTCGCGAGCTTCGCTCGCGCCCCGGAATGACAACTAGGCCTTGCGGATCACCTTGCGCTTGAGGCATCAGGAATCATGGCGTCAACCGATTTGGGCGAGATGAAGCTTCACCGGTCGCAGCGCGGCGGCAGTATCGGGCTCGTGCTTCTGATCGCGGTCGTATTGGTCGCCGCCGCGATCGGACTGCTGCAGGTCGGACGCGGAAATGCCGCGCTCTATATCCTGATCCTGCTGGCCGTTCTCGGCACTGTCGGGGTGTTTTCCCTGTTCGCGCTTGCCTCCGGCATTCTGCGGTTCGCCGGGCAGGAGAGCGACAATTCTGAAACCCGGGGGCTGGTCGATGGCGCCTTCGACGGTATCCTGGTCACCGATACGGGCGGCCGCGTGGTCTATGCCAACGAGGCCTATCTCAACCTGATCGGCGCTGCGAGTGCGAAAGACGTCCGCCCCATCGAGCGGGTTTTTCTCGGCGATCCGGACGTGTCTGAGGCGGTCTACCGTCTCCTCAAGGCCGCGCGCGAAGGACGCCGTTTGCAGGAGGAGGTCCGCGTCGGCGGTGCCCGGGGCGAACCGGGACGCTGGTTGCGCCTGCGCGTGCGCCCGGGAGGCCAAGGGCGAAAGGCCAGCACCGTGTGGAGCGTCGCCGATGTCACGCGCGACCGCGAGAAACAGGAAAACGTCTTCCAGGAATTGCAGCACGCGATCGATTATCTCGATCACGCGCCGGCCGGCTTCTTCTCCGCCGATGCTGCAGGCAACATCGTCTATCTGAACGCCACGCTTGCCAGCTGGCTCGACCAGGATCTTGCCGAGGTCGGTTCCGGAGGGTTGAAACTCGCCGACATCGTGCCGGGTGAGGGTGCCTCGCTGCTGGCGCTTCCGCCGATGCCGGGCGAGGTGAAGACCGAAGTTCTCGATCTCGATTTCAAGACCCGCGGCGGCCGTTCGATTCCGGTCCGGCTGTTCCACAAAGTGGCGTTCGGCGCCGATGGTTCACCCGGACCGTCGCGGACCCTTGTTCTCAACCGCGCGCGCGGCGAGACCGAGGACGCGCAGCGCGCCGCCGAAGTGCGCTTCATGCGTTTCTTCAACAATACGCCGATGGCGATCGCGACCGTCGACCGGTCGGGACGGATCGTGCGCTCGAATGCGTTGTTCGCCCGCATGTTCAAGGGCGCTGACGGCGAGCGCAGCATCCTGTCGAGCGTCGTCGAGCGCGAGCGTCCCGCACTCGAACAGGCCATCGCCAAGGCAAGCCAGGGGCAGGGCGAGATCGAACCGGTCGAGGCGGCGCTGTTGGCCGGGACCGAGCGTTTTGCCACGTTCTTTGTCACTGCAATCGACGAGGACAGCGACCGCGATTCTGAATCCGCGATCGTCTACGCGCTCGACACCACCGAGCGGCGCGCGCTGGAAAACCAGATCAAGCAGCAACAGAAGATGGATACCGTCGGCCAGCTCGCCGGCGGCATCGCGCACGACTTCAACAACGTGCTGTCGGCCATCATGATGGCGACGGACTTCCTGCTCGGCGCTCACAAGCCGACCGATCCGTCCTTCGCCGATATCATGCAGATCAAGCAGAACGCCAACCGTGCTGCCTCGCTGGTGCGGCAGCTGCTGGCCTTTTCGCGTCGGCAGACGCTGCGTCCGCAGGTGCTCGATCTCGGCGAGTCGCTGTCCGATCTCACGATTCTGCTGCGCCGTCTGATCGGCGAGAAGGTGAAGCTTGAGGTCGTGCACGGCCGCGATCTGTGGCCGGTCAAGGTCGACCTGTCGCAATTCGAGCAGGTCGTCGTCAATCTTGCGGTCAATGCGCGCGACGCGATGCCGGATGGCGGCAACCTGACTGTGCGCACGCACAATGTGCCGTCGGGCGACCCGCGTATCTCGGCTCACAAGGGCATTCCGAACGCGGAATACGTCCTCGTTGAGGTGTCCGATAGCGGCACCGGCATGCCGCAGGAGGTGATGGCGCAGATTTTCGAGCCGTTCTTCTCGACCAAGGAAGTCGGCAAGGGCACAGGGCTCGGGCTGTCAACGGTCTACGGAATCATCAAGCAGACAGGCGGTTTCATCTACGTCGATTCCGAGATCGGGAAGGGCTCGGCGTTCCGCATCTTCCTGCCGCGCCATATCGCCGAGAAGGAAGAGGCGGTATCGGCAGAGAAGCCGGCGATTACGGCGAACAATTCCGCCGAAGCGGCACAGGCCGATTTGACCGGCCGCGGCACGGTGCTGCTCGTTGAGGACGAGGAGGGCCTGCGTGCCCTCAATGCGCGCGGTCTCGCATCGCGCGGCTATACCGTGCTGACGGCCGCGAACGGCGTCGAGGCTCTGGAAGAGCTTGAGAAGAACGAGGGCAAGGTCGATCTCGTCGTGTCGGACGTCGTGATGCCTGAAATGGACGGCCCGACGCTGCTCAAGGAAATGCGCAAGAAGAACCCGGGGCTGAAGATGATCTTCGTCTCAGGCTACGCGGAAGAAGCGTTCCAGAAAAATTTGCCGCCCGGTGGACAATTTGCGTTCCTGCCCAAGCCGTTCACTCTGAAGCAGCTGGTCGAGCAGGTGAAGCAGACGCTGGCGAGCTGATTCGCGAGCCGATTCGGATGCGAGGTGGGTTGCGCCGCAGGTGCGTCCTGCCTGTCTCGCGATGAATCAGGTGGTCTGCGTTGCTCGCCTCAGACGGTCTGCCGACCAACAACCGATCAACGGCCGATCACCACCCGTTATAGGCCGGACCCCAGCGTCCGGCGCGCCGGCAGGTGAAGCCGATATAGTCGCCGTACCAGGGATGCACGCTCGTGATCACGGCGTATTTTCCGTATTGCATGCAGTGCGCGCCCGCCAATTGCAAAGTCTGTTCGTCGGCGCCGGGCCGGTACGGAATGATCCCGCCGGTGTCGTTGCCCTTCACGCCCCAGCCGCCCCAGAAGAACACCTGAAACACGATCCCCATGGCGATCGCGCGGACCGCCGGCCGGTTCAGTCGCGGAATCTGCATCGGTATTTCCCCCAGGTTGCGTGGCCTTGTCGCGCCCGTCTGTCCACCGACTGTATTATTATGTCAGTCGCGCGCGCGGCTCCAGTGCCGTACGGCCACGGGCGGGCACTTATCTTCACCCGCCGAGTTGCCTATATGTGGTGCCGACTATTTTTTGGTCTGGGAGGACCTTCATGCCGGTTTTGTGGAAATTTCGCTATGTCCTGAGCGGCCTCGCCGCCATCGCCTTGCTGGCCGTGACGGTTATCGACGCCGATGCCGCCCGCCGCGGCGGCGGATTCGGCAGCCGGGGTAGCAAGACCTACCAGGCGCCGCCGGCGACGCAGACCGCGCCCAATACCGCGGCCCCGATCAATCGCTCCGTCACGCAGCCGCAGGCACAGCGCCCGGGCAGCGTCGGTCAGGCCGGCGCCGCGAAGGGCGGCTTCTTCAACCGCCCGGGATTCATGGGCGGCATGATGGCTGGTCTGCTCGGCGCAGGCTTGTTCGGCCTGCTGCTCGGCAATGGTCTGCTCGGCGGTCTGTCCGGTTTCGCCGGATTTCTGGGACTGTTGATCCAGATCGTACTGGTAGTCGTCGTCGCGCGCCTGGCCTGGGCGTGGTGGCAGCGGCGTCAGCAGCCGGGCCTGGCCACGGCTTCGGGTCCGTCGATGCGCGACAACAACGCGGCCTCCGAGCAGCGATCCATGTCGCAGCCCGCCTTTGGTGGCGGCGGCAGCGGCATGCCGATGTTCGGCGGCACCGAAAATATCGAACTGATGGCGGCTGACTTCGACGTATTCGAGAAGCTCCTGTCTGACGTCCAGTCGGCCTATTCGGCGGAGGACATCAACAAGCTGCGGTCGCTGGCGACGCCGGAGATCGTGAGCTACCTCTCCGAGGAGCTGAACGAGAACGCAAGCCGTGGTGTCGTCAACACCGTCGGCGACGTGAAGCTCCTGCAGGGCGACCTCGCGGAAGCCTGGCGCGAGGGCGACAAGGATTATGCCACCGTCGCGATGCGCTATTCGTCGCTGGACTACACGACGCAGCGCGCGACCGATCAGGTGATCGAAGGCGACAAGCAGCCGTTCGAACGCACCGAATTGTGGACCTTCATGAGGTCACGCGGCGGCGACTGGCTGGTGTCGGCGATCCAGGAAGCCTGATCGCTGCAGGTCTCCACTCAATTGAAAAGCCCGGCGTAACCCGCCGGGCTTTTTCTTTGCGGGACGCGTTCGCCTCAGCGCATCATGCGCCAGACCCACAGCACAAGCGCGGCCCCCGCAACGGCGCCGATGTAGGCCATATTGCCTGGCGCCGCGAGTGCAATGATGTGATAGCCGATAAAAGCGCCGGCGATGCCAACGAGCGAACTGGTCGCCATGCCGCGCGTTGAGCCGGCAATTTGGCGTGTCAGCCAGCCGGGGCCGGCAATCCGGTCGAAGATGAGGCCGGCGACGATGCCGATGGCCAGGATGATGACGAGCGTCAGGGTCGGGTCGATTCGCATGGCGAAGCCTCCGAAGGGAGATCGACTGTAAGACGATCCGCGCCGTCGCGCCCGGGCTTGTCGCGAGCGTCCCCGCCTTTATTCAGTGAAACGGAGGGCTCGGGCCGTTGCGCAATGGGCGGTTGGCCGGTCCGTCCCGTCTGGGCGAAGGCCGGCCGGTTAAACCTTGCGGCCAATTTGCGGCGGGCCAGCGAAATCCTGCCAAGCCCGCGACATGAAATCGGCGAACCCGCCTGCTTTCCTTCCCGCGTCCAGGGGAGGGACATGCGCTTCCGTCTTGCCATTGTCGCCGTACTGATTGCGGGCCTGATCCCGCATGTCGCCGTCGCTGCCCCGCAGCGCGTGGTCGATTTCATATCGTCCGATGAGGTCCTGACCTGGATCAATGGTTACCGGCACAAGCCGGATCCGCATCGGCTTCCTGTCGCCATTCGGGCGATGAGCCGCTTCGGCGGTCTGCGCGACCCGGAAAGCGCCGGCGTGTTTGTGGGCTTCATCGGCGGCGTTATCGGCACCAATCCCGATATCGCCGGCGACCTGATCGCGAAAAGCTTCCCGATCAATCCGGAGGACGACTGGTCGATCGTACGCGCAATCGCGCATTCCGGTCTTCCGGACTGGAAACATCTTCTCGCCGAGCACGCCTTCCGGATGCCGGCGCGCAAGGTGATGATTCAGAAATTCATCGACGGCTCGCTGCTGACGTTGGGCGCGACCGTCGAGCAGAAGCCGCCATCGGCGAGCGAGAAATTCAAGCGGCTGTTCACGCGCGAGAAGCCGAAAGGCCCGATGGTCGACTGGGCGCTCGATGCCTCGCCGGAAGTGCTCGACATGCTCTGGGGCCGCTTCTTCGCGACCGCCGATTACGGACCGATCCTGCGCATCGTCCACATGCTGCCCTGGTCCAAGGACCGCGACAGTGTTGAAAAGCTGACGATTGGCGCGATGGCGAAATACACGCTCGCGAGCAACTCCGCGCGCGATCCCAAACTTCTCTCCATGCTGAAGCGCAGCGCGCGCCATCAGCCGGAGGAAACGGCGAAAATCGTGAAGGAGATCACCGATGCCGCCGATACCATGCAGCTTTCCGCGATCCGCAAAGAGGCCATCGGCGCGATCGAGGATCTGAAGCGTAAGGGGCCCGGCTCGAAGCGTGACGTGATGACCGCGGGCCGGATCGGGGAGGGTGCGATCGCGCTGGGCTGTATCGGCGCGGCGGCGACCGGCAATGTAGCTCTCGGGCTGCCCTGCGTCGTCGGTGGCGCGGTCACGTCGGCCGCGCTCCGCACCTGGTCCGGTCAATAGGTCGCTTGTTGCGGACACGCCTTCGCGTGAAGAAAACGAACCGAAATAAAGCGCGAGGCCGGCTT
>CAZIKZ010000021.1:0-21925 GCA_964539845.1 uncultured Hyphomicrobiales bacterium
CGTAATAGATCATCTGCGCGAAGGCGAGCGTGATCATGATGAAATAGACGCCGCGCGTACGCAGCGACAGCGCACCGGTTGCGAGCGCGAATAGCGCGCATGCGAGCAGCGCTATCGGCCACTGGATAAAGCCGGAATTGATGCCTTCATGCGCGAGGATACCGACCGCATAGCCGGAGATGCCGAGATAGGCGGCGTGGCCGAAGCTCACCATGCCGCCAAAGCCCATGATCAGATTGAGACTGACCGCGGCAATCGCGAGGATCACGATGCGCGTGAACAGCGTCATGAGGAAAAGATTGCCGGTCATGTGCGAATAGACCGGGACCAGCGCGAGGAAGAGAAGCAGCGCGCCGACGGCAATATTACGGACAGTCAGTGCCTTCATTTGCTCGCCGCCGGGAACAGACCTTCCGGCCGCCATACCAGGATCACCGCCATCACGACGTAGATCAGCATCGACGACAGCGCGGGGCCTGCGGTCGAGGCCGCGGCGTTCGACAGGAACAGCTTCAGCACGTCCGGCAGGAACGCGCGGCCGACGGTGTCGATCAGGCCGACAAGGATGGACGCCACGAAGGCGCCGCGGATCGAACCGATCCCGCCGATGATAATGACCACGAAGGCCAGGATCAGAATGTTCTCGCCCATGCCGATCTGCACGGTGAGGATCGGCGCCTGCATCATGCCGGCAAGACCCGCGAGCGCCGCGCCCATGCCGAACACGAAGGTGTAGAGCAGCTTGATGTTGATGCCGAGCGCGCCGATCATTTCACGGTTTGAGGCGCCGGCCCGGATCAGCATGCCGACGCGCGTGCGCATGACCACGATGTAGAGCAGGAGCGCAACCGACATCGTCACGACGATGATCGCGAGGCGATAGGTCGGATAATAGACGCCGGGGAAAAGTTCGAAATTGGTGGTGAGCCAAGCAGGCAGCGGCAGGCTGAGACCGGCCGGACCCCATACGAGGCGGACAAACTCGTTGAAGAACAGCAGCAGACCGAAGGTCGCGAGCACATGATCCAGATGGTCGCGGCCATAGAGCCTGCGTAGCGCAACCACCTCCACCAGCATGCCGACGATCAGTGTCGCAATCAGCGCCAGGATGATCGCGAACACGAAGCTTCCGGTCAGGGCCGCGAAGGTCGCGGCGAAATACGCACCCAGCATGTAGAGCGAGCCGTGCGCGAGATTCACGAGATCCATGATCCCGAACACGAGAGTGAGCCCGGCCGCCAGCAGAAACAGCAGCAGGCCGAACTGTAACCCGTTCAGAAACTGTTCGATAAAGAGAAGCATGAAGAGCTGTTCGCGACTTTCGTAGATGTCATTCCGGGGCGCCGCATCGCAGCCAAGTTTACGCAGTCTGCGTACACTTGGCTGCGCGCGGCGAACCCGGAATCCAGTTTACAGGCTTTGGTCCTGGATTGCGGGCTCGCATGCTGCGCGTGCGCCCCGAAACGACGTTGCCCTCAGGCCGACGCTCTCGTCGGCCCGACGTCACGCTACCACTTCATCTGGCATTTGCCGTGGAAACGATCCTGGCTGTCCTTCACGATGGTGGCGACCGTCTTCAAACCGAGCGAGCCGTCGGCATTCTTGACCACGTCCTGCAGATAGAAATTCTGGATCGGGATGTGGTTGTTGCCGTACTTGAACGGCCCGCGCACCGACGGGAAGTTCGCTTTGCGCATCTCGTCGCGCATCGCGTCCTTCTTGGTGAGATCGCCCTTCACCGCGATGACCGCGGCGTTGACGAGCTGCGCCGCATCATAGGCCTGCGACGCGTAGAACGACGGCGAGGTCTTGTACTTCTCACGGAAGCCCGACACGAACTTCTTGTTGGCATCGAACGGCAGGTCGTTCACCCAGTGCTGGGCACCCGGCACGCCGAGCGCCAGATCCTTCTGCAAGGGCAGCGACAATTCGTCGATGGTGAAGGCGGTGTAGAGCGGGATCTGACCCTTCAGTCCGGCCTGTGCATATTGCGTGAGGAACTGCACGCCGGCCGCGCCCGGATAGAACACAAACACGGCGTCCGGCTTGGCCGCGCGCGCCTTCGACAATTCGGCCGAGAAGTCGAGCTGATCCGGCCACTTGGTCAGGTCCTGACCGACGATCTTGCCCTTGAAGGTCGAGGCGACGCCCGAGAGCATGTCCTTGCCGGCGGCATAGTTCGGTCCGATCAGATAGGCGGTCTTCACGCCCTTCTGATTCATGTATTCGCCGACCGCCTGTGGCGTCTGGTCGTTCTGCCACGAGGTCGAGAACACATAGGGCGAGCACAGGTCGCCGGCGAGCTGCGAGGGGCCGGCATTGGCGACCACGGTCATGGTCTTGGAATCGACGATCGGCTTCAGCGAGGCGAGCAGCACGTTCGACCAGATATAGCCGACGATGAAATCGACCTTGTCGGATTCGATCAGCTTCTCGGTCTTCTGCTTGCCGATATCCGGCTTCAGCGTGTCGTCCTCGTAGATGACCTCGACCGGCCGGCCGCCGATCTTGCGGCCCATGTGATCGAGCGCAAGCTCGAAGGCGTTGCGCATGTCGTTGCCGATCACCGCGGTCGGACCGGAAAAGGTCGAAATGAACCCGATCTTGACGGGTTTGTCCTGGGCCGCGACGGGCCCTGCCGCAAGCGCGAGCGCCGCGCCGGCTGCAATCAGCGTTTTCTTCATCCTGTAGTTCCTCCGTTTTTCGGCCGCCCGCTTACGTGCGGCTTTCATCCTATTGAACTGTTCCAGTTACCGGAAGCCCTGAGGGCACGCGACATACCGCTGCGGTTAAGGACAGCGTGCGCTGCGCAATCCGGCATCACCCTCCCGGCGCTTCCGCGCGAAGCCTGAAGCGCTGGATCTTGCCGGTCGCGGTCTTCGGCAGGTCGGCGCGAAACTCGATCCAGCGGGGATATTTGAACGGCGCCAGCATCGCCTTGACGTGATCCTGCAGCGCCTGTGCCAGTTCATCGCAGGCCTTGCCGTTATCCTTCAGCACGATGAAAGCTTTCGGCTTGGTCAGCCCGTCGCCGTCGAGCCAGGCGACCACCGCGCATTCGAGCACCTCGGAATGCGTCTGGAGCGCACCTTCGACTTCGAACGGCGAGACATAGAGGCCCGACACCTTCAACATGTCGTCGTTACGCCCGCAATAGACGTAATAGCCGTCCTCGTCCTGCTGATACTTGTCGCCCGAGCGCGTCCATTCTCCCATGAAGGTGGTGCGGGAGCGCTCGCGGTTATTCCAGTACATGACCGCTGCGGTCGGACCGTTGATGATCAGCTCGCCCATCTCGCCCGGCTGCACCGGCTGCCCGTTTTCGTCGATCAGCTTGAGCGTGTAACCCGGCACGGGCTTGCCCGTCGTGCCGTATTTCGTGGCGCCGGGCGCATTCGACAGGAAGATGTGCAGCATTTCGGTCGAGCCGATGCCGTCGAGAATGTCGCAGCCGTATCTCTCGCTCCAGCGTTTGCCGACGTCGGACGGCAGCGCTTCGCCGGCGGACACGCAGCGGCGGAATTTCGTCTCCGCACGCGACGGCATACCCTCGCTTGCGAGAAAGCCTGCATAAAAGGTCGGCACACCGTAGAACACAGTGACCGGATGCGTGCGCAAAAGCGCGGCAACACCCTCCGGCGTCGGACGATCGGCGAGCAACACAGTGGTCGCGCCGACCGACATCGGGAAGGTCATCGCGTTGCCGAGGCCATAGGCAAAGAACAGCTTGGCCACTGAGTAGCAGACATCGTCCTCCCGAATCCCGAGCGTCGGGACCGCATAGAGATCGTTGGTCAGCTTCAGGCTGGCATGGACATGCACCGCACCCTTCGGCTTGCCGGTCGAGCCAGAGGTGTAGAGCCAAAATGCGATATCGTCGCGCGTGGTCGACGCGGTGCAGTCTTCCGGCGCGGACGCCGTGACCAACCGCTCGAAGTGATCGTGACCATGCGCATTCGAGCCGGACACCACGACATGCGCAAGATCGGGCGCCCTTGCGATGATGCCCGCAAATTTCGGATAGAGGGCCTCCGACACCACCAGCATGCGCGCACGGCTGTCGGTCAGCATGAATTCGTAGTCGCTCTCTGTCATCAGCGTGTTGAGCGGGACGGCAACCACGCCCGCCTTCAGCGCGCCGAGAAAGGCGGTCGGCCAGTCAATGGTGTCGGTCAGACAGATGAGGATGCGCTCTTCGCGCCGGATTCCCTTGGCGCGCAGCATGGCACCGAAACGCGCGGCGCGGTCGGCCAGCTGACCGTAGGTCCAGCTGCCGCTCGCATCGATAAAGGCAGGCTTGTTAGCTCGGCCGGCGGCGAGATTGGTCGCAAGAATATCGGCTGCGAAATTGTAGTCGCGCGGAATGTCCGGAGACTTGCGCCTCACAACGGTATCACTGCGTCCGAGCGACGCCCCTGCTTGAGCCATATCCATCCCGCTTGCTGGTTTCTTGTTGTTATTGCTCAGAACGGACGAATTCGACCCGTTCCGAACATGCACTATAATGCATTCTGTGTTTGGCCCGTCAATTCCCGATAGGCTTGCCTCCGCAAACCCTTGTTCGCTCGTCTTTTTACGCCGGAACGGGATCATGCTAGGCGGGCGGGAACTGATAACGCTTCAACCAGAAAATCCCGGGAAGAACGACCAATGCTCATCAGCCGCGACCGAATCCTGACCACCCATGTCGGCAGCCTGCCACGCAGCGAAACGCTGACCGACCTTCTGATCCGGCGTGAAGCGGGTGAGGCCATCGACAAGGCGCTGCTTACATCCGAAATGGACAAGGCCGTGAGCGAGGTCGTGGCGAAGCAGTCGGCAGCCGGCATCGACATCGGCAATGACGGCGAGCAGCAGCGGGTCGGCTTCCAGACCTATGTGCCCGAGCGCATGTCCGGATTTGCCGGCGAGTCAAAGCGCAAGGTCGGCAGGGATTTCGCGGAGACGCCGGAATTGATCGAGCAGTTTCTGCGCCGCTTTCCCCGGCGTGGAAAGATTTCGAACGCACCGCAGGCACAGGCCGAGGTGAAGTATCACGACGTCTCGCAGATCAAGGATGAGATTTCACGCTTTCACCGCTGTGCCCCCAAGGGCACGTTCGTCGAAGACTTCGCGACCGCGCCGTCGCCCGGCATTGTCGCGACCACGCTGCAAAATGTGTTCTACGACAGCCACGAAAAGTATCTCGACGCGCTCGCGCGCGAGCTGCGTCACGAATACATGGCGATCCACGATGCCGGGCTGATCCTGCAGATCGATGCGCCCGACCTCGCCATGGAACGCACCATGATGTTCCAGGATCTGTCCGATTCCGAATTCCTGAAGATGTGCGACCTGCATCTTCATGCGATCAACAAGGCCGTCGACGGCATTCCGCGCGACCGCTGGCGGCTGCATGTCTGCTGGGGCAACTGGGAAGGCCCGCACGAACACGACGTGCCGCTCGGATCGATCCTGTCAGTCCTTTACAAGACGACAGCCGGCGCATTGACGATCGAGTTCGCCAACCCGCGTCACGCACACGAATACGATGCAATCAGGAAGGCCGGCTGGCCCAAGGATCTGCTGTTGATCCCCGGCGTGATTGAATCGACATCGAACTTCGTCGAGCATCCCGAAGTGGTGGCGAAGCGGATTGCAGAGGCTGTTGCCGTCGTCGGCGATCGCGAACGGGTCATCGCGTCGACCGATTGCGGCTTCGGCACATTTGCCGGGCGCGAATGGGTCGCGGGTTCCGTGGTCTGGAAGAAGCTGAAGTCTCTGCGCGAGGGCGCGGACCTCGCGTCGGCACGGCTATGGGGAAGAAAGACCGCTGCGTGAGAGAAGAGTGCCACCCGGACCCAGCGGCGCGCACGACACTCCGTGCGGTACCGAATCCGGGAAACCCATCAAGACCCGTCAATCACCGTGTAGCCGGGCTGTTACGCCCGGCTCGGCTGCGCTGCGACCGCTTCGGCCTTCGGTTCCGTTACGCGTACAGCAATCACCCAGGCTACCCAGAAGGCCACGAGATACGACGTCATAAAGACGATACCGCTCCAGCCGCCCAGAATCGGCTCGATCATGATGATCACGCCAATGGCCAGCGCCTGGATCACCAGCGCGACAACGATATAAATAAACATCAAAGCCAGTGACGACGTCATGTCCAAGCCTCTCTCTAAGCCGAGGCTCAAATCTGAGCGCGGCGCGATGCCGCCGATACCTGTCAAGGTTGACAGGGGAGAGGGTCGGATCAGGGCTCGATGAGCCCCAGCATGGCGCATTTTACGGCAGCCTGGACCCGGGTGGCGACGCCTGCCTTGCGCATCGCATTGTCCAGGTGGAAATTCACGGTCCGCTCGCTGATCCCGAGGATGGTCGCAATATCGGATGAAGACTTGCCGCGCGAAACCCAGGTGAGGACCTGAACCTCCCGTTCGGTCAGACGAAGTTCGCTCTTCTCCGCACCCTTCTCCACGGCAGCCAGCCTGTGGCGGATGATGGCGATCAGCAGCTCGAAATCGATCGGCTTGGTGACATAGTCGTCGCAGCCCAGTTGCCGTGCCTGAAGCTGATGGACCCGCTGCGTATATGCGGTCAGAAAAATGAATGGCACGCCGATCGGCAGAAGATCGTCGGAGCGGACCTTGGCCAGAATTTCGAAACCGGACACATCCGGCAGGTCGATGTCACAGAGCACCAGATCGGGGCGCGCATTCAGAGCCGACAGGCCGGCCTCGCCCGATCCCACGGTCGAGACAGTGAAGCCCTCCGCGGTCAGCACCTCGACCAGCAACTCGCACGTGTCGGGATCGTCCTCAATGCAAAGGAGATGCGGCATCGCCGTCCTTTTCATCTGCCTTCACCGGTCCGGACACCGGCAGAGAAATCGTCACCAGAGTTCCGGCATCGGGCTCGCCGTCGATTCTGATCGTTCCGCGATGATTCTCGACGAACTTTCGAGCGACATAGAGCCCGATACCCGCACCATGTACGCCCCGGCTGTTGCGTGCCCGATAGTAAGGCTCGAAAATCTTCTCGCGCTCTTCCAGTGCTATGCCGCGCCCGCGATCCGAGACAGTCAGCACGGCCTCTCCGTCCCTGCTCTCGCCCCGGACAATCACATCGCCGCCCGGCGGCGAGAACTTGATCGCATTCGACAAGACATTGCCGACGATCTGCCGCAACATATCGGGATCGCCCATGATCGTTTCCGGCAAGCCGGACAGATCGGTGCTGACCGCGATATCTTTGGTGTCGATATCCACGAACACGTCTTCCACCAGCCTGCGCAATAGCACCGGTTCGTTGCGCATGTCCGAGGCGCGCTCACCCACCTCCGACGCAAGCTGGACCTGCTGGACGATCGCCTGGATATGACGGACGGCGCCCCGGATCTTTTCAGCGCGCGCCTGATCGGCGCCATCGAGGAGACGCCGCAACAAAAAGGCCTGGCCATCGATCGTCGTCAGCGACGTGCCGATTTCATGCGTCAGCACGTCGAGGAAACGGCGGCTGGTCTCGGCATTCGCGGTCTGCTCCTCGAGATCCGAACGCATCAGGGATTCGGCATCCTTCCGTGTCGTCACAAGGACGGCCACGACCCATTGCGACACGATGGCGATGGCGCGGTTGGCAAAGAACACGACGCTCAGGGTCTCCGCCGGCGGATTGATAAAAGAACCCAGCAACGAGAACAGCGTTGCGACCGCGGCCGCGATATAGGCTGAACGGTAGAAACTGAAGATCGAAAGAAAAATAATTGCCGCGTAGATGAAGCAGATGGTGACATGGTCGGGCGTGGTTTCGATGTCTGCGGCCAGCACCAGCACCATCAAGACCAGCACGAGCGCGAAGATCAGCCATTCTTTCCAGCTGATCCTGTTTCGCAAAAGTGGCCCTGTCTGGTCTGACATGTGTGCCGGTTGGCATTGCTGCTTTCGCCCCGCCCACCGCATAACCCCGTTTACGCTGCGAGACAATCTATGCGCCCGCGGCCTGCACATCCGCGGGTGACTTCAAGCCGGCCTCCGCTGCACCACGAGATTCGACACCATCACCTGCACCGGCTCGTCATTCTGGTTCAACGTCGTGGTGCGGACCTTCATCAGCCCTTGTTCCGGGCGCGATTTCGACGGGCGCAATTCGAGGACTTCGGTGACGAGGCGCAGCGTGTCGCCCGGGCGGGTAGGCCGGGGCCAGCGGATCTCGTCGACACCCGCACCGATGATCCCGCCTGCGATGGGCAAACCCCCATCGACCAGAAGGCGCATGGTCATCGACACAGTGTGCCAGCCGCTCGCTGCAAGCCCCTTGAACAAGGTGCCCGCCGCAGCCGCCTCGTCGAGGTGAAAGGGCTGCGGATCGAACTGGCTGGCATAGGCCTTGATCGCGTCCGCATCGACGGTCACGGAACCGGAGACGAAAGTCTGACCTGGTGAAAAGTCTTCCAGATAAAGCAAAGTTTGCGCTATCACGCTGCCTCTCCCCCTCGCGGGTCTTGCGGTGTACACTCATGCCAGACCCGCGCGAAAGCGCCAACAAACAGCCGAGGAACACCATGGACCAGTCTCTTCGCAAGGTCAGCGCCGAGGACATCAATCCGCGCTACAATTGGGGCCGCGCCCTGCCTTCGCTCGGTATCATGGGGGTGGATTTCGAGGAGCGCGTCGACTATCGCCGCCTGCACAATTATAGGCTTAGCCGCGCGCGCATGGCACTGGAGAATTCCGATCTCGGCGCGCTGCTGGTGTTCGACGTCAACAACATCCGCTACGTGACCTCAACCAAGATCGGCGAGTGGGAGCGCGACAAGCTTTCACGCTGGGCGCTGCTGACGCGTTCGAGCCCGGACCCGATCATCTGGGATTTCGGCTCCGCCGCCGTCCACCACAAGCTCTATTCGCCATGGCTGAAGCCGGACAATTGCCGGGCCGGTCTCGTCGGTTTGCGCGGCACCGTGCATCCCGATTTCGGTCTGATGAAGCGGCATGCGGAAGAGATCGCCGCGATTTTGCGCGAGGCCGGGGTGGCCGATATGCCGCTCGGCGTCGACATCATCGAACCGCCGATGATGTTCGAGCTGGAAAAGGCCGGGCTCAAGGTGAAGGACGGCCAGCAGGTGATGCTGGAGGCGCGCGAGATCAAGTCGATCGACGAAATCGCGCTGCTCAACCGCGCCGCCGCGATGGTCGACGGCGCCTATGACCTGATCAACGAGAAGCTGCGTCCCGGCGTGCGCGAGAATGACATCGTCGCCGAGGTGAACAAGTTCCTCTACACGCACGGCTCCGACGACGTGGAGGCGGTGAACGCGATTTCCGGCGAACGCTGCAATCCGCATCCGCACAATTTCACCGACCGCATGATCCGGCCGGGCGACCAGGCGTTCTTCGATATCCTGCAGGCCTTCATGGGCTACCGCACCTGCTATTACCGCACGTTCAATGTGGTGCGCGCGACCGACTCTCAGCGCGATGCCTACAAGTTGGCGCGCGAATGGCTCGACAATGCGATGACGCGTATCAAGCCGGGCGCCTCGACCGCGCATATCGCTGAAGCTTTCCCGAAGGCGGGCGAGTTCGGCTTCCCAGACGAACTGAGCGCATTCGGCCTGCAATTCGCGCACGGTCTTGGCCTTGCGCTGCACGAACGGCCGATCATCTCGCGCGTCGTGTCGATGGATCACCCGACCGAGATCAAGGAAGGCATGGTGTTCGCGATCGAGACCTATTGCCCGGCGACCGACGGCTATTCCGGCGCGCGCATCGAGGAAGAGGTCGTGGTCACCGACAAGGGCTGCAAGGTGATCTCGCTGTTCCCGGCTGAAGACCTACCGATCTCCGCACGGTATTAGTCCCGGATGTTCAGCCTGTTCCGAGACGCTTCGCCGCGTCCCGGAACAGCGCCTCGCCGACCGGATCGAGCTGCATCGCGGTGAGCAGATTCTTCACACCGTATTGCGGGATCGATTTCCTGATCGCCGCCATATGGGCGCGCGCCTCCTCAACGCGCCCCGCCATCATCAGCGAATAGGCTGCGATCGCGAGAATATGCGCGTGAGCGTTCGGCCGCGCCGCGCCCTTCACACCGTAATCGGCCGCTTCATCGAACCGCTTGAGCCGGACCAGCGCCATCGCGCGCGATGCCAGCATGGCGAACAGCAGCGGATCGAACGGGCTCAGGTGCCGCGAATGATCCGAGGCGCGGATCGCCGCTTCGGGGTCGCCGGCCTGCGACTGGATGAACGCAAGCGTGTAATGACCGAGCGCGAAGTTCGGGCTGAGATCGATCGCCTGTTCCAGTTCGACGATCGACTGGTCATGGCGGCCGTGCAGCCAGAGCGCGCGGCCCATGGCCCAGTGCGCGGCGGGATCGCGATCATCGGCGAGCAGGCTCTGTCCCGCCGCCTCATAGGCACGGTCCGTTTCCGGCCCGCGCTTGGTCCATCCCTGGAATGCATTCTGGAAGTGCGTGAAGGACAGGCCCGCATGCGCGCGCGAGAAGGTCGGATCGAGACGAATTGAGGTCTCGAAGAAATGCTTCGCGCGCTCGTTGTCGCTCTTGCTGAAGCGATACATGTGCCAGAGCCCGCGATGATAGGCCTCCCAGGCATCCAGTGAACTTGGCGGCCGCAGGATTGCGCGATTGCGCTCGATCGTTTCGATCTCGCTCGCGATCGACGCCACGATCCGGTTCCCGATCTCGTCCAGCACCGCGAAGGCATCGTCGAGCTTCTGATTGAAGACCTCCGCCCAGACGATCCGGGCCGTACGCGTTTCCGCGAGTTCGACCGACACCGCGATACGATCGCTGGTCCGCTGCAGTGATCCACTGACCACATAATCCACGTTCAGAAGCCGGCCCGCCGCTTCCGGCCCTACGCCACGCTCATGCAAAGCGAAGACCGTACCCTGTGCGATGATGAAAAGACTGCGCAGCTTGGCGAGCCGCGTAATCACATCATGCGCAAGCCCGCCCGCCGATCCGCCCGCGTCAGCGCCGGCACCGCGATCCGTGAAGGGCATCACCGCGATCGACGCGCGGCGAGACGCTGGCAATATATCGCGGCCGGCGGCTCGCTCGGCCGCCGGTATCGGCGTTGCGGCGATGACCAGCTCGGGTATGGCTGACCCGTCCGCAGGCTGCGCGCGCGCCACACGCCAGAGTTCACGGATGGGCGCGGGATCAAGTCCCTCCGCCTCGAACAGCCGTGTCGTTGCGACGACGTGCTCCTCGCCTTCGCGGATGCGATTGCGGCGCGCAAGCGTGCGGAGAAGGATTTCATGGACGCGCTGGTCGAACGGCGAGAGCTCAAGCCAGCGGTCGAGATGGACGACAGCCTCGTCCTCCGGCATCGCCTGCACCGCATGCTCCAGGATCGCGGTGTGACACGCGCGGAAGCGGCGCCGCTGCGCCGTCAGCCAGTTGTTGAATGTGTGATTGCGGTCAACGTCGACGTCTTCCAGGAAATCGCCTCGGAAGAGATCGACAAGAACGCGCAGCCGCGCGACCGGCACGGCCGCGAGCCCGTCATGCACCGCCTGCGCAACCTGCACGGTATCCGTCGCGCAGTCGGACAGATCGATCCTGACCGTATCGCCGCTCGTTATCACCCGTTGCCTTGCGGGTTCATCGATGATGCTTCTGATCTTGCTGAGACACCAGCGCAGTTCACCGCGCGGATCGTTCGGCACATCCCAAAGCAATTCGCATAACTGACTGCGCGTCACAGGATTTGGCGAAAGCGCAAGATACGCGAACAGCGCGCGCACTTTGCGTGACGCGGGCAGCTTGATCGCGATGTCGCCGCGCTCAACGGTCAACGGTCCAAGAAGCCGGATCGCAGGTCCTGACGCGTCCGGCCTGTGAAATTCCACGGGCATTTCCACGCTGCCTACCACGGTCGCCCCCATACGGAGCCACTACGTAACCACTCGATACGAGCGGCGCTCTCAGGCGTCCGGCACTGCCGCCGACACTCGGGCAAGGCGGCAGACTAACAGAAGGTCCCGACAGGAGCCACCGATGCGCTCAACACGCCGCAAGACCCAGATAGCGATGCTTGCGCTTCCGCTCACATTCATCACGGCGTCGGCGGCCGAGTTGCCGAGCGATATCTCAGCACCCGGCGACGTTCCCATTGCGACTGTCCATGCCGTCGGATCGCAAGTCTACGAGTGCAAATCCGATCCGGCTCGCAACACGCTCGCCTGGCAGTTTCGCGAACCGATAGCGACGCTGCTCATCTCAGGCAAGACCGTCGGCCGCCACTATGCGGGGCCACACTGGGAATTGATCGACGGCAGCGCCGTGCAGGGCAAGGTTGCCGCACGCGCCCCGGCTGCGAGCGAGAGCGACATCCCGCTGCTCAAGCTCGGTGTCTCGGCGCGGCGCGGTGCAGGACGTCTGAGCGATGTCACCACCATTCAACGCATCAACACAAAAGGTGGTGTGACCGAGGGCATCTGCAAGGAGGCCGGCGCGTTTCTCAGCGTCCCCTATACCGCCGACTACACCTTCCTCAGCGCCGGACATGATCGCCGGTAAATCCGCAAAGTCAGTTCACCCACCAGGAGCAATCGTCATGACTCAAGCCGCACTCGCTACCAAGCCGGCCGCCGCGCCGGATTTCACTGCCATCAAGACCCGCCAGCAGGCCGCATGGACGTCCGGCGATTACGCGATCGTCGGCACCACGCTTCAGATCGTCGGCGAAGACCTGTGCGAAGCACTCGATCTTCGCGGAGGTCAAACCGTTCTCGATGTCGCTGCCGGGAATGGCAACGTCTCGCTTGCCGCCGCACGGCGCTGGTGCAACGTGACTTCCACGGATTATGTGCCCGCGCTGCTCGAACGCGGTCGCGAGCGCGCCGATGCCGAACGCTTGTCCATCACGTTTCAGGAGGCCGATGCGGAAGCGTTGCCGTTCGCGAATGACAGCTTCGACGCCGTGGTCTCAACCTTCGGGGTGATGTTCACTCCCGATCAGGAACGTGCCGCGGCGGAGATGGTCCGCGTCTGCAAGCGCGGTGGCAAGATCGGAATGGCCAACTGGACGCCGGCCGGCTACATCGGCCAGCTGTTCAAGACCATCGGCAAGCACATTCCGCCGGCGGCGGGTATGCGCTCGCCCGCGCTCTGGGGCACACGCGATCGCATTGCGGAATTGTTCGATCCGCATGCCACCTCGGTCAAATCCGCGCAGCGCAACTTCGTCTTCCGCTACCGGTCTCCCGAGCATTGCCTTGAGGTGTTCCGTAACTATTACGGGCCGGTGCTCAAGACATTCGCCGCGCTCGAGCCTGCGAAGCAGCAAGCGCTTCAGGACGATCTTCTGGCGCTGATCGGCCGGTTCAACCGCGCCGATGACGGCACGATGGTGGTTCCAAGCGAATATCTCGAGATCGTCATCACAAGACATTGAGTAGTTCCCAGACAGGCGCGACGGATCGCCCGCCGCGCCTGTCTGGACGATTTATGTGCCCGCACGCGCCTCACGTGGTCGTGTCGCTCGGCGGCACCCTCCCACTTGCACCCGCCGCCTTGCGCACCCAAGATACATCCCCGCTTAAAATACAGTCTCGATTGCCCTCGGCATTGCCGCGTGGCCGCGAGTTCGACAGGAGAACAGACATGGCCACGAGCGTGAAAGCGATGATGGAAGCTGCGAATGCGAGCGTGCCTCGCATCACGCCCGCGCAAGCCAGGGACATGATCGGCAGCGGCGAGGCCGTTGTGCTCGATGTGCGCGATGCGAAGGAGGTGGAACAGAGCGGCAAGGTCGCAGGTGCCGTCCACATCCCGCGCGGCTTGCTGGAGTTCAAGGCCGATCCGGAATCGCCGGCGCATGACAAGAACCTCGACCTGAGCAAGCCCGTCATCCTGTATTGCGCCTCGGGCGGCCGCTCGGCTCTGGCCGGCAAAACGCTGCAGGATCTCGGCTACGAGAAGGTCTACAATCTCGGCGCATTCAAGGACTGGGCAGAGAGCGGCGGCGCGGTCGACAAGGCGTAATCGCACCGACGGATGACGGTTGGGGCAGAATGCGCGTCGCCGGACGGCATGCGCGGCCATTTGCGCTTTCCGTTCGCGAGTTTTCCGGGTCAAATCGTCCATCAGTGTGTCCATTCAAGGCGACCCGGAACACCGCATCAATGAGCCACTATCCGCCCCCGAATTATCGCAATCCGAAACAGACCGCCGAACACCGCGCGTATATGCTCCGCGTGATCCTGTGGCTGGCGGCGATCCCGCCGCTGCTGTTTGTGCTCATGGTTTTTGGTTACAGCGATCAGGCACCGGCTGCGCTTCGCGAATTTACGGTGCAACTCGATGCGGCACTGGGCCGTCCGGTCTGGTCGATCCTCGGACTCGGACCGAAATAGCGCGGCGGCGGACGGATCCCTCGAACCGGGACAAGCAAAAAGGCCCGCATCGCTGCGGGCCTTTTTCATATCGGCGATGCGTTGCCGTTATTGCTGCGTTGGCTGCGTGGTGCGCGGCTGAGCCGTGCGCTGCGCCGGCGCGCGCTTCTGCTGGGTCGCCTGTGTCGCGGGCGACTGCTGGAAACCGGAGAAGTTCGCGGCAAAGGGATTACCCGGCTTGCCGCCCTTATTGAGATCCGCCAACCGAGTGATGAAGCTTGGCGGCAGATACATGTTCGGATTCGGCGAATCGAGGCCAATGTGCCGGGCGATATCCGCAGCGAAGGCGTTGCAGTTGTAGGTCGTGGCGTGCCAGGTCTTCTTGGTCGCCTGCAGATGCTTGATGTAGACGAGCGCCTTGCGGTATTCGGCCTCGGTCAGGGTGACGCAGAACCGGGCCGTCAGATATTGCTCATCCTCGTCGCCCCATGATGGGCCGGTTTCGGATGCGACCGGCACCATCATGCCCTGCATGTAGATGTTGGGATCGTCGCCCTTGGGATGCAGGCCGGCGATCTGGTAGCTCGCAAAGCGATGGCCATCGCCAAGCCGGCCGTGGAGGACGAAGGTGTGACCGTAGCTCACAGCGGTCCGCGAACGGAATTCAACGAAGTAGGGCTTGCCGGGCGCGCGCACCGATTTGCAGCCGGCTGCGTTCACCGGGATCTTGATCGGCTCGCGCTTGGGTCCTTGCCGCATGACCTGCCGCTGTGCAGGCTTTTGCTGCGGCTTTTCCGCGTTCACATTGACGGCCGGCAGCGTGCTGCTCGAGGCAGCTGGAGCCTGGGCCAGCGCCGGGGCGGCGGGAGCCGGAGCCGCTGAAGCTTGCCCGGCCGCGACCGGAGCCGCAGAGGCCTGCGCTGTGGCAACGGGGGCCGAACGGACGACATCCTGCGCTATCGCAATACTGCAACCGAACGAAAGTGCGGCCGCGAGCGCGGCTGTGCCGAGAAGGGCCTTTCGCCCGGACGTACGGTTATCTCTGGCCTGCATTGACGCTCTCCGAAATCTTCGCCGGCCCATCACACGCGCCGGGAGACGCCTAAGTCAAGCAGCCGATGCACATCAGCGGCTCTCGATGCGATGTTCCTGCGCGGCCGTGACCGGCATGCCTCAGGCATCTGCATGGCAGACTGCCGGGCGGTCAGGATCCCGCGTGACACGACACGCGGCCGTCGCCTTCACAGCGGTCCAAAAACAAAAAAAGGCCTATGCGGGGAAACCCGCATACGCCAAATTTATTCGCACCATTGGACTCTACCCAAATCAAAGACTTGGGCAGCGAACGCAAAGGTGTAGAAAGGGGCCGGTCAGAAACCGGCCCTTTCTTGACCTAAGCTGATCAGTACTTGGCGACGACCGGCGCCTTGCCGATCGGAGCCTTGCCGTACAGGGTGCAGCCAGCAGCGCTCAGGAGAGTGAGCACAGCAGCGGTTGCAAGCAGACACTTCTTCATGGGAGCCCCCAGGTGAATCAACAAAATCACGATAGAGCGACGTGAGAAACCTCACTAGTGCATAATTACCACACCTCATTAACTAAATAACCAAAAGACGCTTCTTTCCACCGCAGCCTCGTCCGGCAGGCTCATGAAACGTCAACGAATTACCGTTCCTCCCGGAAAAGGGGTCATCAGGTCAGCGCGAGCGGTCGAAAAACGCCCTCCCGACCGCGCAAGGCCCAGTCTTGCACCCATCGGGACGGACAGCCGGAACGCTCCTTTCCCGCAATCAGACCTTTGCCTCGACGCCCGCGAACGTGAGAGAATCGACATGGTCCGGGTTCATCCGGTCAGCGACTTGAACCGATGGCTCCGATGCGTTTCCGTTTCTTCCTCGTTGTTGTGCTGGGCTTATCCACAGGCGCCGTTGCGTCCGACCTCTCGGTTCGTGAGCTTCGCAGCGACGACACGCTGCTTTCGATGGGGCGTCACCGCTTCGACAATGGCCGGATGCTGAATCTGTCCGTCGGCATCGGCAGCGGCGCGTTCCATCATCCAGATGACCCGCCCAACGTGATCTGGACGATCGGAGACCGTGGCCCGAACCTCACCTGCGGCGATTTCAGATCGGCCGCGCAGATGGAGCTTCCCGGCTGCCGCGAGACAAAGAACGCGCGCATCTTTCTCGCGCCATCCTATTCGCCGTCGCTCTATCGCGTATTGCTGACCGACGCCGGGACGTTTCGCATCACCGATGTCGTCACCCTGAAGGATCGTGACGGCATCCCGCTGTCCGGCCTTCCCAATCCGCTCACCAATGCCACAAGCGAGACGCCGCTCGACGCACGCGGCAAGCCGCTCGAACGCGATGTTTACGGCATCGACGCTGAAGCCGTAATCCGGCTGACGGACGGCAGCTTCTGGATCGCCGACGAAAACGCGCCGTCGATCGTGCATGTCTCCATGGAGGGACGGATCGTGACCCGCCATGTGCCGCGCGGCACCGAGGCGGATTATGCAGACGCGCGCTACGAGGTGGTCGGCTCGCTGCCGGCCATCCTCGCGCGGCGCCAGCTCAATCGCGGGATCGAGTCGCTGGCGGTCTCGCGCGACGAACGCTTTCTGTTCTTCATCATGCAAAGCCCGCTGGCGAACCCCGATACGGCGGCGTTCCGGACCTCCCGCAATGTGCGGCTGTTCAAGATCGAGCGCACCTCGATGCAGATCGTCGGCGAATATGTCTACGTCCTCGACGATCCGAAGACCTTCCGCCGCGATCCATCAAAAGATCAGGCCGACGTGCGCATCAGCGAGATGGTGTCGGTGGGACCGGACCAACTGATCGTTCTCGAGCGGACCGAAGCAACCACCAAGCTCTACGAAATCAATCTGGCCGATGCGACCAACATCCACGACAGCCCGTGGGACGATCCACGGACCGAACCGAGCCTCGAGCAGCAGACGCATCTCGACGATGCGAAGATCGTGCCTGTAACCAAGGCCCTGCGCTTCGATACCGCCGACTTCCCAAAGATCGTTGGCAAAACCGAGGGCATCGCAATCCTTCCGGACGATGCGCTGGTTCTGGTCAACGACGACGATTTCGGCATCGCCGGCGCCCATACCCAGGTCGTGGTCGTGCGCGGGTTGAAGCTGCAATCGCCTTGAGTTGGTTCGCTCCGACATTCGCAAGGCCAGTCCCGTCATCGCTCTGTGCCTCTACAGCCCGGCGGCCGGTCTCCACACGGCGGGACATCATTCGCGGGCGATCACGCCTCTGCACACGTCCAAACCGAGAGGACATGACATGACATCCTACAGGATTGCCGCCATTCCGGGCGACGGCATCGGCAACGAGGTACTGCCCGAGGGCATCCGCGTGCTCGAAGCGGCCGGCAAGCGCTTCGGTCTGTCCTTCGCGTTCGATCATTTCGACTGGAGCTGCGAGCATTTCCAGAAACATGGCCGCATGATGCCCGAAGGTGGCCTCGACCTGATCCGCGGGCATGATGCGATCTTCCTCGGCGCGGTCGGCTTTCCCGGCGTACCGGATCACGTATCGCTCTGGGGTCTGCTGATCCCGATCCGGCGCGAGTTCAATCAATACGTCAATCTTCGTCCCTGCCGTGTGCTGCAGGGCATGAAGAGCCCGCTCGCCGGCCGCGGACCGGAAGACATCGACTTCTTCGTCGTGCGTGAGAATGTCGAAGGCGAATATTCCGAAATCGGCGGGCGCATGTTCCGCGGCACCGAGCACGAAGCCGCCATGCAGGAATCGATCTTCACCCGCCGCGGCACCGACCGCGTGATGCGCTACGCTTTCGATCTGGCGCGAAAGCGGCCGAAGAAGCACGTGACGTCGGCCACCAAGTCGAACGGCATCGTCCACACCATGCCGTTCTGGGATGAGCGCTTTGCCGCCATGAAAACGAACTATCCTGATATCCGCGCCGACCAGTTTCATATCGACATCCTGGCCGCGCATTTTGTGCAGCACCCGGACTGGTTCGATGTCGTGGTCGGCTCCAACCTGTTCGGCGATATTCTTTCCGATCTCGGGCCCGCGGTTGCAGGCTCAATCGGCATCGCGCCCTCGGCCAACATCAATCCGGAGCACGAATTTCCGTCGATGTTCGAGCCGGTACACGGCTCCGCGCCCGATATCGCGGGGAAAGGCATCGCCAATCCGATCGGGCAGATCTGGTCGGGCGCCATGATGCTTGAGCATCTCGGCCACAAGGACGCCGCCGACGCCGTGATTGCGGCGATCGAGATCGCCCTTGCCGATCCGAAGGCCCGCACCCGCGATCTCGGCGGAACCGCAAACACGGTTGAATGCGGCACGATAATCGCGGAGGCTGTGGCCAGGCAGAAATAGCCTACGAAAAGGGCCGGAAACACAGCCCACAGAGCGACAACGGACTGAATGTCCAAAGGGAGAAGACGATGAGAGGGCTGCCCCGCCTTACGGGGTCGCGACCGACAAGCGCATCGCGGTGACGCCGAATTTGCCGACCTCGGATCTCGGCATCATCCTGCCGACCGAGGCGGAGCAGACGCCGGAATATCTCGCCCAGCATGTCGCCAAAGAAATCGATAAATGGGTTCCGGTCATCAAGAAGGCCGGCGTGACGGCACAATAGCAAGCTGTCATTGCGAGGAGCGCAGCGACGAGGCAATCCATAAATAAGTCCTGAAACCGTATTCTGGATTGCTTCGCTTCGCTCGCAATGACGTATCACCTTGGAGATTGTTATGCGTACCCACAAGATCGCGGCGATCGGCGGCGACGGCATCGGCCCCGAAGTGATCTCCGCCGGCCTCGACGTACTCGCAGCCTGCGCGAAACGCGACGGCGGATTTGCGCTCGACGTAACCCATTTCGACTGGGGCTCGGCTTATTACAAGAAGCACGGCATCATGATGCCGGACGGCGGCGCCGACCAGCTTCGCAAATTCGACGCGATCTATTTCGGCGCGGTAGGGGCGCCCGACATCCCGGATCACATCACGTTGTGGGGTCTTCGGCTTGCGATCTGCCAGCCGCTCGACCAGTACGCCAATGTGCGGCCAACCCGCATTCTTCCAGGCATCACAAGCCCGCTGCGCAATGTCACCGGACCCGAACTCGACTGGGTGATCGTGCGCGAGAATTCGGAAGGCGAATATGCCGGCGTCGGCGGGCGCGTGCACAAGGGCTTGCCGGAAGAGGTTGCGACCGACGTTGCGATGTTCACGCGGGCGGGCGTCTCCCGCATCATCCGTTTCGCTTTTGAACTGGCCCGCACACGCCCGCGCAAGCTGCTCACCGTCGTCACCAAGTCGAACGCGCAACGCCACGGCATGGTGATGTGGGACGACATCGCAGCCGAAGTGGCGCGCAATTATCCCGACGTGACGTGGGACAAGATGCTGGTCGACGCCATGACCATGCGGATGACGCTTCGTCCCGAAACGCTCGACACCATCGTCGCCACCAATCTGCACGCGGACATTCTGTCCGATCTCGCCGCCGCGCTCGCGGGATCGCTCGGCATCGCGCCGACGGCCAATCTCAATCCCGAGCGTCACACACCGTCGATGTTCGAGCCGATTCACGGCTCGGCGTTCGACATCACCGGCAAAGGCATCGCAAATCCGGTCGGCTCGTTCTGGACCGCGGTGATGATGCTCGAACACCTCGGTGAGAAGCCTGCCGCCGCGCGCCTGATGAAGGCCGTCGAGCGCGTCACGGCCGATCCGTCGCTGCACACGCCCGATCTCGGCGGCAAGGCAACGACGAGGCAGGTGACCGAAGCCGTGGTGCGGGCGGTCGAGCAGGAGAATGAGTGAGGCCGTCATTCCGGGGCGCTCGCCGAAGGCAAGCGAACCCGGAATCCAATCAAACATTCTGAGCTTGCTTCTGGATTCCGGGCGCGCGACTTCGTCGCGCCCCGGAATGACGCATTGCCGCTACTGCGCCACCAGCACCTGCCGGCATTCCGCCGGAAGATCGCTCATCGTCATGTGCTTGCGCGGGCGATCGGACGGTGGCTCCGGCGGACGCAGGATCTTCGGCTGGAACCAATGCGCAAGCTCAGCGCCGCAACCGTCGCCTTCGCCCGTTGGAGGCTGCGGCTTGCAGGCCGGCGAATCCTTCGGACAGCCGATCCGGATATGGAAATGGTAGTTGTGCCAGTACCACGGACGGACCTTTTGCAGCCACGCGCGATCGCCGCGCGCGTCTCGGCACAGCGCCTTCTTGATCGCTGCGTTAACCAGGATGCGCTCGACCAGCGGATCCTCCGCAGCGGCCTTGATGATCCCGACATGTCCCTGCGTCCATATCCTCGGATCGATGTCGAGCTTGTCCTCGCGCACGACATTCGTGGCCGACATTTCCTCGCGCTCGAGCCGGGTCAGTTCGCGCTTCGGCATCGGCGTCAGCCAGATATCCGCATCAAGGCCGATCTGATGACTTGCGTGACCGGTGAGCATCGGTCCGCCGCGGGCTTGCGCGATATCGCCGACCAGAAGCCCGCTCCAGCCAACCTTCGGCGCCTTGTCCGCCAGCCGTTCAAGGAACGCGATCAGGTCCGGATGACCCCAGTTGCGGTTGCGTGACAGCCGCATCACCTGCCAGTTCTTGCCATTGACCGGGAGCGCGATGCCGCCCGACAGACAGCCGCGCGAATAGAAGCCGATGGCGCGCGCCTGCAGACTGGTGGGTGTCGGCCGGCGGCCGAACAGGTCCTTCGCCGGCGTCTTCGGATCGTCAGGATTGGCAAGCGGCGGCAGCGGCTTTGGATCGACCGTACCCTTGTCCTGCGCAGATGCAGGCAGACCGAGCGACAGCGCCACGGCAAACACGAAAGTGAACAAAAACACCCTCATTGGAGCGCACCTCTTAACGGTATTTTTGCGGGGTGACTTTACATGGTTGGATTGAGTCTGGAAGCCGGTTTGCGTGGTGCCGAAATGGGGTTCGTCATGCATTTGATTCCTGCCCTCGCCGCAATCGCCATCCTTGCCGCAGGTAATGCGGCACAGGCCGAGGTCGTCGTGCGGGTCGACAAGGCGGCGCAGCGCATGTCCGTGGCCGTCGACGGCGTCCCGACCCATAATTTCGTGGTCTCGACCGGCCTCGCAGGCGGGCCGCCGAACGGAAGCTTCAAGCCGCAACGGCTCGAACGCACCTGGCATTCCCGCCTCTTCAACATGGCGCCGATGCCCTATTCGATCTTCTTTCACGGCCATTATGCCATCCACGGCACCAACCAGATCAAGCGGCTTGGCCGGCGTGCCTCGAAGGGCTGCGTGCGGCTTCATCCGCGGGATGCCGCGGTGCTCTTTAACCTCGTTCAGAGGCAGGGCATGGCCAAGACGCGCATCATCATCGAGCCGTCGAGCGCACGCGCCGAGGCGCCCGCCGCAAAACCGGCCGAAACCGCGGCCGTGCCGTCTCCCGCGCCGACGGTGGAATAGCACGCCCGATCGTGACCGGATCGCCCCTGACGTGTGTTGACAAGCGGGGCACCGGCGGGCTCTGATTTTGCACGCGTCCGACGTTTGGGCATTCGTCCTTTTCAGACGGAAA
>CAZIKZ010000021.1:22025-25266 GCA_964539845.1 uncultured Hyphomicrobiales bacterium
CATGAGCAGCGACACGCTTTCCGACGTGCTGCGTGCGGTGCGTCTCACAGGCGCCGTGTTCATCGACGTGAATGTGACGGCGCCGTGGGCGACATTCGCACCGCAATCGCGGCACCTGATCCCGTTGATCATGCCGGATGCGCAGCATCTCGTCTCGTATCACCTCGTGACCGAGGGTGAATGCTACGCGGTGCAGAAAGATCATGAGCCGGTCAAGCTGTACGCCGGCGATATGATCGTGTTCCCGCACGGCGATCAGCATACGCTCGCGACCGAAGCGTCGCTCCGCGCGCCCGCCAGCTTCGACATGACGGATGTGGACCTGTCGACGCAGCGGCCCTGGAAGATCGTCGGCGGAGGCGGCGGCGATCAGCGGGTCAAGCTGGTCTGCGGCTTTCTCGGCTGCGACGTGCGGCCATTCAATCCGCTGCTCGCCGCGCTTCCGCCGCGGATCCATTGCAGCGGCAAGAACCCCGACTGCCACGCGCGGCTGAGCCATTTCTACCAGATGGCGGTGTTGGAATCGCACGGCCAGCGGATCGGCGGCGAAAGCATCCTCGCCAAGCTGAGCGAGCTTCTGTTCATCGAACTGGTACGCATGTATCTGGAATCGTTGCCGACGGAACAGACCGGCTGGCTCGCCGGACTGCGCGACCGCCATGTCGGGCACACGCTCTCGCTGATGCATGCGCAGCCTGCGAGGGACTGGACGCTGGAGACATTGTCGAGCGAAGTGGGGCTCTCGCGCTCGTCGCTGGCGGACCGCTTCACCGACTTCGTCGGCATGCCGCCGATGCAATATCTCGCAAAATGGCGGATGCAGATCGCATCCGGCCTGCTGACCCAGGGCCAATCGAACATCGCGAAAATTGCGATCGATGTCGGCTATGAATCCGAGGCCGCGTTCAGCCGCGCCTTCAAGAAAGTGGTCGGCATGCCGCCCGCGGCCTGGCGCAAAAGCCGCCAGACCGGAACAGAAGCCGGCGTTTGACCCTAAAGCCGCCAGCCCGCGACTAACGGTTTCCGATCACGATCGATCATACGATCGTGAGGCTGATGGCGCTCGGCATTTCAATCAAGAGCGGCGGACACGCGATCATGGGCTGGGCAGAGGTTCGGTCGCATATGCAGCGCACGAACCGATGGGAGGCTGCCATGAACTCCGATGCTGATTTCGTCCTTGTGCCGCGCACATATTCGCTGGCGCGGACTTCGCGGACGCGGATGCTGGGCCGGCACCTGCGCGTCCTCCTGCGCAGGGCGCGGCGGGCCTTCGACGCGGCGCGGGCCCACATCGCGCGCGCAACGCAATATCGTGGCGAGCTTGAACTTCTGATGCACGCGGACGACCGCATGCTCGCCGATATCGGGCTGACGCGTTACGATGTCGTCACCGCCGCGCAGGAAAGCCTTGGCTGGCAAGGCCGCCGCGACGCCTTGGAGGCTGCGGCGCTACGCCGTGACGAAGCGATGGCGGTTGCTCACGCCAGGCGCTCCGGGCTGACGCGCATAGACGCGCCGCCGCTGGCCCCGGCGCTGCCTCATGTCATGGAAACGTCGAAATTTCGCTGAGATGGCCCGGGTCTGGCCGAAGGTAGCCCGCATTGCGCGGAGCGATATGCGGGCTACCTTTCGCATCGGATCGATGCGCAGGCAAACTACGTCAGACTTTTTTCTTCTTCTTCTTCGCGCCTTTGGTCTTCTTCGCGGCCTTGACAGCCTTGGTGCTGTCCACGATGGCGGCGGCGGGGCCGTTCTTCAGGATCGACCTGATCGCATTGTTCGCGGCGGCCTTCGAGGAATAGCCTTCCGAAGCGAACATCTTCTCACCGTTCGGCGCCTTGAAGCGCACGCGGAATTCTTCTTTCTTGTCCTTATAGATCTCGAATGAGTACGGCATATCGCTCTCGTTGATGGTTATCGATGTGGCGCACACTTGTGTCAGAGTTTGAGCTTGTCAAGCGCATTCGCTTACAAAGCTTCAATCCGTCGCGTTTAAAGTTGTCTTCGACGCTTCAGAGGGAGGCTGCTTCATGCATCAGAGAACACACCGGCTGACGTCGGACTGCAAATGCCATTCACCCTCACGTCGTTCGATCATCGCGGGACTGGCTTGCAGCCTCGTGCTGCCGCATGTCGCTTCGGCCCAGACCCCTTCGATCGCCCGGGATGATGAACGCTTCATGCGCATGGCGCTGGACGAGGCGCGGAGCGCGGACTTTCCGTTCGGCGCGATCATCGTGCGCGATGGCAAGGTGATCGCGCGCGGCGGTAATCACGGCCGCAGCCACAGCGATCCGACAGCGCATGGCGAGATGGTTGCGATCCGGAATGCCATCGAGTCTCCCGGCAGTGAAGCCCTTAAAGACGCTACGCTTTATACGACCGGCGAGCCTTGCCCCATGTGCATGGGCGCGATCATCTGGTGCCATATTGGCCGTGTGGTCTATGCAGCCTCGATCGAGCAACTCGCGACCCTGATGGACCAGATCATGGTGCCGAGCGCGGACATTGCCGCGCGTGCAGCCTTCGCGCCCGTCAAGATCACGGGCGGCGTGCTGGCCGACGAGGCGATGACACTGTTTCGCGAGCGCATGGCGAAAGTGCCTGTGCCGCAACGGCCGTAGCGTTTTGGCGCACGGCAGGAAACGGGCATGAAGAAGACAGCGCGCCGAAAGCGAAATTCCGCGCGCGGTTGACAGCCCGCATGTCGCGACATGCGGGCTGCGCTTGCTTCAGGGTCGTTGCGATCTCAGGTGGTCTGATCGTCCACGCCAGCGCCCGGCGCATTCTTTTTGATGGATTCGATGGCGCTCAATGCGGAGGCTTTCGACTTGTAGCCCTCCGACGCGCACATATTCTCGCCGTTGGATGCCTTGAAGCGGAAGCGAAATTCTCCCGCCTTATCCTTATAGACTTCAAATTTGTAGGCCATAACCCCCTCCCTCTTTCAAACGCACAAGCGTCGACCGATGAGAGAGGAGAGTCAATCCGTGGCGGCGCCGCACGTCAACGGCGGCTACACATCCACCTTCAGCGCGGCAATGAACGCCTCCTGCGGGATATCGACCTTCCCGTACTGGCGCATCTTCTTCTTGCCTTCCTTCTGCTTCTCCAGAAGCTTGCGCTTACGCGTGGCGTCGCCGCCGTAGCACTTCGCCGTCACGTCCTTGCGCAGCGCGCGCACGGTCTCGCGTGCGATCACCTTGCCGCCGAGCGCAGCCTGGATCGGCACCTGGAA
>CAZIKZ010000022.1:0-25052 GCA_964539845.1 uncultured Hyphomicrobiales bacterium
TGATGGCGAGCGCGAGCGCCGTGCCGCGCGCGTCCAGCCGGTCGCGCCAGGCGCGGCCGCGCACGGATTTCTCCACGCCGAGGAAAAAGCGCGGGGACGATTCCGGCAGGGCGGCCAGTGCTGGCAATGCAGCGGACATCGAACTCCGATCCGAAAACTCGTCCGTTCGTCCGCGCGAAAGCGGGGACCCAGAGCCAGGAACGCTGGATTCCCGCTTTCGCGGGAATGTCCGGAGAGAGTGATTCTAGAACAGCTTGCGATACTGGATGAAGCCGGAGCAATCCGCCAGTTGGTCATACAGCGCACGCGCCTTGTGATTGTCTTCCTTGGTCAGCCAATGCACCCGGCTGGCGCCGTAGGCGCATGCCGCCTGCTCCACAGCCTCAATCAGCGCGCGGCCGGCACCCAGCCCGCGCGCCTCCGGCACAACGAACAGATCCTGCAGGTAACAATAGTCTCCGATGGTCCAGCACGACCTGTGGAAGAGATACTGCACGATCCCGATCAGGCGCCCGTCCGAACATGCGCCGAGCAAAAACATCGGCTCGTTCGGATCGTGCAGCCGCTGCCAGAGCACGTCGGTCGTCTCGGGCGAAACACGAGACTCGTAGAAAGTCAGATAGCCCTGCCAGAGCGGCTCCCATGCCGCGCGTTCGTCCGGACGAAGCGGCCGGATGACAAGATCAGGCTTCGGCATGGATGCGCGCGCTACTGATGAGGACTGCGCGCGTCATCGCTCCCGCTCAGTCGAGGTGGAATTTGTCGAGCTGACGGTGTTCGGCGCGAATATAGCGCACGGTACCGGTAACCGAGCGCATCACCACCGTCTCGGTTTCGATGATGTTCTTGCCGAATTTCACGCCGCTCAGCATCGGACCGGTGGTGACGCCGGTTGCCGCAAACAGGCAATCGCCTTTCACCATGTCCTCGATCTCGTATTTCTTTCTGGGATCCTTGATCCCCATTTTCAACGTGCGTTCGCGCAGAGCTTCGGAGTCGATCACGAGGCGGCACTGCATCTGTCCGCCGATGCACCGCAGCGCCGCTGCCGCCAGCACGCCTTCCGGAGCGCCACCCACACCAAGGTAGATGTCGATGCCGGTCTTCGGCTCGGCGCAATGGATCACGCCTGCGACGTCGCCGTCGGAAATCAGGCTGACCGCAGCGCCGGTCTTGCGAACTGCCGCGATGATGTCGGCATGCCGCGGCCGGTCGAGCAGGATCGCGGTAATCTCCGAGGGTTTCACGCCCTTGGCCTTCGCGAGATTGATGATGTTCTCTTCCGCCGGCGCGTCGAGAGCGATCGTGCCCCTTGGATAACCCGGACCGATTGCGATCTTGTCCATGTAGCAGTCCGGCGCGTGAAGCAATGTGCCGGCGTCGGCCATCGCAAGCGTCGCGATCGCACCCGCCATGTTCTTCGCGCAAAGCGTCGTGCCTTCCAGCGGATCGACCGCGATATCGACCTTGAAGCCCGCCTTGGTGCCGACCTGTTCGCCGATGAACAGCATCGGTGCTTCGTCCATTTCGCCTTCGCCGATCACCACGGTGCCGTCGATCGGAAGCTTGTTCAGCTCGCGCCGCATCGCATCGACGGCTGCCTGGTCCGAAGCCTTGTCCTTGCCGTGCCCTCGCAACCGCGCTGCCGACACCGCTGCGCGCTCGGTGACGCGCACAATCTCGAGCGACAGAATGCGCTCGAGTACCTGGTTTGGTGCTACGGTGATCGTCGACGCCATTTCGTCCCCTTTTCCCCCGTGGCGTCCGTCACCGGCCGCCACTCAGCCATTGTTCTATCGGTTTTTCTCGATGCGGATCAATTGCGGCTCGCCGGAAATCACCTGATCGGCCTTCACCGCCTCGAGGGCGCGCCGCACCGCGTCTTCCGTGGTCGCATAGGTGATCAGGATCACGGGAACCGGCCCCGTCGCCGTCTTCGCATCCTTGCCGCCCTGCGGACCGAGATGCCGCTGGACGATCGATTCGAGCGAAATTTCCTGCTCCGCCAGACGCGTGGCGATCGTCGCTGCGGTTCCCGGCTTATCTACGGCAAGAAGCCTGATGTAATAGCCGCCCTCGTGCATCTGCATCGGCGCCTTGCCGGCCACCGTGAGGCTGTCCACCACGCGCCCAAATGGCGCAACGCGAGCCCCGCGCGCGATGTCGCCGATATCGGCCACCACGGCCGAGGCCGTCGCAAGTCCGCCAGCGCCCGGACCAACCAGTGTGATCGGGTCGATGCCCTCGGCGTCGATGGTGACCGCGTTCGTCACGCCCATCACCTGCGCGATGGCGGAATCTTTCGGCACCATTGTCGGATGCACGCGCTGCTCGATACCGGTCTCGGTCTTCATCGCAACGCCGAGCAGCTTGATGCGGTAACCAAGTTCATCGGCCGCGAGGAGATCGGCCGGCGCGATCGAGGAAATCCCCTCGACATAGATCGCATCCGAATCGACCCTGGTGCCGAACGCGATAGAGGCAAGAATCGCGAGTTTCTGCGCGGTGTCGTAGCCCTCGACGTCGAAGGTCGGGTCCGCCTCGGCATAGCCGAGCCGCTGCGCGTCCTTCAGGCATTCGGCGAAGGACAGCTTCTCCTGCTCCATGCGGGTCAGGATGTAATTGCAGGTGCCGTTCAGGATACCGTAGATGCGCGCAAAGGAGTTGCCCGCAAATCCTTCGCGCAGGGTCTTGATGATCGGGACCGCGCCTGCGACCGCAGCTTCGAAATTCAGCGCGACGCCGTTTTGCTCCGCGAGTTCGGCCAATGCGAGCCCGTGCCTGGCGAGCAGCGCCTTGTTCGCGGTGACGACCGATTTCTTTGCTTTCAGCGCGGCCTCGACCGCGGCCTTGGCTGGATCGCCGTCACCGCCCATCAATTCCACGAACACATCGATGGCCGGATCGCTGGCCAGTGCAACCGGATCGTCGATCCAGCGCACGCCGGACAGATCGACGCCGCGATCCTTGCCTTTGTTGCGCGCGGTAACAGCCACGACTTCGACCGGCCGGCCGCAGCGCGCAGCCAGTTGATCTTCGGCAATCAGCCGGATGACGGAAGAGCCGACCGTACCTAAGCCGGCAAGACCCACCTTGAGGGGCGCGACCATATTCAGATCCGAAAAATACAGGCGATCGCGCTAGCGCCGGTTGGCGAGCGGAACAACGTTGTGGAGTTTGTCGATTCCGGTTTCGAGGAAGCGACGAATGTTGCGCGCGGCCTGCCGGATACGCTGCTCGTTCTCGACCAGCGCGATGCGGACGTGGTCGTCGCCATGCTCGCCGAAGCCGATGCCCGGTGCGACCGCGACATCGGCCTTCTCGACCAGAAGCTTTGCGAACTCGATCGAACCCATGCCACGGAATGGCTCCGGAAGCTTCGCCCAGGCGAACATCGAGGCCGAAGGCGACGGAATCTGCCAGCCGGCGCGTCCGAAGCTGTCGACCATCGCGTCGCGCCGCTTGCGATAGATTTCGCGCATCTCACGGATGCAATCGTCCGGGCCGTTGAGCGCGGCGCTCGCAGCCACCTGCACCGGCGTAAAGGCGCCGTAATCGAGATAGGACTTCACCCGTCCGAGCGCCGCGATAATGCGCTCGTTGCCGACGGCGAAGCCCATGCGCCAGCCCGGCATCGAATAGGTCTTCGACATCGATGTGAACTCGACGGTCACATCCATCGCACCCGGAACCTGCAGCACCGACGGCGGCGGATTGTTGTCGAAATAGACTTCCGCATAAGCGAGATCGGACAGAATGAAGATTTCGTGCTTCTTCGCGAACGCCACGAGGTCCCTGTAGAAGTCGAGGCTCGCCACGCAGGCGGTCGGATTCGCCGGATAGCACGCGATGACCGCGATCGGCTTCGGAATCGAATGCACGAGTGCGCGCTCAAGCGCGTGGAAAAACTCCGGATTGGGTTCCGCCGGCACGGAGCGGATCACCCCGCCGGCCATCAGGAATCCGAAGGCGTGTATCGGGTAGCTCGGATTGGGCACCAGCACGACATCGCCCGGCGCGGTGATCGCCTGCGCGACATTGGCGAAACCTTCCTTGGATCCGAGCGTCGCCACGACCTGGGTATCGGGATTGAGCTTCACGCCGAACCGCCGGTCGTAATAGGCAGCCTGCGCACGTCGCAGGCCGGCAATCCCCTTGGACGCCGAATAGCGGTCGGTGCGCGGCTTTCCGAGGGTCTCTTTCAGCTTTTCGATGACATGCTGCGGCGCCGGCAGGTCCGGATTGCCCATGCCGAGATCGACAATATCGGCGCCGGCGTTACGCGCGGCGGCCTTGGCGCGGTTGACCTGCTCGAACACATAGGGTGGCAGACGTCGAACGCGGTAAAATTCTTCCATGGAACGTGTCCTTGGCGCCAAAGCTTTCTCGGGCCCAGCGGGCCACCCTGAGCCGGTGTCAGGGCGATCTGTCGATTCAAATGACCGGCGAATGCGATGCTTTTATCATGGACGCGCGCTTCCGCCAGTGGTCTGAGACGGCAATGGCCAGGGCGGCGCCCCCGGGGCAGCCTGACCTGTGGCAGCCGATTGCGGGGCAGACCGGCCGGATGGCGTCCCGCTCGTCGTCTTGGCCGGGTTTTTCGCCTTGGCTTTCGTCTGGCTGGCGGCGCTGCCCTTGTCCTTCGCGACGCCCTTTTGCTGTTTGAGCTGGCGATTTCGCAGAGCGACCAAGTCGGCCTCAAGCCGTTGCTGCTGCTCTGCGTCAAGGGGAGCCGCCGCGCGTCTTGGCGGCATATCATGCACTGCGGGAAAAGCCGGGGCCTGCGCCGGGCGCGCGGGCGCCCCTTCCGGCAATCCGCCGATAGCGTGCGGGATCTTGTCGATATCCGTCGTGGAACAGCCGGACAGCAGTACCGCTGCCAATGCCAGCACGCACGCGCCGGAGGCGCGGTCCGGCACGGTAAATGCAGTCATGCAACGATTTGGCATCAGCGGTGCCGGTTCTGACGGGAATTCGCGCGAGTATCGGGCTAATATGACGAAAGCAAGGATGAAAGAATGGGCGGTTAACGTCCATAGCCGTCTGACGGCCGTCACCTTGCGGGAGCATATGGCGGGCGCCATCTGGGCCTGTGGAAACGTTTGAGCGGGGCAATGAACAAAGTGCCGGATCGACCGGTCGGCGCCGAACCAGGTAGCGTCGATATCGAACGCTTCGCGTTCAATGTCGCGCGTCTGGTCGAACAGGGTGGCAAGGCCCTGTCGGCCTATCTCAAACCGCGCGAGGAAGGTGCGGCCACGATCGATTTTCCGGATCAGATCCGGGACGCGGTCAAGACGCTCGGCCAGGTTCTGGAATATTGGCTGTCCGATCCGCAGCGCGCCGTCGAGTTGCAGCGCAGGCTCGGTACCGCCTATCTCGATCTCTGGGGCAGCGCGGTCAGACGGATGGCGGGCGAAGACGCCGATCCTGCCGTGAAGGCCGATCCGCGGGACAAGCGCTTCGCCGATCCGGAATGGTCCAGCAACCAGTTCTTCGATTTTCTGAAGCAACTTTACCTGCTGTCGACGCATTGGGCCGAGCAACTCGTGTCCGAAGCCCAGTCGCTCGATCCGCATACGCGTCAGAAGGCGGAGTTTTATATCCGTCAGATCGCGAACGCGATCTCGCCGTCGAATTTCGTCCTGACCAATCCCGAATTGCTGCGCGAGACCCTGTCATCCAACGCCGAAAACCTCGTGCGTGGCATGACTATGCTGAGTGAGGACATCGACGAGCGCGGCAACTTCAAGATTCGCCAGTCCGACCCGACCATGTTCGAGGTCGGCCGCAATCTTGCGATCACGCCCGGCAAGGTGATCTTCCAGAACGAGCTGATGCAGCTCATCCAATATGCGCCGGCAACCGAGAGCGTTCTGAAGACACCGCTCCTGATCGTGCCGCCGTGGATCAACAAGTTCTACGTTCTCGATCTCACGCCTGAAAAATCCTACATCAAATGGTGTGTCGATCAGGGCGTCACCGTCTTCGTGATTTCATGGGCGAATCCCGACGCGCGCCTCGCGCAGAAGGGCTTTGCCGAATACATGCGCGACGGGCCGCTCACCGCGCTCGGCGTGATCGAACAGGTCACCGGCGAAAAAGAGGCCCATGCGGCCGGCTATTGCGTCGGCGGCACATTGCTGGCCGTGACGCTCGCCTATATGGCTGCGACAGACGACACGCGCATCAAGTCGGCGACCTTCTTCGCAACCCAGGTCGACTTCCGTCATGCCGGCGATCTCAAGGTGTTCGTCGACGAGGAGCAACTCGAGGCGCTCGAGCAGCGCATGAGCGAACAGGGCTATCTGGAAGGCTCCAAGATGGCGACCGCGTTCAACATGCTGCGGTCGAACGACCTGATCTGGCCCTATATCGTGAACAACTATCTGCGCGGCAAGGCGCCCTTCCCGTTTGATCTTCTGTACTGGAATTCCGATGCGACCCGCATGCCGGCCGCCAATCACTCATTCTATCTGCGCAATTGCTATCTCAACAACGCGCTCACCAAGGGCAAGATGCAGGTCGCGGACGTCACACTCGACCTGAAGAAGGTGAAAGTGCCGGTTTACAATCTCGCGACGCGCGAGGATCACATCGCTCCGGCCAAGTCGGTCCTGACGGGATCGAAATATTTCGGCGGGCCGGTCAAGTTTGTTCTGTCGGGTTCGGGCCATATCGCCGGCGTGGTCAATCCAGTCGCCAAACGCAAATATCAGTATTGGACCGGCCCGAAGCCGTCCGGCTCCGACGTCGAGGCATGGCTCAAGAAGGCCAAGGAAAATCCCGGATCATGGTGGCCGGACTGGCTCGACTGGATGACGGCGCAAGGCAGCGAACACGTACCGCCCCGCGCGCCGGGCGGCGGCAAACTCACCCCGATCGAGGATGCACCGGGGAGTTATGTGAAGGTGAAGGCGTAACCGCGAATCGCCTCACACCGGCGCGGTGCGGCAATCATCGACTAACACAGCCCCTTGAAGCGGCCATGGTGCGGACTCACCGGATATGACATCCTGAACAGGTCTATTTGAGGCATTGAACGGAGGCGACTGTGCTGGGCGAAATGATGGGGGAACTGTCGAAGGAATTGTTCTGGCTTACGATGACCTGCATCCTGACGCTGGTCATCTGGGTCCCGTATATCCTCGATCGCATCAAGGTCCGCGGGCTGTGGGCCACGATGGACAACCCCTCCACCAAGGACAAACCGCAATCGCCCTGGGCGCAGCGGCTCTATTTCGCGCACACCAATGCGGTCGACAATCTCGCGGTATTCGCGCCGCTGGTGCTGATCCTCAACACGCTCGACATTTCGACCCGCACCACCGTGATCGCCTGCGCCGTCTATTTCTGGTCCCGCCTCGCGCACGCCATCGTTTATGCGGCTGGCCTTCCGGTGGTCCGCACCATCGCCTTCACCATCAGCTTCATCGCGCAGGTCGTGCTGGCGCTTGCGATCTTCCGCATCGTGTAAGGGTGCGGCACCGCCGCCGGTCACCGGCGGCGGTGCAAGACTGGCCGATCGCGCGGGCGTTACGGGAACAGCGCGATCTGGTCGATCCCTGTCGTCTCGGGATAGCCCAGCATCAGATTCATGTTCTGGATCGCCTGACCCGAGGCGCCCTTCACCAGATTGTCCAGCGCCGAAACGATGATGGCGCGTCCCGGCACGCGATCCTTGGCGACGCCGATGAAAGTCCAGTTGGACCCACGCACATGCCGCGTCTGCGGTGTCTCACCGAACGGCAGGACATGCACGAAGTCGGCCTTCTCGTAGAACTTTGAAAGTATCTCGTGAAGCTCCTCCGGAGTCCGCCCGCGTCGGCCCTGCACATAGATGGTGGACAGAATGCCCCGGTTCATCGGCACGAGATGCGGGGTGAAACTGACGATCACCTCCTTGCCCGCCGCGAGCGAGAATTCCTGGTCGAGTTCGGCCATGTGACGGTGGCCGCCGACGCCGTAGGCGTGGAAGCCTTCCGACACCTCGGAGAACAGCATCGCCTCTTTCGCCGAACGGCCGGCGCCGGTCATGCCGGACTTGGCGTCAATCACGATACCCTCGGTCTCGATCGCCTTGTTCTTCAGAAGCGGCACCAGCGGAAGCTGCGCGCACGTCGTGTAGCAGCCGGGATTGGCGACCAGCCGCGCCTTCCTGATGTCGCGCTTGTGGATTTCGGCCAGACCATACACCGCTTCGGTCTGCAATTCGGGCGCGTGATGCTCGTGCCCGTACCAGCGCGCGTAAGCGGCCGTATCGCTCAGCCGGAAGTCCGCGGACAGATCGACCACCTTGATTCCGGGCGCGGCCGCCAGCAACTCCTTCAGCACCTTCTGGGTCGTGGCGTGCGGCAGCGCGCAGAATACGAGGTCGAGACCGAGCGACTTCCAGTCGAGCCCTTCGATCGAAACGAGTGTCGGCAGATTGAATGGCGAGAATTGCGGGAACACGTTCCGCATCTCCTGCCCGGCCTTGCGATCGGCGGTGAGCAGCGCGATTTCGGCACGCGGATGGCGGAGCAGCATGCGCACCAGCTCCGAGCCGGTATAGCCCGACGCGCCCAGGATGCCGATCTTCACTTTCGATGCCATGTCATTCTCCGCAAGGCGGCCGCTCGTGTGGTGAAACTTCGGATTCAGGACACTCGCCGCCGGGTTCTTAAGTCGCCGGATGAGCCTTGGAAAGCGCGGAATTTGGTGGAGAACACCGCGGCTCCAGGGCTCGCGGCAGGGATCGGATCAGGCGAACGGATCCGGTCCGGCCGCGGAAGCGGCACGGCGGCGGCGGATGGGTGTGGGTCTGATCGTCATCGTGGCGCCATATAGGGGGCGACAGTCTCACGGTCAATTGTGTGCCACGGACTTTCGCCCGCAACGGACTTGCCTTACTGGACGCATATGATGCGCATCATGACCGTGCTGCGGCTGTGCTTCGTCGTCCTGTTCGGGGCGATGAGCGCGATGCATGGGCCGGTCATGACCTTTTCGAGCGCGCACGCGTCCGAGGCCGCCGGGCATCAGCATACCGGACATCCCGGTCACGCCGTGCCTGACTGTCACGAGAGCGAGGCGCCGCCGGCAAAGCACGTCCCGTGCAATGCCTTTGCGTGTTTCGTGGCGGTCGAACCGCTGCCGGTGATAGCGCGCCCGCTCCACCCGGTCCTGTTCGCGGTCATGGCGGCGGAACATGCGTCCAGGCTCGATCCGATGCGCACCGCTCCCGCATTGCCGCCTCCCCGCCTCCAGGGCTGATCGTTCGACATCGAGATCGCCCGCGCGCCGCTTCGGCCGCGCGCATCATTCAGCTTTGGAGAAATCTATGACAACGAAACTGATCGCTGGCCTCGCGGCCGGCACGCTTGTGCTCGGGACCGCGCTCGCCTTCGCGCAATCGCACAACCATGACCATGGGTCACAAGACAAACCCGCTGCCGCCGCTACCAATCATTCCGCCCATGGCGGCAGCAAGCCGAAAGGCGATACCGGCCCATCGAGCCTCGCCTACCATGCCATCAACACGAAAATGCATGAGGGCATGGACATCACCTTCACCGGCAACGCCGATATCGACTTCGTGCGGGGCATGATCGCGCATCATCAGGGTGCGGTCGACATGGCGAAGACCGTGCTCGCCTTCGGCAAGGATCCGCAAATCCGCAAACTCGCCGGGGAGATCGTCAAGGCGCAGGAAAGCGAAATCGCTTTGATGCAGACCTGGCTCAAACAAAACGCGAAGTAAGCCGCTGAATAAAGAACCGCCCGGCGCAAGCCGGGCGGTTCTTCATGTGCGCGCAGACCTCAAGCCGCCAGCGCAAAGCTGTAGCCGCCGCCGCTCTTCTCGATGCGGCCGATGGCCGGGAACGGAAGATGGTAGCCGGTCATCCGCATCTTCTCGGTTGCCAGCATGTCGTAAAGCTTGCGCCGCGTGGCGACGGCCATCGGCCCATCCATGTCGCCGCCGCCAAACCAGTCCGGATTGCGCACAAACACCAGCGCGATCCCGGAGGTCACATCGGCCTGCACCAGGAGTTTGTCCGAGCCCGACGCAACCACGAATGACGTATGACCGGGGGTATGACCGGGTGTCGCCATCGCCGTGATGCCGGGCGCGACCTCTTTGCCGCTTTCGAACTTCGTTAGATTCTTGCCGGGGATCGCACCGAACACGCGCCGCACATTGCCGTGCGCATTGCGCAGGTTCGAGCCCTCCGCCGCCTTGTTCATGTTGGCGTCGTCGAGCCAGTAATTCCACTCGTCGAGCGGCACCTTGACCTCGGCATTCGGAAACGCGGGAGCGCCGTCGAGGGTGACGAGGCCGCCGATATGATCGCCATGGAAATGCGAGAGGATCACCATGTCGACCTGTTTCGGGTCAAAGCCGGCAGCGGTAAAATTCGCCGCCATCTGCCCGGTGCCGCCCTGCAATGTCCGTGGTCCGTTTCCGGTATCGATCAGGATCAACTTGCCGCCGGTACGGATCGCAAGCGGATGGAAAAGCGATGCGATCTCGTCGCGCGGCAACTTGTCGGCGTTTAGCGCGTCCTGGAACTGCTCAAGGCTTGCACTGCGCGTCGGGCTTGCCGTGAGCTTGCCGATACGCGCGCCGTCCGACAGCGCGGTTATCTCGATGTCGCCGACCCTGGTGCGGTGGAAGCCCGTGCCCGCGGCTGGCACCTGAGCAAAAGCCGGCGTCACTTGCGCGCCGCCCGAAAGAGCGATCGCCGCTGCACCGCCAAGGACATGGCGGCGTGTCAGGTGTGTCATGCTCTTCTCCATGGTTGCCTCAAACACAAAGGCCGCCCTTTCGGGGCGGCCTTTGCAATTGCTCCGATCAGAGCGTCGAACTCCATTGCACCATGTGTTCACGGTAGCCGGTCGGCGTCTTCTCGATATAGGCCGCTCCCGGGAACGGATAATGGAAGCCCTGCACCATCATCTTTTCCGCCGCGAGCATGTCATAGACCTTGCGCCGTGTGGCTTCGGCCGCCTGCGGATCCTGATCGAACATCAGGTGCCAGCCGGGATTGCGCGCAAACAGATACGGCACATGCGTGACGTCGCCCTGCACGAACAGCGATTTGTTGCCGGACGAGACGACCTGCGAGTGGTGACCGACCGAATGTCCGTTGGTCGCGACCGCGGTGATACCCGGCACAATCTCCTTGCCGGCCTCATAAGGCTGAACGCGCTTTGCGATCTCAGCATTGCCGAAGATACGGCGGTTGTTCTTGAACAGACCTTCCAGGCGCTGGTTGCCGGCGGCCTTGCTCATTTCGCCGTCGTCCATCCAGTATTTGTGCTCCTGCGCCGGCACCTTGATCGCGGCATTCGGAAACGCCGCTGAATTGTCCTTGCGCAGCAGACCGTTCACATGATCGCCGTGGAAGTGCGAGATGATCACGGTATCGACATTCTTGGGATCGATGCCCGCGGCGGCGATATTGTTGATGAAGTTGCCGGCCGAGCCCTTGGTGGTCTCGATGCCTGCCTCGCCGAAGCCGGTGTCGATCACGACCAGGTTCTTGCCGGTATTGACCACGATCGGCGTGTAGGTGTTGTTGAACAACTCGGTATCGACGAAGCTCGCTTCCAGCGCCTTCTTGACGTCATCCGCCGACGCGTTGGCGACGAAGGTCGGCGGCAGCTTCATGCGGATAACACCGTCGGAGACGACCGACACTTCGGTGTCGCCGATCTTGTAGCGATAGAAGCTCGGAGCCTGCTTGCCGATCTGCGGCGCTTCGGCGCGCGCGGACGTCGTCCACGAAAAATCGCCCATCACAGCGGCAGCCGTCACTGTAGCTGCACCGCCAAGCAAGGTGCGGCGTGTCATGTCTGTCATCGTGTTCCTCCCTGAAAGGCCGGCCGGTTTTCCCGCGTACCCGCTCGGCCATGGTTGTGAAGCATAGCCGAGCCGGACACGGCTTGGAACGGCCTTGGCTTGGAACGGCCTTGGCTTCCTGACTGCGATCGCCGTGAAACACCGCAGCGCGGCGATTATTCCCGCTCCGATTTTCTTCTTACGAAAATGTAAGGAGAGGAGCGCACCATGCCGCACCGCACATGCGGCAATTGCGTCAGCTGACGCCTGTCATATTCGTGAAGTAATGGTCGATGTATTCGGTCTTCAGGTAGCGATAGCCGAGCCGGGCGAACAGCGCTTTCAGTTCTTCGAAACGATCCGAATAAAGCTCGACCTGCAGATAGCAGCGATTGTCGCGCAGCGTACGCTCCATCCCTGCAAGCGCATGAAATTCCGAGCCCTCCACATCCATCTTGATCAGGATGGTCTTGCCCGAGAACGCGAACACATCGTCGAAGCGGATCTGCCGCACGACATGGGATGCAACACCCGGCGCTTCCTCCGGCGGCTTGTCGGGATGCGCGATCCAGGACTCTCCGCGGTTGTGGCTGCCGGCCTCTATCAGCACGACTTCGCCCGGCTTGTCGCCGACCGCATCCTCCACAACGCGAATCCGGTCCTGCAATCCGTTCGCTGCGATGTTGGCCAGTAACCGCGCGCGATTTCCCGGATCGGGCTCGAACGCGATGATCTCGCCCGCGAGATTCTTCATCGCAAGCATCACCGAATAGACGCCGGCATTCGCGCCGATATCGAGAAAGCAGTCGACCGGCCAGGTGCGGCAGAGCGCGGCGAAGTCCTCGAGCTGCTCCGCCTCCCAGATCGCGTTGATGGCAATCTCGCGGTCGATCAGGTCCGTGGTGTCGACCACAAAGCGCGCACCCTGCGCCCGCGCGACATACGGCACGCGTCCCAGTCCGCGCATGGCCTGGTCATAGAGACTTCGCGCCTTGCGCTCGAATGCACCGATCGGATGACGAAAGATCTTTGTCATGGTCATCTGCTGCAGCGAGGCCGGTTCAGACGAACCATGGCGTTAGACCGAGAACCATTTCACAAGCCCCATGCCGACATCGCCGAAGGCGAGCAGCACGTAGGCCCACAGCATCGCAGACAGAACGTTGGCGACCTGGAATTTCCAGTAGTCCATTTCGAGGATGCCGGCGATCAGCGGCACGACAGCGCGGAGCGGACCGAAGAACCGCCCGATGAAAATGCCGGGGATCCCCCATTTCTCCATAAAGGCATGTCCGCGGGGCAGCATGTCAGGATGCCGCGACAACGGCCACATATGGGCAATGCGGTCCTTGAAGTGAAAGCCGAACCAGTAGGACACCCAGTCCCCCGCGGTCGCCCCGGCCGCAGCCGCGATCCAGATCGGCCAGAATACAAGTCCGGACGCGTTGATCAGGGCTCCGATCGCGACCAGCAGGGCCCAGGCCGGAATGAAAAGCGAGAAAAACGCGAGCGACTCGCCAAATGCGAGTACGAACACGATCGGCAACGCCCACCAGTGATTCTGGCGAACGAACTCGATGAGAAGCTGAGTGTATTCCTGCATCCGTTTAGTGACAGGTCTGGCGGGGCCATCGGTCTAGCCCGGCCTTGCCCAATGTTCCAGCGCCCTTGCGGTAAAATCGTCAGCTATCTCATGCAGTTTCAAGGATTTGCCATGCGCGTGGCATAGTGGGCGCACCCTCGATTCGTACATATTCCCACCAGCTCTTCCTATCACCTGACGATCAAGCATGGCCAAGACGACCAAGCCAACCCGAACCGTGACCAAAAGCGCCAAGGCAGAGAAGAAAACCCGGAAGTCGGACGACCTGTTCGATGCGGTTCCGGCTGCCAAAAAGCGTGCCTCCACGGGACGCGGCCCGGCCGCACGGGGCGGCGCCGAAGGCGGCTATACCGCCCACCACATCGAGGTGCTGGAAGGGCTGGAACCGGTCCGCCGCCGGCCTGGCATGTATATCGGCGGCACCGATGAAAAGGCGCTGCATCACCTGTTCGCCGAGGTGATCGACAACGCGATGGATGAGGCGCTGGCCGGCCACGCCACTTTCATCGAAGTGCATCTCGGCGCCGACGGCTGGCTCACGGTCAGCGACAACGGCCGCGGCATCCCGGTCGATCCGCATCCGAAATTCCCGAAAAAATCCGCGCTTGAAGTCATTATGTGCACCTTGCACGCGGGCGGCAAATTTGACTCCGAAGTCTACGAGACTTCGGGCGGTCTGCACGGCGTCGGCATTTCGGTCGTGAATGCGCTGTCGGAAAAGATGGAAGTCGAGGTCGCACGCGCCCAGCAGCTCTACAAGATGACCTTCGTGCGCGGCACCCCAAAGGGAGCGCTTGAAAAGCTCGGCAAGGTCTCGAACCGCCGCGGTACAACGGTGCGCTTCAAGCCCGACCCGCAGATCTTCGGCGACAAGGTCAAATTCGATCCCGCGCGACTGTTCCGGATGACGCGCGCCAAGGCCTATCTGTTTGGTGGCGTGGAAATCCGCTGGTCGTGCGACGCCTCGCTGATCAAGGACGACACGCCGGCCGAAGCCGTGCTGCATTTCCCGGGCGGCCTGCAGGATTATCTCGCCGTCTCGATCGAGAGCGCGACCCGCGTGCATCCCGACATCTTCGCCGGCAGCTCGGAAAAGAAAGCCGGGCACGGCTCGGCGGAATGGGCGATCGCGTTCGTTGCCGACATCGACCCCTTCGTCTCCTCCTATTGCAACACGATCCCGACGCGCGACGGCGGAACGCATGAAAGCGGCCTGCGCACCGCCTTGTTCAAGGGACTGCGCGACCATGCGGCGCGGACCAATCAGGACAAGCGCGCTGCGGTCATCACCAGCGATGACGTGATGGCCGGCGCCTGCGCGATGGTCTCCGTGTTCATCCGCGAGCCGGAATTCCAGGGTCAGACCAAGGATCGGCTCGCGACACCGGAAGCCGCGCGCGTGGTCGAACAGGCGATCCGCGACCCTTTCGATCACTGGCTCGCCGGCAATCCGATGCAGGCGAACAAGCTGCTCGACTTCGTGATCGAGCGCGCGGATGAACGCCTCCGCCGCCGGCAGGAGAAAGATGTCGCTCGCAAGAGCGCGGTGCGCAAGCTGCGGCTGCCGGGCAAGCTCGCCGACTGCACCAACACCGCTGCGCAAGGCTCGGAACTCTTCATCGTCGAAGGCGACAGCGCCGGCGGCTCGGCAAAGCAGGCGCGCGACCGCGCGTCGCAAGCCATCCTTCCGCTGCGCGGCAAGATCCTCAACGTCGCCTCGGCCGGCAAGGACAAGCTCGCGCAAAACCAGCAGCTCGCCGATCTGATCCAGGCGCTCGGATGCGGCTACGGCAGCCACTATCGGGAAACCGATCTGCGCTACGACAAGATCATCGTGATGACCGACGCCGACGTCGACGGCGCGCATATCGCATCGTTGCTGATCACCTTTTTCTACCGGCAGATGCCGAAGCTGATCGAGGACGGCCATCTCTATCTCGCCGTCCCTCCTCTCTATCGGCTCTCGCATAGCGGCAAGACGTTCTACGCCCGCAATGAGCAGCACCGTGACGAATTGCTGAAGAAGGAATTCCACGCCAACGCCAAGGTCGAGATCGGCCGCTTCAAGGGCCTCGGCGAAATGATGGCCGCGCAGCTCAAGGAAACCACCATGGACCCGAGGAAGCGCACGCTTCTCAAGGTCATGCTGCTCGACGCCGACCGGGCGGGCACTGCCAAATCGGTCGACCAGCTCATGGGAACGAAGCCCGAAGCGCGCTTCGCCTTTATCCAGGAGAAGGCGGAATTTGCGAGCGAGGACTTGCTCGACGTGTGAGCCAGTCATTCCGAGGTGCCGCCGCAGCTCGCAACCCGTAATCCGCAAAAAGATAAACGCGGAGCGATCTCTCGCCCCGCGTCAGTCAAAAGTGGCAGGTGCTTGTCGTTGTTATCCCGGCACCGCCCTGTCCCGTTCGTCCTGTTTCCGTGTGCGCCTAATTCCCGAATTTCAGATTGCCGGCTTTGATCACCTCCGCCCACAATTTCTGTTCATCGGCGATGACCTTGGAAAATTCAGCCGTCCCTGATCCCCTCGGCACCACCGCCATGCCGCGCAGCTTGCCCGTCACCTCACTCTGCGTAATGACGGCATTCAGTTCCTTGTGCAGCTTGTCGACGATCGGCTTCGGCGTCCCGGCCGGCACGAAGAAGCCGCTGAACAGGCTGACATTCACGTCGGGAAAGCCGGACTCGGTCATGGTCGGAACGTCGGGCAGATCGGGGAAGCGCTCCTTCGCCAGCACCGCAAGCGCGCGCATCTTGCCGCCCTGCACCTGCGAGACGAGCGGCGGCGGATCGACGACCGTCATCGCCGCATTGCCGGAAACCACTCCAAGGATCGATTCACCGGAGCTCTTGTAGGGAATCGCCGTACCGCTCGCGCCCGACTTCATCTTGAACAGCTCGGACGGCAGCGTGAAAGCCGGCGACGAGGTCGCGTAATTGGCCTTGCCCACATTGTCCTTGGTCCAGGCGACCAGATCCTTCGCGGTCTTGGCAGGATGGTCGGCCGCGACCGCGAGGAACAACGGGAAGTCGCCGATCATGGTGACGGCGTCGAAACTTTTCAGCGTGTCGTATTCGGTCTTGTAGATCAGCGGCCCGATCACCATCGCCCCGCTGGCGCCAACCAGCACGGTGTATCCGTCGGCCGGCTCGCGCGCGACCTGTTCGGCCGAGAGCCGCCCGCCCGCGCCCGGCTTGTTCTCGATGATGACCGTCCAGCCGGTGCGCTTCACCAGCTCGTTCTGGATCAGACGCGCAAAAATGTCGTTTCCGCCGCCGGCGGCAAAGCCGACGACCATGCGGATCGGTTTGTTCGGAAACGACGCCGCCGGATCCTGTGCGAATGCCACGCTCGTGGACAACGCAATCGCTGCGATTCCGAGCGACGCCCGAAGGCCCCACCTTGCTGCCATGCCAACCTCCCGTTGGGCCTTATCTCCGGCAGAATCTGCCGTGCGGCCTTTGGAGTCCCAGCATAGCGGTGCGGTTGCGCACCGCGCAAGTTCGACTGTCCGTGAGGACGGCGCTGCCCGTGCTTACGCGATAGGCAGACCGGTATATTGCTCGGCGAGCGAGGTCTGCGCCGCGGTCGAGTGGGCGATATAATCGAGTTCCGCCAATTGCCGGCGCCGATCGAACGGCACCTCGTCCGGGAACACGTGGAAGATCTGCGTCATCCACCAGGAGAAGCGCTGCGCTTTCCAGACCCGCTCGAGGCAGGTTTTCGAATAGCTGCCCAGCAGGTCGCTGTTGTTCTTCTTGTAGAAAGCATCCAGCGCGCACGAGAGCATACGCACATCGGCAAGCGCCAGGTTCATGCCTTTGGCGCCGGTCGGCGGAACGATATGCGCGGCGTCGCCGGCAATGAACAGCCGGCCGGTCTGCATAGGTTCGCAGACGAAGCTGCGCATCGACGTCACGCCCTTCTGCAGGATCTTCCCTTCCTGCAGCTTGCGCGTACCGCCGAGACGGATGTGCAACTCCTCCCAGACGCGGTCATCCGGCCAATCCTTCACATCCTCGTCGTAAGCAACCTGGATGTAGAGACGCGAAAGCGTCGGTGTACGCATCGTGTAAAGCGCGAATCCGTTGTCGTGATACGCATAGATCAGCTCGTCATCCGGCGGCGGAGATTCCGACAAAATGCCGAGCCAGCCGAACGGATATTCGCGGTCATAGAACGTCAGTTCGCCCTCCGCGAAACTCGGGCGGCAGATGCCGTGGAAACCGTCGCAGCCTGCGATGAAATCGCAATCGATGCGCTGCTCCTTGCCATCATGGCGGAACGTGATGGACGGCTTGTCCGTCCCGAAATCGTGGACCTTGGTGTCATCGACCTCGAACAGAATCTCTCCACCATCGGCGAGCCGCCGTTCGACGAGATCCTTCACCACTTCCTGCTGGCCGTAGATTGTGATGCCTTTGCCGACAAGCTTGCGGAAGTTCAGATGATGGGTCTCGCCATTGAAGCAGAGATAATTTCCGTCGTGGAACATGCCCTCGCGCGCCATGCGCTCGCCGACGCCGGTGTCGGTCAACATGTCGGCCGCCCATTGCTCGATCAGGCCGGCGCGGATGCGCTGCTCGATATAGTCGCGGCTACGGTTCTCGATGATGATGGACGAGATCCCGTTGAGATGCAGGAGATGCGACAGCATCAGCCCTGCGGGTCCCGCGCCGATGATTCCAACTTGTGTCCGCATTGACGATTATGATCCTGATACGGCGAATGTGCGCGCGTGTTAGCTCTCTTCGCACATGCGGCAAAGACCTTTTTGCCGGAACCGATAGTACGATCGGCGCACCCCGCTTTCGCGGCTGCGGCTACATCGACGGCCGCGGACCGGTCAGCGGTTGCCGCGCGGATCGGCCCGGAAGGTCTTCACCTCGGAGGTGGTCCCGTCGCGATAGGTCAGTTCCACCGACATGACCTTCGTGTTCGCCGGCAGCTTCATATAAGGCTGCGCGCTGTGTGGAATCGATGACGGATCGCGCGGATCGCAAGGCGGGATCGCCAGCTTCTTGTCGGGCACGGTTGAATCGATGCCGATCTTCACCTCCCGGATCGCGCAACGATACGACAGCAGGTGCGTGTAATAGACCATCAGTCCGTTGAATTCGCGGAAGGACAGCCAGTTGCCGGAGGTCATCTCCAGGATCTCGCGCTGGCTGCGTTCGAGCGCACCCGCCGGATCGAACTTGACCGGGAACGGCTCCGCCCAGTCGCCGCGCACGTCCGCGTAGCGGATATAGAGCGTGCCTTCCGGCGTATCGGCATCGAGCTGGATCGACGGATTGGGCATGCGCTTGCGGGTCCGCGGATCGAGCGTGTTGAGGTGGCCGGTCTCCCTGAAATTGCCGCTCTCGCCGAACCGCCATGAAATCGCGGTGACCGGATCGGCGAACGAGAGCGTCACCGACCAGCCGCCATTGTGACGCATGAAACTGGCCAGCGGCGCATTGAGTTGATCGGACTCACTGCGACGGCTCGGCAGCGGCGACGGCTGCACCGGCGTCACGGCGGCGACTTGCTGCGGGATGGTTTCCTTCGCCTTTACCGGATCGAGCGTGCCGTTCAGCACCACATCACCCACGATCTCATCGTAATAGGCCGGACGTTGCGCGTGCTTGAACTTGCGCGCCAGTTCGGTGACGTTCGCCTGCGTGCGCTTGGCCACCTGCACCAGAGAAAGTCCCGGGGTCTCCAGTTCCTTCACGAAGAAGCGGGTAAAAACCGAGTTGGGATCTTTGTCGTTGTCCGAGGTGTAGTCGAGCGCGGTCTGGTTCTCCGACGCGGAGTAGATGACGAAGGCGCCGTCCTCGCTCATCGCGGCCAATCCGCCGCCACCGCGCACGCTGCGCGTCCCGGCCCGCTCGAACGGATTGTTGCGGCACGCGTCGAGCACGACCACGGTGGTACGCACGCCCTTGCTCCTCACCCGCTCCATGATGCGGCGCGCGAGGAACGAATTCTCGTGAACCTTCTCTTCCTCGCCGTCGAGCGCCAACGGCACGTCGATCGGCAGCAGGTAGTTCTCACCCTTGATCTGGAAGCCGTGGCCCGCGAAGAAGAAAAAGGCCGTATCGCCCTGCCCGAGCGCGCGCTCGAACGCGGCCAGGCTGTCGCTCATGCCGCGCCGGTCCTGGTTGGTCGCGGCGATGACCTGGAATCCAAGGCCCTTCAGGGTCTGCGCCATCCTGTCGGCGTCGTTCGCGGCTTTCCGGAGCGGAGAGACGTTTTTGTAGGTGTCATTGCCGATGACAAGCGCAACCCGCTTCTGCGCTAGGACAGGCGACACCATGGCGGGCGACAGGGAGAGCCCCAGGCACAGCGCAGCCAGGAACATGACCCGTTTCATCGAAGCACTCCCCCTGACCGGACGGCAGAATCCGGAGATCCCGGTCAGCCATTGTCGCACGAGGCGACGGTCCGGTTCAAACGCAGCGGACCGTACAATCGCGTGAATTGTGTCCGGCTCCGCCGGACTCGTATGGTCTGACGGCTACGCAAAACTGAGCGAAAAGGCGTTTTTGCGAGCCACCTGTCACTGATCTCGGATGCGATTACGACGCTGATCCTGGACGCCGCACGAGGCTGACGTCGCCCGGCTCCCACATCACCGAAGCGCAGGATCTGGCCCGGCGACCCGCATCGCCGGACCAATGCATTTTGCGGTGCGTCACGCGTCGGCTTGCTTCGGCCGCGCCATCGCTGTCTGTGAAACCGCGACGATATACGCGAATTGTGACTGCACAGAATCGCGGCTATCAAGGGTCGTAAGATCAACAATCCATGTGATGTCACGAAGGCGGGAGACTATTGATGAAGGGCGGAAACACGGGCTTGCTGACCATGCCCAGAATATTGCTGGCGTCCCTGGTCGCCCTGCCGATGCTGGCGGCCACAATGCCCGCTCACGCCCAGACCCCGGCCTGGCCGCAGCGGGCGGTGAAATTCGTCCTGCCATTCGGCGCCGGCAGCGCGACCGACGTCGCCGCGCGTCTGATGACCGAACGGCTGCAGGCGAAATGGGGCCAGCCGGTCGTGATCGAGAACAAGCCCGGGGCCGACGGCCTGCTCGCGATCAATGCCTTCCTGCAGGCCAATGACGACCACACCCTGCTCTATTCCTCGAGCGCGTCGTTCATGGCGCATCCCTACACACTCGACAAACTGACCTACGATTTCGCGCGCGACATGACGCCGATCGCGCGCGTCACCGACACCGTCCTGACGGTCAACGTGCCTGCGGCATCCGCCAACAAGACGCTCGGCGAATTTGTCGCGGAAGCCATGGCGCGGCCCGGCAAGCTCAATGTCACCGGCGCGCCCGGCGTCCCGGACTTTACGCTCGACTATTTCATCAAGACGCGCGGGCTGAAGGTTCAGAAAATCCCGTTCAAGAATATCGTCGAGGCGGCCACCGCGCTCGCCGGCAACCAGATCGATTTCCTGCTGACGTCGGCTGCGATCGTGCAGCCCCTCGCAACGGGCGGGAAGATCCGCATCCTTGCGGTCACGAGCCGCGAACGCGCCTCGTTCGCACCCGATATCCCGACCGTGCATGAACTCGGCTTCGGTGGGCTCGCCGTGGAGACCACCGCCGGCCTTTACGGTCCGAAGGACATGCCGCTGCCCTTGCGCGAACGCATCGCGCGCGACGTGATCGAGGTCGTGTCCGACAAGGCGATCGCCGACAAGCTGCTCGCCACCGGTCAGATCGTGAATCCGGGTGGACCGAACGAACTTGCCGCGACCATCAAGGAGCAGTCCGATCTGACTGCCCGGATCGCGAATGTGCTGGAGCTCAAACCCAAGAACTAGAGTTGCGATGCGCCGCAAATTTGCATGGGCCGCTTTGCCGGATGACAGGCTTCTGAAGCTCAGGCTGAAGGACCTGAAGCTGACGCTTGAAAATACCTGGCTTGAGAGTTGCATGGATGACCTGCAGGGCGAACTCGAAGAGCGCGACCTTCGGATTCGTCCGCATGTCTGGCTGTCGGACGAATGGTTCAGTCCCGACACAACACCCGGCATCGCCATTCCGTTCTATCTCGCGCATCCGCGCCTGATGCGGCTCGAACGCAAGATGATCATCGACGTCGAGGGCGGGACGCGTCACGAATGCATGCGCATCCTGCGCCACGAGACCGGGCATGTGGTGCAGAATGCCTTCCGGTTGCAGCGGCGGCGGCGCTGGCAGGAATTGTTCGGCCGCTCGTCGACGCATTATCCGCGTTATTACCGCCCCAATCCGGCGAGCAAGAACTACGTCCAGCATCTGCGGCTGTGGTACGCGCAAAGCCATCCCGACGAGGACTTCGCGGAGACCTTTGCGGTCTGGCTGAAGCCGCGATCCGACTGGAAGAAGCGCTATACCGGTTGGCCCGCGCTCCGAAAGCTTGAATATGTCGACGAGATCATGGCCGAGATCGCGGGCCAGCGCTCGCAATTGCCGCGCGGCGCGGCCGTGCATCCACTCAACCGGATAGAGACAACGCTCGCCACACACTACCGCAGGAAGCAGGCCTTCTATGCGGTGAACACGCCGCGTACCTATGACCGTGATCTGCATCAGATATTCTCTATCGATCCGAAACATCGCAACGCGCCGACCGCGGCATCCTTTATCCGCCAGCATCGCTCCTATTTCCGGCAGACCGTCGCGCGCTGGACCGGCGAATATCAGCTGACACTGGACTCGCTTCTCGATGATATGATCGACCGGTGCCGCGAGCTGAAAATGCGTGCGGCAGGGCCGGAGCGGCAAATGCTGACGGACTTCACTGTTTTGTTAACGGCAAAGACGGTTCACTCGCTCTACAGTCCGTCACGCCGCCAATGGTTCGCTCTATGAAAAGAACCCGCGTTCTGGTGCTGCTGCATCCGGAACAAGTACCGCCAGACTCGATCAAGGGTTACAGCGAGCAGGATATTCTCGCTTTCAAGACCGGCTATGACATTGTCAACACGCTGCGCAAGGCGCGCCACGAAGTGCGCGTGCTTGGCGTGCAGCATGAGCTGCGGCCCATCCGCGCCGAGATCGACTCCTTCCAGCCGGACATCGTGTTCAATCTGCTCGAGGAGTTTCACGGCGAACCGGCCTACGACCAGAATGTCGCAAGCTATCTCGAACTGATCCGCATTCCCTATACCGGCTGCAATCCGCGCGGGCTGATGCTGTCGCGCGGAAAGGATCTATCGAAAAAGCTGCTGCATTATCACCGCATTCCGGTGCCGGCCTTCGCGGTCTTCCCGATGCACAAGAAGATAAAGCGGCCGCCCCGCCTGCCTTTTCCGCTGATCGTGAAGAGTCTCTCGGAGGATGCATCGCTCGGCATCGCGCAAAAGTCGATCGTCGACACCGACGATAAACTGCAGGAGCGCGTCACCTTCGTTCACGAGAAGATCGGCACAGCGGCCATTGCCGAGCAATATATCGACGGGCGTGAACTCTATGTCGGCGTCATCGGCAATGACCGCATGCGCGTGTTGCCGATCTGGGAACTGGAATTCGGCGACGCTGCGAGCAAGATCGCGACCGCAAAGGTGAAGTTCGACGTCAAGTATCAGGAAGACCGCGGCATCCTGCAGGGTCCGGCGATGGACCTGCCGCCCGAGATCTACAAGCGCGTCCAGAACCTGACACGCCGCATCTGTCGCACGCTCGAACTCGACGGCTATGCACGCATCGACTTCCGCCTCTCGGCCGAGGGCGTGCCCTATTTTCTGGAAGCCAATCCCAATCCGGAAATCGCGCGCTACGAAGTGTTTGCCGAAGCCGCGGCTTATGACGGGATGAAATATTCCGAGATGCTCCGGCGCATCGTCGCGCTCGGCATTCAGCGCTCACGCGCCAAAGTGCGATAATCGCGAAGCACGCAAGCCTTTACGAAATCCATCCGCAAATCGGGTGGTGTTCGCGCTCCGGCGCGGGCATCGTGTCACGTACGCACCCACAGATCCGGCCGACCGCATGAACAAATATACCGGCCAGATCGACCGGACCGACGCCGCGTTGCTCGTTTTCCTGTCCACGCTATGGGGCGGCGGCTTCGTGCTCGCGGCACTTGCGCTCAGAGACCTTCCGCCGGTCGCGGTCGTGTTCGGGCGTGTCGCGTTTGGCGCGCTGTTCCTGTTGCCGCTCGTTCTTTTCTACCGTGCCGAGTTGCCCCGAAGCGTTCACGGATGGATGCCGTTCTTCGTCATGGGGCTGCTGAACAATGCGATCCCGTTCGTATTGGCCGCGGTGGGACAAACCTTCATCACCAGCGGACTGGCCTCGATCGCCAATGCCACCACGCCGCTTTTCACGGTGATGATCACTGCGGCCTTCGGTGAGGAACGCCTCACACCGCACAAGCTGGTCGGCGTGCTGATGGGACTTATCGGGGTCATCGTTCTGCGCGGCACCGGATTCGATCTCGCATCGGCGCAGACCATCGGCATTCTCCTGTGCGTCGGCGGCGCGATTTCCTATGGGTTCTCGGCATTGTGGGGCCGCCGCAGGCTGCAGGGCGTGCCGCCGCTGACATCGGCATTCTGCCAGGTGCTGTCATCGAGCGCGGTGCTGCTGGTTCTGATGCTCGTCATCGACCAACCATGGACCTTCGCGATGCCCGGCGTCACGACATGGTTATCGCTTGTCGCTCTCGGCATTTTCGCGACCAGCATCGCCTATCTCGTATTCTATCGAATCCTCGCACGATCCGGCGCGACCAATGTCATGCTGGTCACACTGCTGATGCCGGTAAGCACGATCGTGCTCGCACATTTCGTCCTCGGCGAGACGCTCGGTTTGCGCGAAGCGATCGGCGCGCTCGTGATTGGAGCGGCGCTCCTCGTGATTGACGGGCGGATGTTCGGGTGGTTTGCGTGCATGAAAAAGGGCGGCGTCAAACGGTGATCGCGCGAAACACGCTCGCCAATTGTGCTTTCGATCTCATTCGTTCGGATCGCCGAACGGCATGCGCTCAAGGTCGCGGCGACCATCGATCACCCGAATGATCGAAACCACGTTGTCCTGCACGTGGTAGAAAACGACAAAAGGCGGCGCGCTCACCGACCTGAGGCCTTTCCTGATCTCGTCCCGGCTGCGACCGCTGCGGGGATGCGCGGCGAGTTTGCGGGTTGCAGCAACAACCCGGCGTACAATTTCGTCGGCCGCGCGCGATCCGGCAGTCTCGATCAAATAGGCCCAGATTTCCCGCAGATCGCGTTCAGAGCGGACAGACCAGACAACGCTGGTCTTATTTGCCGGCATGCCTTTGTTTCTTGGCATGCTCCCGGTGGAGTTCGCGAAGGAATTCGTCCATGTCCAGTTCGCGGCCCCCATCCGCCTCGAGCGATCTGATGCCCTCGTCAATCTCTTCGCGAAGCTGCTTGAGCTTTTCGAGATAGGATAGCAGCTCACGCCCAATTTGCTCCTGCGCCGCTTCGGGCAGGTTCGATATTTCCGCAAAGGCCTTTTCGAGAGTCTTCACCATGTCTGCATCGTAGCACGAACCGGCGATAGCCGCACCCTCACCCCCGCATCCACTCCACCAGCGCCGTGGTCACTGCCTCGGGCCGCTCGAGCGTGGACAGGTGCCCGCAATCCGGCACGACGACCAGCCTGCTGC
>CAZIKZ010000023.1:0-24672 GCA_964539845.1 uncultured Hyphomicrobiales bacterium
TGCGATCCTGCACAAAGTCATACGACCAAACATGGTTGGGCCGCTCGGGCCGAAGACGGATGCATGATCCATCGTTGAGCCAGAGGCGACTGCGTTTGGGTTGTCTTTTGGGTACTTTCAGCCCTTCCCGGCGCCAGATCCGATAGATGCGCTTGACGTTGACCTGCCAGCCTTCGTCGACAAGCAACTGACGGATGCGACGATAGCCATACCGACCGTACTTCGTGGCCAGGTGTACAATCCTCGCCGTCAGCTCCGCTTCATCATCGCGGATCAGGGGCCACCGCCTTTGCGTCGCACGCGATTGTCCGACAACACGACACGCGCGACGCTCCGAGACAGTGACCTGCGAGCGCACGTGATCCACGCACGCCCGCTTGCGGGAAGGGCTCAGTATTTTCCCGACAAGGCTTCCTTCAAGATAAGCTTGTCCAGCGTCAGTTCCGATACCGCCCGCTTCAACCGGTCGTTCTCGCGCTCCAGATCCTTCAAGCGCCTGGCCTGATCGATCTTCAAGCCGCCATACTCACGCCGCCACTTGTAATAGGTCTGTTCCGACACACCGATGCTTCGGCATATCTTGCCGACCGTCTCGCCTTGAGAGATCCGCACCTCCGCTTCACGCAGAAACCCGACGATCTCCTCGGTCGATTTGCCTTTCCGTGCCATCTCCAAGTCTCCTTCGAGAAGTTGAAAATAGCCGGATTCGAACCTTTGCCCTGGTGTCAGATCGGGGTGGCAGGCCAACCAAGACGAGATCATAAATCACAACACGCGTATAATTCAGAGCTACGTCGATAAGTTAAGTGAGCAACTTTTTGGAGCCTTCATGAAAGGCCTTTACGAAATGGTGGAAAGGAACGCGAACGCAACCGGCAACAGCGTCAACGCCAAAGATTATGGTGGAGATTTCGCCAAGGGTTTCCTTGAAGTAATGCAGCGAATTGATTTTGGCGTTGATCGATATGGGCGAGCAACGCCACCAGAATTGCACGTTGGGATGTCTGTTGGACCGAAGATTATGCAGGAGCTGCAGCATCAGTCTTTGGAAGATCAGCGGCTCTTTGAGGAAATCAAAGCGAAAAAGGAAAAAGCTGCGACAGCCAGGGAAGCGGATCGCATTAGTAGATATAAATGGAAACCTGATCGATGAGATCCTTGCTTTCGGTGGGATGCAATGCGTACTTACACGCAACTCTCCTAAGAGGCGCCGAGGCAGACGCTAAACGAATCTTTGACGCACTTGTCGGGCAGGAGCCGCACCAGTACGCGCCAGCCGACTCCAAACTGATCTTCTCCCCCACCACCAGTGAGTTCCGCCAAGCATTGCTGGGCGCTCTTGATGCGGATCATAGCACGTCAGTATTCACGTTGTATTTTGCAGGACACGCTGCTGTTTCCGATGAGACGCTTTACTTAGCTTTCAAGGATACAAACCCTAAGCACCTACCACTTACCGCAATTGCCTTCACTGAACTGCTCCGAGCGGTTCTTGGTGCAAGGCCACGACAGGTTAACTTCGTTCTAGACGCCTGTAACGCAGGCGGTCTCGCGTTCGACTTAGCCTCAATTCTCAAAAGATCCATAATTGGGACGCCAGAGACAGCGGGGGTTTCTTTTGTCGCAGCTGCTGCAGCTGAGGAAGCTGCTAAAGAAACCGCCTTAGGCGGCGCATTCACAGTCCAGTTCGCAAAGTTCCTAGACGGAAGTATCTACGTCCAACGCTCTGATCCGTTTTTAGGCCTCATTGAAATCGCGCAGAAACTTAAAACGACTGAGGCCATCCCAAATCAAACGGTTTCCTCTTGGGGACTGAATCTTCAAGGCCCCAATCTCTTCGCAAAGAATCCGTTCTATTCCGGTCCACACTCCGTGACAGATTCATTTGTTTCCCGCCTTCAACAAAGCGGCTTGGCGACAGCACAACAGCTCAATAAGTTGAAGTCTTCTTTGGCGCATTTGACGACACGATTCGATGAAAGGGAACTTGCAGAGGCGCTCGAAGATGCGCTCAAACGAACTCCAAAAGAAGAGCGAGCAGAACTCCTTTATGCATTAATCGAGGGGCTGCGCCCGGATCTCGCCAAGTCTGACGATGCTTTCTTGGAATCTCGAGTTTACTCCGTTTTCTTGGGACAGTTGATTGGTCTGTGCGAAGAAAAACTCGCAGACGACCTAGCGAAACGTATAATAGCTTGGCTCGTCGAAGCAACCACTCGAGCCCTAAACAATCTTCAAGAGAGCGAAAACTCTACCAAGTATGCACTCATAGATGAGCCAATTTCCGATTTATTCTATTTGCCTATTCGCATCGCAGATACGTTGGGAAGTATCGGTTTACTGCTGCTGGCGGCAGAGGATCTCGACGAGCAAGACATGAAGCTTGCTCACGATTCAGCATCCCACATTATTGGCGTGTATGGGAATTCGATCGTCGCTCTCAGCGATGATCAGGCTTGCGGTTTCCTAATCTTTTTAGAAGCGTGCCGCCGTTTAGGATGGCGTGATTGGGCGGAGGAAATTGTCGGCAGACTTTTTTACGATCTAGATCTCAACTTTGGTAGGGTCGCGGGAAACACACTCAGCGCACAAAACCAGGTTAGAGCCCTTGAGGAAAGGTATGAGCAGATCGAGATTCCAGACAGAGATATTTATTGCTCTCCGTCTGACTTGGCGACCGTTATCCTGACTTATCTTGCATTGCTCAAATTAGACGAAGCAGTCGATTATGATCTTATAAGACTCGATCACATGAATCTGAATTTTCTGTTGCCAGACGACCTGACCAAGTTTGGTTTGGTGGAAGGAATCGTCGGGACAAATCTTTCCATGGCGCTCGGCCACGATTTCTGGCGTTTAGTTGATATAAGAAGGATTTTGAACGGTGACGTCTTTCCGATATTCGCGGAGAAGCAGGCGAACTTACCGCAATCCATAAAGATCGCGGTGTTGGCTGCATCGCTTGCGCTTCGCGACCGAATGCCTTGGAATTTGCCCGCTGAATACAGCGAAACAGATATTGACAAAATTCCTATAGGCTAATATACCTATATTTACCTCGCTCATTGAGGGGCGCTCTCGCGAGGCGTCGTCTGAGCGGAGCGGGGTGTGGCGCCTGCTGTCTGCCTCGCACGCAGGCACCGGGGGGCCTCGGGACTCCGCTCTACGGGCATTACGACCCGTGCGCGAGGAGCTCGCTGAACGGCCTGCGCCCTGGCGCAGGTACGCAAACGCGGCCCGGGGATCGTGCGGTCCGGCTTGAGCCGCGCACACAAGACGCCGCCAAGGACAAGTCCCGGACTTGCGCAAGCTTGTCTGGGGCGGCGCGCCGAGAGGCGGCTGCGTCCCAGCAATGAGGCGCAGCATTCAGGAACGGCCCTGCGTCTGTCGGCGCGCCGTCTCCCCTCTCCTGCGCAAATCGGATGTGTCCGGTTTGCGCCACGCAACAAGACCTCGGATGCGGATGGCATCGCGAGAACGCGGGAGCGTGGCTGTTTGAGATTTGAAATCGCCGCGCTCGCGACATGATCGCCTGCGATGAACGGGGGACCGCCCTGTCGCGACCGATGTCTCATGCACACCCCGCGCGCCTTCGCCACGTTCGCTCTGCTTGCGCTCGCGCTTCCCGCGCTCGCCGCGGGCCCGATAGAAATCCGGCGCGACAAGCTGCCGAAGGATATCGCGAGGCTGCATACCTGCGTGCCGGCGCGCGGCGTCACCGAGATGGACCCGACGCCGACCGTCATCGACAGGCGTAACGTGCTGTTCGCGGTCGCCTGCCCGATCGACGGCCCCGGCGTGGTGCCGGTCGCGACGAAAGAGTCCTTCGCCAAACACGACGCGCTCTATCTCGCGCGCAACAAGAAGGGCACGGGCGCAAAAAGACTCATCCTGCCCTATCCCAGGCCGGACGGCAGCATCGTCCAGATCAATGTCGTCCCGGAGCAGGCCTCCGTCGGCTGGTCGACGCGGGAGCACACATCGAAGCTCACGGGCGCCGCATTCTTCGACATGCAGGAGCGCAAATTTCCGAAAGGCGCGTTTCATCTGTCGATCGGCTTCGCGCCGTCGGATCGACCGCATCTGAAGACCGCGATGGCGATCTGGCATGTGAAGAACGGCGACGCGACGCTGATCTACTGGGCGGAAACAACGGAGACGTTGAAAGGTGAGACGCCGCATTTCATCTACCCGAAATACGTGACGGTGCTGGACCAGCGGCCGGAGAAATGAGGTCGCGCTCGTGTCCCGGACGCGGCGCGGCACACACTCACTTGCACCCTCCCCCTTGTGGGGAGGGTCGATCGACTGAGCAGTTCGCGAAGGAGATCGGGGTGGGGGTCGTTGCGAGAGCGCATGCGGGGCCATGCAAGACAATTGCTACCCCCACCCCGCCTGCTTCGCCATAGCGTGTCGAAGACGCGCGTAAACGCGCTTATGGCTCAGCAGGCGACCCTCCCCACAAGGGGGAGGGTAAAGAAAGAGGGGCCCCCTCACTCCTCGTCATAGGCAAGGTAGCGGATGATCCGCCACTTGCCGTCGGCGTCGCGGCGGAACACGTCGAGCCCGGGCTCCACCGTCTTCGTTTCCTTGCCGCTGTCGTTCTCGCGGATGGTCTGCGTCCACACCACGCGGGCGATCGCAGTGTCACCCAGAACGAGGATTTCCCTGATCGCAAGCGCGTTATGAAAACGGCGCTTCGGATCGGTCAGCGCGGTGGTGAGAAGTTCGCATTGCCGCGCATAGCCGCGCTCCGGCGCACCGCGATATTGCGCGACGAGGTCCTTGGCGAACAGGTCGCAGGTCCTGTCGGCGCGGCGGGCGTTGAAGTCATCGGTCCATTGCGCGAACGCCGCGCGGATCTCGGACTCGGCTGAAGACTGCGCGGCGGCGGGCAATATGGCGAGCACAACCAACAGCAGCGCGGCGGCCACCCGCATTGGCTTACGCCTCCGGCGGCGCGACGGTCGCGCTCTGCCCGCTCCGTTTCAGCGCATCCGCGACAAAGCCCGTGGCTTTCATCTCCTCGACGAAGGCGCGCAGATAATGCGCGCCGATGGAGCGCCCTTGCTTGGTGCCCATCGCCTGACGGATTTCCATGAAACTGTCGGGAAGGAGGCGCAGGTCCGGGTTGGCGGTGAGATACTTGCCAATCAGCTGGCGTACGCCGCCCATGGCGTCGAGCTTTTCGCGCGCAAACACATCGGAGAGCGCGGCGGCGTCGGGCGGCGCGAAGCGGACGAGTTCGGCCTGCTTCAGGGTGCGGGTGAGATAGAGGTCGTAAGCAGATTTCTCGGTCACCAGGATACGACGGCCCGGCTGGTCGAGGTCGGCGACGCTCTGGAACGGCGAATCCTTGCGCACGAGATACGTGCCCTCGATCAGCACATAGGGCGCGGTGAAGGCGATTTCGGCGGCGCGCACCGGCTCGATGGCGAGGAACGCGACGTCCCAGGCCAGCGGCTCTGGCGGGATCGCGCCATGTGCGTCGAACACGCCCCCCGCACCATCAAACGAAACGAAATGCACCGGCACCCCGAGCCGCTTCGCCAGTTCGCGAGCGAGATCGGACGCAACGCCGCGCGGTTCCTGTTCGCCCGGACCGCGCTGGGCCAGCACGCCGTTGCCGTAATTGATGGCGGCGCGCAGCGTCCCCGCCGGCGCAAGATCTTTGACGGCGTCGGCCGGTACCATGCTCATACGATCGGTCCGTGGCGCTTATTTGAACTTCATCCGGCGCGCGTCGGCATCCATTTCGAGGCACGTCAGGAGTTCGACATAGCTGCCAGAGGCCATACCCGAAGTCCGGCCGCACTGGGTGCGATCGCCCACCGGATAGCGCGCCCAGTTGGTTTCGAGCTTCTTGCGCGCATCCTGTTCTTCGGAGATGCAGCGGCTATAGCGCTCATTCAGCCCGGGGCTGTCGAGCCCGCCCTTGCAGGTCGGCTCGATATTGTAGCGCGGTACTGCATCTGACACGGCGACGGCGAGCGGCAACAGAAGCACGAGCGGCGTGGGGAAGGCCATGGATGCAGTCTCCGGAAATATGCGGTAGAATGTAATGCATCGCGGGCCGAAGGGGAATTGCGTCCGCCGCGTTTCCGGCACCTTTTCGCAAAAGCCGCGACAGTGTTAATCTATCGTTGCAATTCAGTTGCGACCAAGCCGCAGAGGAGAACGTCATGGCCAAGGGGCAAATGCGCGCAAACAAGGAAAAGAAAAAGCCAAAAGCCGACAAGGTGAAGCAGCAATCGGCCTACAAGGCATCACAGTCACAAGGCGGAAAAAAGTAATAAAATCATCATGCGCGGGCTACATCCCGCGCATGATGCAAATCGCAAGCGTCAGGCTGCGCTCTTTTTCTTTGCGTCCCGCTTCAGCGGAAAGGCCGGGCTGTCATAGAGCGCGCGCATCTCGGCTTCTGTATACCGCGACTCATTGACCTCAAGGGTGGCGCCGAGCAACGCGCCGCCCGCCATCTCCTCGACCGCGAAGCGCACGGCTTCGGCGGCGGTATTGAAACGCTTGTAGCTGAACGGCCCGCGCACCCGGCGACTGCGGCTCGGATACAGTTCAGCCGGCGCCTTGAAATCGAATCCGGTCAGATCGCGGACCTGGGCCTGCCACCGGGCGCGGTTAATGGATTGGGGCTCGTTCGCCATCGGCATCACTCCTGTCGCTTTGAAGAATCGCAGCGACGAAAAGCGGCGCTGGCGAGACATGATCGATATCGAGCGCGCATCAAAGCGCACGCCGGGAGCACGAGAGCTCCAACCGGCCCCCTTAGATAGGAGCCTGCAGCCCGAATTGCCAGTGATCGTTTGCAATCAGAATGCCGATTCGCAGCACAAAACGAATTATAAGCGTCTGATATGACAATATTTTTCTGCAAATGCTGCGATGCAATAAAATTTATTGACATGACGGCGTGAATTGTTTTATACTTCAAACAATTTCAGGCGTGGCGGCACTCGGGATTTACCCGACCAACAGGGCCAACCGACGCCTTTCAGCTTTCGGAGCCTTTTTACCATGTTTGAACATCCAATGCGCGGCTTTGCCCGCGCATTTTGCGATGCGCTTTCCGCGCGCGAGCCGGCACGCATTGCGCAACTGCTTCACGACGACATCGACTGGACCGTCTTTGGCCCGGTGGGAATGCTTCCCTTCTTCGGGCACCGAAAGGGAAAGGCCGCTGTCATTGCGATGTTAGGCCGTATTTCCGAAAGCCTGCAATTGACCGCTTGCGACACCGAACGCGCCCTGACCGACGGTGACCATGCCGCGAGCATGATGCGGATTACGGCGCGCGATCTGGGTACAGGCCGTACGCTGAGCCTGCGGCTGGCTCTGTTTGCGCAATTTTCCGGCGACCGGCTTTCGGCACTCCGCGTTGTCTTCGACACATTCGATGCGGTCGAACAGGCGCTTGGCCGGCATATCGATCTTTCACGAGTGGCATAGATCACGCCCTCATCCGGTTGCGCGGCATTGCGGCCCTTTACCGAGTTGCGCATAATTCTGACGGGTCATTGACGCCGGACATATCGTCCGCGTCTCTCAAATATCATTACGAGACATACGGAGTTGGTCCATGAGGGTCATGACCGCGGTTTTGGCCGCAATCGTCGCGCTTGCCGCGAACGCGACTCCGGGTTTCGCTCAGCCATCCGCGGATGTGCAAACGCTCGTGGATAAGGACGTGCCGGGCACCGTGACATCACGGATGCGGTGCAAATCGCCGTCCGGATCGATGACGCGACGCCCCTTTGCGGACGGTTTCGTCTTCACACAGTCCTGTACCGACACCGGCGAACCGCTTGTCCGCATAGTGTACGCGACTGATCGCGCCGGCGCGGGCGCGCGGGTCCTTCAGTTCCACCGCCCCGAAGGACGGCGCATGTCGGCACTCGCGACCGTCGCCTTCGCTGACAACGAGATTTCCGGCACCGCCGGGCGGCTGACGAGGCGGATCTGCCGCGCCGAAGGCCGCTGGCGCATGGAGGGCAAGCAGCCCGCACCGAGCCTTGTTTACTGGCGGCACACCCGCGACTGCGAAGGCAAAGCCGGCTGGCAGACACTCACAGGCCGCACCCGGTAATCCCGTCTACGGTATTTCTCGCCAAATTCGCCGCATTCGCAACGCGGGACAGCCATCGTGGCGCACGGCTGGCGCCCTTTTGGCATGCGGCAATCGCATCTTTCCTGGGGATGCACGACGGGGGTCCTCGTGCACACGGAAAGGGAGTACCAAAATGACGGCAATCAAGCGCCTCGGCGAGGTCGACCGCCAGGCTTCAAATGAGTTCGAAGGCGAGATCCGCGAGTTTATCCGTCGCGACGTCTCGGCCCGCCGTCCCGGCACCGAACCAGCCAGCACGTCACAGGCAGAATCCGACAATCTGAATTCGCTGCTCGAGCGGGTCTCTGGCGCAACCGTCGCGGAAATCGACCGGCTGATCAGCGAATTGCAGACCATCCGCTCGCTTCTGCAGAGCGAGGGCGACCGAGTTCGCCGCGAAATCACGGGCTATGCCGGCCTCAGCCAATCGGCGGTCGCGACCATGAAGGTCATCAACGACACGCTGACGCAATTGCGGCCTGGACCGGGGATCTCGCCTGCAGCGACGTCCGCGCGCAAGGACCGAGCCGCAGATTAAAGCGGTCTAGAAGCCGAGACCGATACCGATACCGCCGCGGCCTCCGATTCCGATTGAAACCGGAGGACCCGCTGGGCGGCCGCCGCCGAAGATTTCCCGATCCGTCGGTGGGCGGATTCGCTCCTGATGCACTTCGCGCGGGGGCGGCCGCCTTACCGGCGGCTCGGCCTTGCGCGGACGGTCCGGCGGGCGAACGGCTTGCTGCTTCGCCGGTGGCTTCGGCGCAGCAGGAATCGCGACGCAGCGGTCGCCCTCCTCCCGCTGTCCGCTTCGGCATGTCAGCGGACAAATGCGGCCGCGCTGCACCCTCACCGCTTCGAGCGCACTGACGGTGGCGCCGCGCGTGTCGAGATCCATGCGTGCGCGCTGATTAAATTGGTCGAGAGCATCCCGCGACTTGGCCGACCAATTGCCGTCGGTCGCACCCGGATCGCAACCGACACGGCGCAGTTCAACCTGCAAATCCCGCGCGATGGCGCGCATATCAATTCTCGGCTCCTGCGGGATGACATTTGGCGCCGGCACCGCCGCAACCTGCTGCGGCGCTTGCGAAGCGGGTTGGGCGACCGGCGCGAGCTTGTCGCGCTGCTGGCGCGCGAGCGACGCGTAAAAACCGGACGGATGGAGAGCGAGGAAGGAGTCCCATGCTTCCTTCGTGCCGACGCGTTCGGCGAGTTCGTAATCACGTTGCGGATCGGCGACCGGCTCCGCAGCTTGCGGATTGGGCAGAACGGATATCTGCCGCGTCGGCTCCGCCGGCTTGCTGGCATCCGGAACGAGGGCGACCACGGCTCCACCAAGCGATCCGGCAACGAAGGGTTCCTGACGGCTTCCGGTCGCACGCATTACGTCGTCTCGCACGTGACCAAGCGCTATTCGAACATCCCGTCCCGGTACCGCGAGGTTCTTTACGATGGCGGCAGCGAATGGACTGTTGTCGCCCAGGCCGTCGTCCGCCGTCGAGCCGGGCTTGGTCGCGAAAGCGACCAGCGTGTCGGTCGAGGCCGGCTCCACCTTTGCAAGCCCGCCGCTGATGTTACGGGTCGATACGCTGCGCTGCATGGTGCGCACGAAGGGATTGTCACGGCATGCGTCGAGAATAACGAGGCGCAGACGCTTCGCCGGTTCGATAGCGCGCATCACCCGATCGAGCGAGAGCGCTTCATCCTCGACATCGAAATCGCTGACCAGTTTGGCATCCACGGGCAGAAGATAATTGGTACCGTTCACTTCGATGCCATGACCGGCGAAATACACCACCGCGATATCGGCATCGCGGGCCGCCGCGGTGAAGTCGCGGGCGACGCGCTTGAATTCGAGATTGCCGAGGTCGAGTCTGGTCTCGACCACCGCAAACCCGGAATCGCGGAAGAGAGCCGCGACCGCATTGGCATCCTTGCCGGGATTGGCCAGTTGGCTGGCATTTTGATAGGCGCTGTTGCCGATCACGAGCGCGACACGCTTTTCGGCGCTCGCTTCGCCGATAGCCAGTGTTAATGCCCAAAGGCTGCAGATTATCGTCGCGAGACGCCGCATCGCGCAAACCTTCCGACAGGATCGACTGGCAAATTCTACCAGCGCCACCCGGGCTATCCAAGCCGTGTCGGCGCAATGTCGGCGTGGTTCACGCGAGTTTGTACCGGAAGCCCCCCGGACGCGGCCTATTGGGTTCCGTCGGCCTTGGTGACGATGTCGACGATCCGGCGCTGCGCCGGGTCGACGATCACGATGGTTTCATCTGAAATCTTCGCGAATTTGAAATCGCGCAGAAGCCCGATCTGGTCCTTCACTGAGACCGGCATTTCGTTCAGCATCAGCGAGTTGGGAATTTCGGCACCGATTGCGACCTGGCTACCGTCCGGAACGGCCCGCGCGGGTTCGTTGCCGACCTCGCGATAGATTGTGCGCTTGTGGTCCGAGGTCAGTCCAATTCCCGGCGCAGGTGCACCACTGCCGGTAGCCTGTGCAAAAGACGGCGCAACAGGCTGCATCAACCACGCAGTGATCAGCAAAGCACACCAATGTGTGAGCTTCGGCATCATAACATCCGGAATCAATGTTTGCGTTTGGACTTGCCCGAAGCCGGCTGGGTAACGCTGACCGGATCGGAACCGGCCATGCTTTCCTCAAGCCCCTGCTCAAGCTTCTTCTCCAACTCGCGCAAATCTGCGCGTTGGGCCGGCTGCTTCTTGAGATCGGGGTTGCCGCCGCGCTTTTCGGTCGAGGGATGCGCCATGTCTCTGCTCCGTTGATTTCCGGAGCACAACGCGATCCCGCCGCGACGGGTTCCCAAGAAAGAAGAACGTTAACGGGTCGACGCGACGACCGGGTCGGGATGCGCCTCGACCGCCATGTTGACATGGGAGGTGACGACGACGAGCGCGATCAGCGAAACGATCGCCACCACGGCTCCATAAGCGAAGCCGACCAGTCTGAGACCCCGTCTGTCCGCCATGTCCCTTGTCCGCAAAACGCACTGCGACGGCCAGTGGCCGCCGCAGGTCACTTAGAGCCCTATCATTGATTATTCGATAATGGCGACGACGTAGTTGCCAAGCGGATTGACCAGCGCAATCTGATCTCCGGTCTTCACATAATAGTACGGTTTCACCCAGGGCATCTGTTGGCCGATCCGATCGGGCACCGGCTTGGTTTCGACCGATGGCGGCACAACCATCGTCTCCTCGAGATCAATGCCGCTCTTCGACGAACGGCCCTTCTCCTGCGCCAGCGCATCGACGATTGTACGCCGCTGCTCGTCCGTGAAATTGAAGGTGTGGGTCAGAACCGGCTGCATGTCATGCTCGAAGATCGAAGCATTATGCGCCGCTGTTTCCTGCGATGACGGCACGAACTCACCCGCCACGCGGGGCTTGATGTTGTTGATCGGCTGTTCGGTCGGGGCCAGACCAACCGTGGATTCCGGATTCTGCGCGGGCTGCGGTGCCTGCAACGCGGGCTGCGTGGATCCCTTCGGCTGTGCCATCGACGGATCGTCACCCGCCTGCCCGGGAGCCGGTGTTGGCGTCGCCTGAGCGAAGGCGGCGGCAGCGCTCCCGGCCAGCATTGCGGCAGCGGCGATGGGAAGAATGTGCTTCATGACGATGGCCTCTCGATCGGACTTATCGAGCAGGACAACGTGAGCGTGCGACAGGTGTTCCGTTTTCTCCCTAAACCATCGTATAGGCGCCTGACATCATCGCCACCGGATGGCGGTTGGATGCACCGAAAATCGAGACCCGACCGAAGCTGGTCGTAGTGCCTGCCCGGATGATCCTCGCGTCGGCAAGCAGATCGAAATGACCCGGCCCGAGGAAATGCGCCGTCTGATCGACCGCGGTCATCGGCCGATAGCCATTCCAGGCAGCCGCACAGGCAAACATCATCGCAGCATCCGCAAACGCCATGAGCGCCTGCGGCGAGATTGTCTTGCCGTCCGGGCAAAGTTTTCGGGTGAAAGGCAGCCGCAGAACCGCGCCGGGACACCAGCCAGGTGCGGCGCCGGAGGGGCGCCATGCTTCGACGGCCTCGATCAGAAGGCCCAATTCCTGGGTCCAGGGCGGAATCACTTCCAGCATCAGCCGGCTTGCCGCACGCAAGCCGAACATGCTTGGCGTCGGAGCAACAGCGTCTGCTGGCATCCCGCTCCCCGCGCACCCCGACGGCGCGCCTGACGCCGCGCAAGAGGGCGATTCTCGGTCGCAGTATCCTCCGGAAGCCGTCACGCGGTAAGGGGATATGCGGCGGGCCCCCGCAAAGGCTGTGCAAAAGGGTGCGTGCAACACTCTGGCAGAAAACGCAGGCAACGCACCGCAAGCTGCCAACGGCCCCTTGACCGGACCGGTGCGCCCCGGCACCGTCTACCGGCTAGGTTTTGGGGGAACCATGTTCGTCAGACGCATATCTTTCGTGCTCGCCGCACTTGCTGCGGTGCTGGGCTTTGCGTCGCAGGCCAACGCAGCCAATTGGCTCGAGAAAAACTTCTGGATGAGCGGACCGCGCTACAGCGGGAAGCTGCCGGAGTGTGACAGCGGTTGGGCGCTCGGCACCATTCAGCTCCGTTTCGGCGGCAAGGAATCAGCGTTTTGGAATTCACGCCTCGGAATCGTGAAATTTGACGGGGTGCACGAGACCGCAAATCGCCCGTGGGCACCGGACACGATCCCGCGGCGCTTCTGCACGGCCCGCGCTTTGTTGTCGGACGGGGTTTGGCGTCCCGTGCATTATCTGATCGGCGAAGACATGGGGATGATCGGCTCGACCTGGGATGTGGAATGGTGCGTGGTCGGCCTTGATCGCAACTGGTCGAGCAATCCGGCCTGCCGCATGATGCGACCCTGATATCCCCGTTTCATTTTCTATTTGTTCTTGTAATGTTCTTTGCGCCGCGCTAGCCTGGCCGCGGTGAATTTTCCGTCGGGGGCGTATTATGACGACGACGATCACGGACCGGATTGCGGTCACCCTTGCCTTCACTCTGATCATGGTGGTCGCGGCGTTTGCGCAGGATGCGCAGCATGACGTCGCGCCGGCAGTAGGCGAGCGCTTCGCGCAAGAACGTCTTGCACAAGAACGCTCCCAGCAGCGCTTCCAGTCCGATAACCGGCGCGATCAGCGCAATCAGCCTGGCCACTTCGACTTCTACGTGCTCGCGTTGTCGTGGTCGCCTTCGTTCTGCGAAGTCTCGCGGGAACGAAATGGCGGCCGATCCAACATCCAGCAATGCGCCGGCGATCGCCCCTATTCATTTGTCGTCCACGGGCTGTGGCCGCAATACGAGCGCGGCTTCCCGCGCGAATGTCAGGTGCCTGCGCCGCGGTTGTCGCGCAACATCGTCAACACGATGCTGGACATCATGCCATCGCCGCGGCTTGTCTTTAACCAGTGGGACCGGCACGGCACCTGCTCCGGCCTGGACGGGCAGAAATATTTCGACACCGTGCGCAAGGCGCGCGAGTCGGTTCAGATTCCGACCAAATTCCAGGACATCACCAACTATCTCGCGGTCACGCCGGATGATGTCGAAAAAGCCTTCATCGAGATCAATCCGGGTCTGTCAGCGGACGCCATCACGGTCACCTGCGATCACCGGCGGCTGAGCGAAGTCCGCATCTGCATGTCGAAGGATCTGCAGTTCCGCAGCTGCCCGGAGGTCGACCGCCGCTCCTGCCGCAGCGACAAGGTGATGATGCCGCCGGTTCGCGGCGGCTGATCGCGGACGGCGATCGAAGCTGCCCCATCGCGGATTCGTCGAAAATCCGAATGATACGGGAAACCGCATTGCAATCGTTGATTTCTAGCCTTCGCGCGGTCCACGTCCTGCGGTCAAACGATGTCGCGCCTGAAAGCTTATCTTCACGTCGCCACCCTTCAGCTCGGGCTTGCCTATATTGCGCTATGGGCGATCACCTTTGTGGCCCTGGATTATGGGCCGCACATCTTCGGCGGCGTCTGCCGGCCGGTCGGTTCCCAGTTGCTGTTTTACTGGATGTGCGATTCCGCCTCGCCGCTCGCCTTCGTCGCCGCTCTCGCCAACACCGCGCTGTCCGTGACGGTTTGGGCGCCGGTCTATGTTGCCGCCGCAACCGTCCAGCCCGGCGCGATCGTACTCGCCGTCCCCATCCTGCTTGTGCATCTGATCGGCCTGCCTGCGGCGCTTCTCGTCTCGATCCGGTCGCTGGCGCGCATTGTCCAGTTGCCGCGCTGGCTCACGAAGCGGCGCGATTCGTCCGACGACGAGCCCGCGTCACCTCCGCTGCGCGTCCTCGCACCGTCGCAGCCGGCGGCGCCAAAGATCAAGGCGCGCACCACGTTCGGACTGCGCGACCATAAGCGCTGACCGGCCGGGACGATTCTGACGAGGACCGCTTGACGAACGGCCCTCGCCGGTGCCCCTGCTAGCGCCCGATGAATTATCGACACGCTTTCCATGCCGGCAATTTTGCCGATGTCATCAAGCACGCTCTGCTTGCGTGCGTGATCGCGCATCTGAAGAACAAGGACGCAGCCTTCCGCGTCATCGACACACATGCGGGCGCCGGTGTCACCGACCTGCAGAGCGACGAAGCGCGGCGCGGCGGCGAATGGCAAGACGGGATCGGCCGCGTCTGGCACCATCCGTTCGAGGCAAAGACCGCCGCGCTGCTCGAGCCCTATCTGGCGGCGCTCGCGGCTTGCAACCGGGAGGGCGCACTCAAATGCTACCCCGGGTCACCGCTGCTGATCCGGCAATGGCTGCGCCCGCAGGATCGGCTGATCGCATGCGAGCTTGAACCCGGCGCGGCGCGCGCGCTGTCGCGCAACCTCCACGGCGATGCGCGTATCAAGGCAATCGCGATCGACGGCTGGACCGCGCTCAATGCGTATATCCCGCCGAAGGAAAAGCGCGGTCTTGTTCTGATCGATCCCCCCTACGAGCGGGAGAATGAATTGCAGCACGCGGCTGATGCGCTTGGCGCCGCGCATCGTAAATGGCCGGGCGGGACAATCATGCTCTGGTATCCGATCAAGGACGCGCGCGAAAACATCCGCTTCATCAAACGTCTCTCTGGCCTCGGCCTCGCAAAATCGTTGCAGATAGAACTGTCTCGCATTGGTGACATGGGTACCAAGCTGCGCGGTACCGGCCTGATCGTCGTCAACCCACCCTGGACTCTCCAAGACGACGCGCAAATTTTGCTGCCCGCGCTCGCGCGTGTGTTTTGGCCAGGCGAACGATGCGAAATTCGTATTGCGATGCTCGCATCGTCCTGAATTCCTGCTGCAATCCTCTTTTCACATGCTCGGCGTTGGTCTTTACTAATGCGCTGGCTTTGACGTTCTGCCCTCTGAAGGGGGCCGGCGGAGTGACCGAGGCCCAAGAAAGGCTGACGCTTTCCCCGATTGTGAATGTCCGGCCGAGCCGCCGTAAGGGACGGCGGCTTAGCAATTGCGGGAAAGGGGCCCACGATGGCTCAAACGGGAATCGTTAAATTTTTTAATGGTGAGCGCGGTTATGGCTTCATCAAGCCGGACGATGGCGGACGCGATGTGTTCGTCCATATCACGGCGGTGGAGCAGGCTGGCCTGAAGGTACTTGCCGAAGGACAGCGCATCAGCTTCGACGTCGAGCCCGACAAAAAGGGCAAAGGGCCGAAGGCCGTCAACCTCGTGATCACCGGATAACACGAGCGTTCGAACAGCTATTGCCTTAACGTGCCCGCGCGCGGCGCGATACGCGACCGCCGACACAATGATTTTTTCCCATTCAGGAATGCCCATGATCCTCCGTTCCGCACCGCCTTCGCCGTTCGGGCGAAAGGTCAAGATCGCAGCGAGCGTGCTCGGCCTGTCCGACAGACTCGAAATCGTTGCCGCTGACACCAACAACGCCTCCGATGAATTGCGCACGCAGAATCCGCTCGGCAAGATTCCGACGCTTGTGCTCGACGACGGACAAACGCTCTTCGACTCGCGCGTGATCCTGGACTATCTCGATCATGTCGCCGGCGGCGGCCGCATCATTCCGCGCGAGACCGTCGCGCGCTTCGCGGCGCTGCGAATGCAAGCGCTGTGCGACGGCATGATGGATGCGTCGATCCTTCAGGTGTACGAAGCGCGCTATCGTCCCGAGGACATCCGTCATCAGCCATGGCTCGATTATCAGGCTGACAAGGTTGCGCGTGGGCTCGCTTCGCTCGAAGCGGATCCGCAGGCACTCGATCCGGTGCCGCATGTCGGCCAGATCACGCTCGCATGCGCACTCGGATATCAGGACTTGCGGTTCGCCGGCGCATGGCGCGCCAGATATCCGAAGCTTGTCGGCTGGCTCGACCGCTTCGCTGCGCAGGTGCCGGCGTTCGAACAGACGCGCGTTGCGGCTTGACAAGGCGCCGCGTCCATTGCTGTCACCCGCGTGCTTGACCCGCGGGTCCATCATGTTTCGAAAGATAGATGGATTGCCGGGTCAAGCTCGGCAATGACGGTGTGGCTCAAAACCGGTAGTTGAACCCAAACCGGACGAGATTGGCGTCGAAGCCATGATCGGCGCCGGTGACCGTGTAGGCACGATCGGCAAAGCCCAGATACAGATACTCAGCCTTGACCGACCAGTTCTGCGTGAGCGCGTATTCCGCGCCGGCGCCGATGGTCCAGCCGATATGGCTGCGGTTTTCCGTCAGCCCGTTGAGCTCGGCCTCAAGCCCGCCGAAGGCGACACCGCCGGTCGCGTAGAACAGCATGTTGTTCCATGGCGCCACGCCGGCGCGCGCGCGCAACGTGCCGAACCAGGGATTGGAGAATTTCCACGGCGCGAAGGTGTCGTCGGCGTTCGAGATGTTGAGATCGCCTTCGAGCCCCATCACGAAAATCCCGCTCTGCCAATTGTAGCCAGCCTGGATACCGGCGGCGACGCCCGAAGGCTTGGCCGGGTTCCCGTCAACGTCGCCCCACAGATAACCGACGTTGCCGCCGAAATACGGGCCGATCCATCGAACGGGCTGGGGCGGAGGCGGCGGCGCATATTGCCGATAACCCATGTCCGCAGCCTGCGCGTGACCCGAAATCACGACTGTCGCAAGGGCGGCGACTGCGATCAGCGACTTTTTCATCTCACTCACTCCTGCACCGATTCCCGCAGTTCTTGCGGATATGCGCGGGAGCTGACCCGCGCCGGCGGCCGATACATGGCCTTTTCAGCTTCGAGTTATCGGGTTGTTTAAGTTAAACAGTCGTGAATCGGGGCGAGGAGCTAAACGCATCGCTAACGGATCGTAAAAAACACGGAAACCTCTGTTAACGATCCATTGACCGCACGTGGCAGGCGGCGTTACGCGAAACAGCCCTTGCGCAACGTGATCGCCGGAAACATCTGAACCGTCTCCCATGAATGGCCGCAAAACCGATATCGAGCCGGAGCTCGACCTCGCCGACGAGGACGAGGATCAGGGCCTGCCCCTGCCTGAGCCTGATGCCGCGGCGGGCGCGCAGGCACAGCCTTCGCTCGCGGGCGGGCGCGCAACGATAGCGGCGTATCTGAAGCACGCGCCGTCGACACCCGGTGTTTATCGCATGCTCGATGCAGCGGGCGACGTGCTCTATGTCGGCAAGGCGAACAGCATCAAGAAGCGCATCGCATCCTATGCGCGTCCGACGGGACACGACAGCCGGATCGCGCGGATGATCGCGGCGACCGCCTCACTCGAATTCGTTACAACGCGCACCGAGACCGAGGCGCTGCTTCTCGAAGCCAATCTGATCAAGCGTCTGCGGCCGCGCTTCAACGTGCTGATGCGCGACGACAAGTCGTTTCCGTATATCGTGATCAGCCGCGACCACCCGGCCCCGCAGATCCTGAAACATCGCGGCGCGCGTGCCCGAGCGGGCGATTATTACGGCCCGTTCGCGTCGGTCTGGGCGGTGAACCGCACGATCACCGCGCTGCAGCGCGCCTTCCTCATCCGTTCCTGCTCCGACGCGGTCTATGAGAGTCGCACCCGCCCCTGCCTTCTGCATCAGATCAAGCGCTGCTCGGCACCCTGCACCGGCGAGATCACGCCCGATGCCTATGCCGAGCTCGTGCGCGAAGCCCGCGACTTCCTGTCCGGCAGAAGTCACGCGGTGAAGGAATTGCTGGCCGAGGAAATGGAAAAAGCCTCGCAGAGCCTCGATTTCGAGCGCGCGGCGATCTATCGCGACCGCCTTGCGGCGCTCTCGGTGATCCAGTCACAGCAGGGCGTCAATCTGCGCGGCGTCGATGATGCCGATGTGTTCGCGATCCATCAGGCCGGCGGATACAATTGCGTACAGGTTTTCTTTTTTCGGACCGGCCAGAACTGGGGTAACCGCGCCTATTTCCCGAAGGCCGATCGCGGCGTGCCGGCGGATGAAGTGCTCAATGCCTTCGTCGCGCAATTTTATGACGACAAGCCCTGTCCGCGCCTCGTCCTGGTCTCGGAAGAGCTGCCCGAACGCGCGCTGCTTGCAGAAGCGCTGTCGACCAAGAGCGGCCATGGCGTCGAGGTGAGCCGGCCTAAACGCGGCGAAAAACGCGACGTCATCGATCACGCGCTTGCCAATGCGCGCGAAGCGCTCGGACGCAAGCTTGCGGAGACCTCGTCACAACAAGCGCTGCTGAAATCATTCAGCGAGTTATTCGGACTTGGCGCTTTGCCCCGGCGCATCGAGGTCTACGACAACAGCCACATCCAGGGATCGAATGCCGTCGGCGCCATGATCGTCGCAGGTCCGGAAGGCTTCGTGAAAAATCAGTATCGCAAGTTCAATATCCGCTCCGACGATCTCACGCCGGGCGACGATTTCGGCATGATGCGAGAGGTGCTGGAACGGCGGTTCAAGCGGCTGATGAGTGAGCATCCGCGCGCAGCGCCGTCCGCTGACTCTCTCCCTCCCCCGCAGGGGGGGAGGGAGCAACTCGCGGACACTGAGGAGCACACAAACGATATCCAACGCGCCGACACCCCGTGGCCCGATCTTGTCCTGATCGATGGCGGACAGGGCCAGCTGACGGCCGCGCGCGAGACGCTGGCGCAGCTTGGCGTCACCGACGTCCCGCTGATCTCTATCGCAAAGGGGGCGGACCGCGACGCCGGCCGCGAGACCTTTTTCATGGAGGGGCGCGAGCCGTTCCGGCTACCGCCACGCGATCCGCTGCTCTATTTCATCGAGCGGCTGCGCGACGAGGCCCATCGCTTTGCGATCGGTTCGCACCGGGCCCGCCGCAAACGCGACATCCGGGAGGGAGGCCTGCAGGAGATTCCCGGCATCGGCCCCACCCGCAAGCGGGCGCTGCTCAACCACTTCGGCACGCTGAAAGCCATCGAACGCGCCTCCCTCGCCGATCTTGCGAAAGTTCCAGGCGTCAATGCCGACACCGCGCGCCGCATCTATGACTTTTTTCATGATCGGACGGCCTGATTCAGACCGGTTTTGCGGATTTCCGGAAGGCGCGGGGACAAGTGGCGGCATTCCTTTGTCACGGGTTGACGGATGCGGGCCGGGTGTGTTCGCTGACGCCATGAATTCCGTGTCGTCGCAACGCATGTCGGGGGGCGCCTTTTCCCTGCCGAATGTGCTGACTTATTGCCGGATCGTGGCCGTGCCAATGGTCGTCGCCTGCATGTATTGGCAGACGATTTTGCAGGGCGGGCTCTGGCTCCGGCTGGTCGCGCTCGCGATTTTCATCGCCGCCGCCATTACGGATTTTTTCGACGGCTATTTCGCACGCAGTTGGGGTCAGCAATCGCGACTCGGCCAGATGCTCGATCCGATCGCCGACAAGCTTCTGGTTGCCTCCTGCCTCTTGATGCTCGCGGCGGACGAAACCATCAAGGGTTGGTCGCTGTTTGCCGCGATCATCATCCTCTGCCGCGAAATTCTGGTTTCTGGCCTGCGGGAATATCTCGCCGATTTGCGCGTAAGCGTTCCGGTGACGCAACTCGCCAAATGGAAAACCACGCTGCAGCTTGTCTCGATCGGTTTCCTGCTTGGCGGCGAGGCCGTCGACCATTACCTGCCGCACAGCTTCATGGAATGGCGCTGGACCCACGGCGACGAACCGTTGGCGCTGACCACCAGCATCGGGCTCGTGCTGCTCTGGGTATCCGCGATCCTGACCCTATATACCGGCTGGGACTATTTCCGCGCCGGGTTGCGGCATATCATCGACGAATGAAGCACGGCGCAATATCCGGTGGCCATTCCTGGTCGCTGTAGCGGCAACCGGAAATGACGAACTGATCGGTCGGATTTCGGTATGAAGCTTCTGTATTTCGCGTGGGTGCGCGAGCGCATCGGCAAGACGGACGAAGAGGTCGCACCGCCCGCCGCCGTCGGCACCGTGGCGGAGTTGATGACCTGGCTTGCCGGTCGCGGCGAGGAATATGCCTACGCCTTCGAAAACCCGAAGGTGATCCGTGCCGCCATCGATCGCAAGCACGTGCAGCCCGGCACTTCGATCACCGGCGCACGTGAGATCGCCTTCTTCCCGCCGATGACGGGGGGATGATGACCGCGACCATCCGCCTGCAGCGCGAGGACTTCGACGCCGCCGCGGAAGCCGCGAAGCTGACCGGCGGGCGCACCGATATCGGCGCGGTCGTGACGTTCTCCGGCATCTGCCGCGATCACGAAGGCGGGCACGGCGTGAGCGCGATGACGCTCGAGCATTATCCCGGCATGGCCGAAGAGGAAATCACACGCCACGTTGCCGAAGCTGAGGCGCGCTGGCCGCTGCAGGGCGTCACCGTGATCCACCGTTTCGGACGCATGACGCCGGGCGACAATATCGTGCTAGTGGTCACGGTATCCGCACATCGCCAGGCAGCGTTCGAGGCCGCGTCTTTCCTAATGGATTATCTCAAGACGCAAGCGCCGTTCTGGAAGCTCGAGGAGCGGCCGGACGGCAAGGACTGGGTCGCGGCCAAACAGAGCGATGACAACGCCGCAGCGCGGTGGGTGAAATCGTAGCTGTCATTGCGGATTCACGCGCCGGCGCGCGCCCCGCAACGACGAGATTACGCCGCGCGTGACTTCGGCTGCACTTCTGCGGTGTAATCGTCCATCAGCTGCTTGGTGATGGAACCCGGAGTGAAATTCCACTTGTCGATCTGAGCGACCGCCGTGACTTCCGCCGCCGTGCCGGTGATGAAGCATTCGGCGAAACCTGAGAGTTCATCCGGCATAATCCGCCGCTCGATCACCTCGATGCCGCGCCGCTTGGCGAGATCGATCGCGGTGCGGCGGGTGATGCCGTCAAGGAAACAGTCCGCAGTCGGCGTGTGGACCTTGCCGTCTTTGATGAAGAAGATGTTGGCGCCGGTGCATTCGGCAACCCGGCCCTCCCAGTCGAGCATCATCGCGTCGGCAAAACCGCGGCGCTCGGCGCGATGCTTCGACACGGTGCAGATCATGTAGAGACCCGCAGCCTTGGCCAGGCATGGCGCGGTGCGCGGATCGGGGCGCCGGTATTCGGCAAGATCGAGCTTGATGCCCTTCAGCCGCTGGGCGGGGTCGAAATAGCTCGGCCATTGCCAAACCGCGATGGCAAGATGGATCGCATTGTTCTGCGCCGACACGCCAAGCTGCTCGGAACCGCGCCAGGCGATCGGGCGCACGTAGGAATCCGGCATGCCGTTTTTTTCGATCACCAGGCGCTTCGCCGCGTCGATCTCGGCAACCGAATACGGAATTTCGAAATCGAGGATGTTGGCCGACTTCTTCAGTCGCTCCGAATGCTCGGTGCTCTTGAAGATTTCGCCGCCATAGGCGCGCTCACCCTCGAACACGGCGCTGGCGTAATGCAGCGCGTGCGTCAGCACGTGAATCTTGGCCTCGGGCCCGGGGACGAGCTTGCCGTCGAACCAGATCATGCCTGGCAATTGATCGAAGGGCACAGACATCAGCTTCCTCCTTGGCGAAGCTCGGTGCGGACATTCATCGGGCTTTTTTGCCTGATCCGTCCATTCCCATTATTGTCCGAGCTAACCGACGCACAGCGCGCCGGAACCGACTCGGAGCCGAAAGAGCAGGATATTTCGCTGTATCCACTCTTTGGGTAACAATCTTCCGTAAATATGTCAATACTACTGACCTAAATAACGGTCTAATATCAGAATGTCCGTCACACCGCTTCGCGACCGCCTCGGCACATCAGACGCAGGCCCTGCCCGGCCAGCCGGCGAGCCGGTATGGGATCTGATCGAGCTCCTGTTTTTCGCCTATCGCGACTTCGTCGGCGATGCCGACGAGGCGCTCGCAAAATTCGGGTTCGGCCGCGCGCACCACCGCGTGGTGCATTTCGTGACCCGGCATCCGGGCATCAAAGTCGCGGACCTGCTGGACATCCTCAACATCACCAAGCAATCGCTCGGCCGGGTCCTGAAACAGCTCGTGGATCAGGATTATGTGCTGCAGAAGGAAGGCGAAAGCGACCGTCGGCAGCGCCTTCTTTATGCCACGCCCAAGGGCGAAGCGCTGGCCATGAAACTCGCGAACCTCCAGACTGAGCGCGTCGCGCGCGCCCTTGCCGACTTGGGCCCGGGCGCGCACGAGGATGCCCGCAATTTCCTGATCGCGATGATCGACAGTCGCGAGCGCGATCACGTACTGCAACTCATCACGCGCGCGGATCGGCTGAGGCAGGGCAAGCCCTGAGGGTTCTATCGATGGAGATCACCCGCCCGGCTCCGGTAGGTCCAGCCGACGACGCACCGCACCTGCTGGTCGTCGACGACGACCGCCGCATCCGCGACCTGTTGTCGCGATTTCTCGCGGCCGAAGGCTATCGCGTGACCACCGCCGACAACGCGGCAGAAGCGCGGGCCAAGCTCAACGGTCTGCATTTCGATCTTCTCATTCTCGACGTCATGATGCCGGGCGAGAGCGGCTTCGACCTCGCCAAGTCGCTGCGCTCGACATCGACCGTGCCGATCCTCATGCTGACCGCGCGTGATGAGACCGCGATGCGGATCGAAGGTCTGCAGATCGGCGCCGACGATTACGTGGCAAAGCCTTTTGAACCGAGAGAACTGTCGCTGCGCATCGCCAACATCCTGAAGCGCGCTCAGCCAGCCGCGCTGGCGCCGGTCGAATCCGTGCGGTTCGGAGACTTCATGTTCCATATTGCCCGCGGCGAACTGAAGCGCGGCGAGGAAAGCGTCCGCCTCACCGATCGCGAGCGCGACATGCTGCGAGTTCTGTCGGCGACGCCCGGCGAAACAGTGCCGCGGCTTTCGCTCGCCGGCAACGATCCGGCTGCCAACGAGCGCGCCGTCGACGTCCAGGTCAACCGGCTGCGCCGCAAGATCGAGCGCGATCCCGCTAATCCGCTTTTCGTTCAGACCGTACGCGGCATCGGTTATCGCCTCGTCGTTTCTCCTTGAGGCGAGCATGGCCAGTCTCGACGTCGGCCTGCAAACCATACGCTCCGCCGCCTATCGGGTGAATGTGGCGTGGGACCGGCTTGGCAAGAGCATCAAGCGCTTCATGCCGACCGGGCTCTATGCGCGCGCGCTGCTCATCATCATCGCGCCGATGGTGATCCTGCAATCGGTCGTCGCCTTCGTGTTCATGGAGCGGCACTGGAACTCGGTGACGCAGAAGCTGTCGTCGGCGGTCGTGTCCGACATCGCGGCGCTGATCGATGTCTATCGCGGTTATCCGCAGGATGCGCAGAATGTGCAAATCCGCCGGATCGCGCAGGAGCGGCTCGGACTGGTGGTGGATTTTCTGCCGGCGACCGAAATGCCGCCTCCGGGACCGAAGCCATTTTTCTCGCTGCTTGATCAGGCGCTGTCGGTTGAGCTTCGCAAGATCAAACGGCCATTCTGGATCGACACGGTCGGCAAATCCGCGCTCGTCGAGATCCGTATCCAGCTCGATAACGCCGTGATGCGCGTGTTTGCGCCGCGCAGCGCGGCCTATGCCTCGAATTCCGAGATATTCCTGTTCTGGATGGTCGGCACCTCGCTCGTGCTGCTGACCGTAGCGATCATCTTTCTGCGCAATCAGATCCGCCCGATCCTGCGTCTCGCCGACGCCGCCGAAGCGTTCGGAAAGGGCCGCGACATGCCGAATTTCCGGCCTCGCGGCGCGCGCGAGGTAAGGCGCGCGGCGGTCGCCTTCATTGAGATGAAGCTGCGCGTCGAACGCGCGATTGAGCAGCGTACGACGATGCTCGCCGGCGTCTCGCACGACCTGCGTACGATCCTGACCCGCTTCAAGCTTGAGTTGGCATTGCTCGGCAATGCACCGGAAATCGACGCCCTGAAGAAGGACGTCGACGAGATGCAGCGCATGCTGGAGGCATATCTCGCCTTCGCACGCGGCGACATGGGCGAACAGGCCTCGCCGACAGACATGGCGGACTTCCTGGAGGAACTGAAGGACGACGCCGAACGCACCGGTCACAAGGCGACCGTGGAATTCACCGGACAACCGATCGTCACCGTGAAGTCGGCTGCGTTCAAACGCTGTCTCGCCAATCTCGTGACCAACGCGGCACGCTATGCGCATT
>CAZIKZ010000024.1:0-11527 GCA_964539845.1 uncultured Hyphomicrobiales bacterium
TTGAACTGGGGATGATCATTCCGCCCATAGGAATCATCGTGTTTATCCTGCACGGTCTCGCGCCGCAGATCTCTCTCCAAACGATCTATCGCGGCGTGACGCCCTTCATTGTCGCCGATCTCTTGCTGCTGGCGCTGCTGACGCTGTTCCCGCTCATCTCGCTGTGGCTACCACAAGTCTGGCCGGGCTGACGACGTCCGATTGCAACGCGCGGGCGAGCTTCGTCGTCATGGCCTGCAAAGGTGGCAGCAGCTTCTTTTCCACTTCGCTCATGGTCATAGCCGAGGCGATGAAAATGAGCGACATGCAGCCATGGACTCGACGCCCGACAAGGATTGGCACGGAAATGCTCGCAGCCTTGGGATTGATGACGCGCTCCTGCCTTGCATATCCGTTCGCGCGGATCGACCTGAACAGGCCATCGAGCATATGGACTTCGCGCGCCTGCTGATCGTCCGGCTCGTCGGATTGTGCGAGGAGATCGAGAATCACCCTGCGTTCGTTGTCCGGGCAGAACGCAAGATAGGCGAGGCCGCCAGCGGTGCGCAGCATGCCCATGCGCTTGCCGACCATGCCGTAGTCAATCGAAAGTGCACTCACACGGTGCGTCGTGTCGCGCACCAGCATTTTGCCGGCTTCGAAGGTGAACAGGCTGACCGGCCAGACATGCTCGCGCGTGAACTCAGCCATCATCGGAGCGGCGATTTCCGTGACCCATTCGTCATCAAGGAAGCCGTCGCTCAGCGAGCGCACGCCGTGGGCCGGACGATAGCGGTCGGTGGCACTATCGAGGCTCACAAAGCCGGTTTTGGTCAGTGTGTCGAGTAGCCGATAAACGGTCGGCCGCGGCAGGCCGGTGTCATTTGCGAGTTCGCAGACGGACGCGAGTGGGCGCCGGTTCATCGCAACAAGGAGTGCGAGCCCGCGCTCCAGTGAACGTACCGTGCCGCCGCGCCTCGCAGAATTCGCCGCAGGCTTGGTCTGGGCACTTTTGGCATTTCTTGCCATTTTTTGTTCCTCCCACCGTTGATTGTCCACTGTGCGGACAGCGAGTCAAGAACGCTGGCCGGGTGAAAAATACGGGTCTAGCGTCCCGCCAAAGTGAACAAGGGAGAAACGTTATGGCGCAAGCGGCCGCAGCCCAAGCCACGGAAGACCGGCGCGTGCCGCTAAGCATGAGCCACATCGGCATTTACGTTCACGATGTGCCGAAGATGGAGGATTTCTATACCCGCGTGCTCGGCTTCACGGTGACGGACCGCGGCAAGGTGCGCGGCATGGACATCGTTTTCACGAGTTGGGATGCAAGGGACCACCATCAGGTCATTCTGGTCGCGGGCCGTCCTAAGGAACTCGCGTACAACCACATCAACCAGATGTCGTTTCGTGTTGCCTCGGTCGAGGACCTGCAGTCTGTTTGGCGCAACGTGAAGGACGAGCCGGAAGTTACCGATATGCGTGGCATGGACCATGGCAACGCATGGTCATTTTATTTCCGCGATCCCGAAGGCAACCGTCTCGAAATCTTCTGTGATACGCAATGGTATATCGAGCAGCCGTGTCTCGAAGATCTCGACCTGTCGATGCCGGCCGATGAAATCCGCGCGAAGTCCGATGCATTCTGCCGCACCGCCAAGGGCTTCAGGCCGATCGCCGAATATCAGGCCGAGGTGGCCAAGAAGATCGCGCGGGGCCGCTAAGGCGGCCGCCGGTCTTGGTTACGCCCGACTATGACGTTGCGATCGTCGGATATGGGCCAGTCGGCGCAGCGTTGGCGAATCTGCTTGGCATGAGCGGCCTGAAGGTCGCGATCCTCGAGCGCGAGCCCTCGGTCTATCACATGCCGCGTGCGGTATCGCTTGATGGCGAGGGCATGCGGCTGTTCCAGACCATGGGACTTGCCGAAGCGCTGCTGCCTAAGCTCGGTATCAGCCGCAACATTCGCCACGTGAACACCGAAGGCAAGCTGCTCGTTCTGATCGCGCGCGGTGGCATTGGTCCGGACGGCTGGCATCATGCCTACCGCTTCTTCCAGCCAGAACTCGAAGGTGTGCTGCGCGCCGGCGTCGCGCGATACAGTAATGTCGAAGTGAGGTTACGCAGCGATGTGTTCGCGCTCGACGAGCGCGACGATCATGTGCAGGTCCGATACGAGAACCTCAGCAACGGAGAGCGGACGTCGCTGACCGCGGGATATGTCGTCGGCTGCGACGGCGCGCGCTCGACGGTGCGTCGCGTCATGGGTGCTGCGTTGCAGGATTTGCGTTCGCACGAGCGCTGGATCGTGCTTGACATGATTCTCGATACACCACCCGCCGGAGTTCCGGAAGCCGCGGACGAAGCGGGCCAGATCGTCGATGCGATCCAGTATTGCGATCCGGCGCGGCCTACGACGTTCATCCCGATGCCGGGCAAGCGACACCGCTGGGAGTTCATGCTTATGCCCGGCGACGATCCGATAAAGATCGTCCGGCCGGACTCGATCTACAATCTGCTGAAACCGTGGAGGATCGACCCGGCGAAATCGCAGATTGAGCGCGCGGTCATCTACACGTTCCATTCGTCGCTGGCGACAAAGTGGCGGCATGGCCGCCTTATCCTGGCCGGCGATTCTGCGCACCAGATGCCGCCGTTCCTTGGCCAGGGTATGGGGTCCGGCTTGCGGGACGTCATCAATCTTGCCTGGAAGTTGCGTGATGTGGTGCAGGGTCGCACCCCTGATCTGCTGCTCGACAGCTACGAAATCGAGCGAATGGAGCATGTCCGAGCCTACATCGAAGTCGCGGTCGAACTCGGAGGCGTCATCCAGACCACCGATCCCGACAAGGCGCGCAAGCGCGACGCCGAGCTGCTCGCCAAGCCGACCATGATCAAGCCTTTAGCGCCGCGTCTTGGCCCTGGCCTGCACGGATCGGCGGAAGCTCCCGCCGGTCAGCGCGCCGAACAGCCAACCCTCGGCGATGGCCAGCGCTTGGATGACCGCGCCGGCTACCGCTTTGCAGTGCTCGCCGCACCGGACTTCGCGACTTCGCTTTCGCAGGAGAGGCTAGCCATGATCGAACGCATAAATGCGGTTGTCGTGTCGGCCGATGGCGAAGCGAGCAGCTATCTCAGCCGCATCGGCGCGCGAGCCCTTGTGTTGCGGCCGGATCGTCACATTCTCGGTGGTGCGGCAACGCCCGAAGAACTCGATCGCATCCTTGCGCTTGTTCCTTCGCTCATAAAGCCCTCCGTAGTGCCGCGTGCTGTTGCGAATGTCTAGGAAATCAGGAGGCGTCATGGCTGCTTCTCGCGTCCCGCAGAATTCCGTCGACCATGTCGGGAGCCTCAGGCGGCCACCGGAACTGCTACAGGCGTGGCGTGACTGGGAGGCTGGGAAGTTGCCATTTGAACAGTTGCATGAAGTTCAGAACAAGATGATTACCGAGGCCGTCGCCATGCAGGAACGCCTCGGTCTTCCCGTCGTAAGCGACGGCGAATTTCGGCGCGGCGGCTGGTCACGAGGCTTTCTCAACGCGGTCGAAGGGTTCGAGTTTCGCGCTTCTAAACTGACGTTCCGCAATGATCAGGGCGTCGCCACCGCCGCACCTGCGCCGGTCGTCTCTCACAAGGTCAAGCGCAAGCATCCGATTGTCACCGGTGATTTCAAGTTCCTGAAGTCCGTCGCACATAACCGCATTAAAGTGACGATGCCCACCCCGTCACATATGCATTTTGGCCAGTTCAAGGAAGCGGTCGATCGCAAGGTCTATTCGGATGATCACGCATACTGGGATGACATGGTCGAGGTGTTCCAGCAGGAGCTGCGGGACGTCTACGATGCCGGATGCCGCTACCTGCAGCTCGACGAGGTGCCGCTCGCGCTCCTGTGCGACAAGAACATTCGCGATCTTGCAAAGAGCGAGGGCGACGATCCGGACAAGCTGGTGAACCTTTACATCGACGTGCTGAATCGCGCGATCGCAGGCCGCCCGGCAGACCTCACCATTGGCATGCATCTCTGCCGCGGTAACATGGAAGGCCTTTGGATGGGCGATGGTGGCTATGCGCCCATCGCCGAGGCGCTTTTTAACCGATGCGATGTTGATGCGTTCTTGCTCGAATACGATTCCCCGCGAGCTGGCGACTTTGCGCCTTTGCAACATCTCCCCACAGGAAAGCGCGCATATTTGGGCATCGTCAGCACGAAGAATCCGGAAATCGAATCCATGGATGCGCTGATGCGCCGCATCGAGGATGCGCAAAAATATGCGCCGATGGACCGCCTCGGAATCTGCCCGCAATGCGGCTTTTCCAGCGCGGCGATGTCGAAGTTCGCGGTACTGCCCAGCAAGGTGACGGTCGATATCCAGACACTCAAGATCAGCCGTCTGGTCGAAGCCGGCACCAGGGCGTGGGGTCACGCGTGAGCCAGACCGCTATCATGGACGCCCGTTCGCAGAGTTTCGGCTTATTCACCGCATCAGCGATTCAGGACCCATATCCCTATTACAGGCAGATGCGCGAGCGCGATCCGGTGCATTGGTCGGAAATCGCGCAGGCGTGGTACTTTACCAGGTACAAAGATGTGTTCGAATTACAAGATCGTCACGATCTCAGCGTCGATCGGATAGAGACGATCTATTCCTACCTGCCGAGCGTGAATGCGGGGCGCTTCAGCGACATCGTCGATCACTACAACCGCTGGCTTCTCTATCGCGACGACGCTTATCATGACCGGCTAAAAGCGCTCTTCATCAAGGCCAATCGGCCGCAGGCGCTCGACCGCCCGCGGCCGATGATTCAGCGGCGCGTCGATATCCTGCTCGATACACTGGCGCAACAGCCGGGATTCGATGCCTATCTCGATTTCGCCGCACGGATTCCGACCCAGGTGATGCTGGACCTGCTCGGCTTGCCCGACCGCGACGAAATGATGATGCGGCACTGGTCCGACCGTTGCTCAAACTTCTTGTTCCAGCCGGTCGCTCCCGACAAGGAAGCGATGGCGCAGGAGCAGCGCGACATTCTCGACACGCAACAGAAATACTTCATGCCGGTGATCGAAGCGCGCCGCAGCAAACCCGGCCCGGACATGATCAGCGCCATGGTGCAGGCCGACGCCGGCGGAGACCGGCTGAGCGATCTCGAAATTCTTGCGACCTGTAATATGATGGCTACAGCGGGCGGGGGCACGTCACGCAGCGCCATAGCGATGGCGCTATGGCGCTTGAACCAGTTTCCTGACGAGCTTGCTAGGCTTACGAGCAATCTGGACCTGATCGACCTTGCGGCCGAGGAATTCCTACGCTTTGAAGCCCCGACCCAGCGCGGCATTCGCACTGCGCGCGAAGATTTTGAGGTCGACGGCTGCAAGATCCGTAAGGGCCAGATTCTCCATATAATGATCGGTGCGGCGAACCGCGATCCGGCGCAGTTCGACCGGCCCGACGCTATCGACGTCGGCCGAAATCCGAATCGCCATGTTTCGCTTGGCCATGGTGTTCATTATTGTCTCGGTGCGGCGCTGGCGCGGCTGGAGTTGCGCGTGGCGGTGAAGAGTTTTCTGGCGCGCTTCCCGCGCTATCGGCTTGCCTCGGACAAGATCACTTTCATGGACCGCACAGCGAGCCGTCGTCCGACCGGCGTGCCAGTCCTGATTCACTAGCCGATTCGGAGAGCCAGCATGAGCGGCAAGGTCTACATTGTCGGTATTGGCTCGACCGAGATCGGCCGCCATCCTGACAAGTCGGTAAAGGATTTGACGCGCAGGGCCGTCGATCTGGCGCTCAAGGATGCCAACGCGACGTTGGCAGATGTCGAAGCCGCGTGGTTCTCCAATACCCGCCAGGGCATGATGGAAAACCAGAACACCATTCGCGGTCAGTGCGCTCTGCGGTCGATGGGTTTTGAAACGATCCCGATTGTGAATGTCGAGAATGCCTGCGCGTCAAGCTCGACCGGACTCAATCAGGCCTTCGCGCAGATCAAGGCTGGATTGTGCGAGGTCGCGCTCGTTATTGGCGCGGAAAAGATGTTCTACCCTGAGAAAAAAGACCTGATGTTTCAGGCGTTCCTTGGCGGCTGGGATGTGCACGATATGGGGCGCAGCAAGACCGTGCTGCTCGGTCTCGGTGATGGGCTCAAGTTGCCACCGGAGGCGCACAGGGACACCGGCCAACACAGCGTTTTCATGGATATCTATGCATCACTGGCGCGCCAGCACATGCGCATGCATGGCACGACCGCACGGCAGATTGCGGCGGCAGCTTCCAAGAGCCATTTCCACTCTACGATGAATCCGCTGGCGCACTACCGCCACGACATGTCGGTAGACGAAATCTTGAATGACAAGCTGGTGGCCTGGCCGCTGACGCGGGCGATGTGCGCGCCGATCAGCGATGGTGCGGCGGCCATTGTCGTGTGTTCGGGGGATGCGCTGTCGCGCTTCGGCCCCGGCCGCGCAGTGGAGGTGATGGGAACAGCCCTGGTGAGTGGATCGAATCGCGGGCACGATGATCTCAGCCGCCATATCGGCAAAATCGCAGCAGACAAAGCCTATGCACAAGCCGGCATTGGCCCCGCGGACATCGACGTAGCGGAGGTCCATGACGCGTCGGCCTATGCGGAGATTCTGCAGACGGAAAATCTTGGATTCTGCCAGGCCGGGGAGGGCGGTCCGATGGCCGAGCGCGGCGAAACGCGGCTTGGTGGCCGCATTCCCGTCAACACGTCAGGCGGCCTTGTGTCAAAGGGCCATCCCATCGGCGCGACCGGACTCATCCAGTTGCATGAACTGGTGATGCAGTTGCGCGGGGAAGCTGGCGCGCGGCAAGTCTCCGGGGCGCGTTTTGCAGCGGCGGAAAATGGCGGCGGTTTCTTCGGCGTGGAGGAAGCGGCGACCGTCGTTACCATTCTGGGCCGTGCCTGATGCAGCCCATCGAGTTCTTCTTTCGCGCCGCGGCGCGCATGCCGGGTGAGGTCGCAGTCATCACGCCGGATCGGCGCGTGACGTTTGCTGAACTGGCGAACGAAGTCATGAGCGTCGCGGCGTTTCTAAAGGCCGAGGACCCGCGCCCGGAGATGCGCGTTTGCGTCGGCTGCAAGAATTCGGTCGAACATCTCGTCGCCATTCTCGCCGTCATCGCCGCGGGAAAGACATGGGTGGCGCTCAATCCGCGCAATGGCGATCCCGAATTGCAGCGCATTGTAGAATTCATCCAGCCCGGCGCCATGCTGCTCGATGAGGCGATGTCGGCGCGGATCGATGGACATGGCGTCACGGCCTACATGCTCGATGGCCCGAAGAATGACACCGTGTTTCACCGCGCCGCTAAGCATGACGGGCGTTTTACCCGGACTTACCTGCCGCTCGACGCGACGACCGCGATCAAGTTCACCGGCGGCACATCGGGCATTCCCAAGGGCGTGATGCAGACCTGTCGCGGCTGGAACGCTAACATCGTGTCGCAGCGGCACGCCTATGGCTTTACGCCGAAAGATCGCTACCTCGTGAACGCGCCGCTGACGCATGGAGCCTCGACCTATATACTTCCGATCCTGGGCGCGGGGGGAGCCTTTGTGTTCCCCGAGGACACCAAGCCGGCTGCTCTGCTGCATGCGATCGCCGAGCATGAGGTGACGACTTTCTTCTCGCCGCCCACCATGGTGACGATGCTGGTCGACGCCGCGCGCACGCAGAACGCCCGCACGCCGTCGCTGCGAAATGTTATCTACGGCGGCGCGCCCATGCGCCCCGCGCGTATCCGTGAGGCGCAGGACGCGTTTGGACCGGTGCTTGCGGGCACCTATGGCCAGACCGAAGCGCCGCAGATCATCACGCATGTGTCGTCCGCCGAGATGATTCAGGAGGAAAATCTTGCGTCCGCAGGCCGGCCGAGCCTTTTCACGGATGTCGGCATCATGGACAGTGAGGGCAATCTGCTACCGCCGGGCGAGCAGGGTGAAATCGTGGTTCGCGGCGACCTCGTGATGCGCGGTTACTTCAACATGCCGGACGACACCGCGGCGACGATCCGGGACCAATGGCTGCATACCGGCGATCTCGGCGTCTTCGACGATCGTGGACATCTCTTTCTGCGTGACCGGCTGCGCGAGGTCATCATCACAGGCGGCTTCAATGTCTATCCGAGCGACGTCGAAACCGTCTTGTCGCAGCATCCAGCGATTGCGGAATCCGCCGTCATTGGTATTTCGGACGATCACTGGGGCGAAGCCGTGCATGCCGCAGTAGAAGTCAGGCCAGGGATGAAGATTGATACTGCTGACGTCATCGCGTTCGTGAAAGGTGAGCTGGGATCGGTTAAAGCACCGAAATTTGTCCATGTATTCGAAAACATGCCCAAGAGTGCGGTCGGTAAAATTCTCAAGACCGGTATCAGGGATGCGATCATTCAGCGGATCGGTGACAAGCCGCGAAGCTGAGGCAGCCCTCGTTTCAGTTACGGACTTTCGAGTTCGGCGATCAGTCAACCACCGCTTGGGCTCAATACGCTCAGCGAGCGATCTGTTGGCAACATTTCAAAGCAGCTCACGTTTGCGCATGTTCCCGCGTGCGCAAGATTCACTTGCGGTCGAATTTCATATTCTTCTTTGAGTTGCAGAATGTAGGATTCGTCAAGGGTCCTCAAATCGCCAATGCCTTGGGCCCAAGGCCGCTGCCGTCGCTTCCATCGTGCGCGACCGAACTTGGAAACGCCCGCTCCCAAACACAAATGGAGCGCTGACTTTGCGTACATCCGGACTGCGGAAGGCTGGCTCTATGTAGCTGCGGTCAGCTGACATCGTTGAAAGTGCCTCGGAGCGGCAAGCTGTCGTCGGAGTGTCATATATCGTCGATTTATTCGCCCCGGGACGGGGCGCGGCAATCCGCCCCTGATGGGGTGATTTATGCAAGCGGATATTTTCAAGGACATTCTGGTCCCGGTGATCGGCGGGCTCGGCATCTTTATGCTGGGTCTGGAATTCATGAGCAACGGCATCCAGGCGCTCGCCGTCAACAAGATGCGCGCGCTGCTGGCGAAGATCGCTGGCACCCCGATCAAGGGTGTGATCGCAGGCACTGCCATCACCGGCGTGATCCAGTCCTCCACTGCGATGACCGTGATGGTGGTCGGCCTCGTCAATGCCGGCGTGATCGGGCTGCGCCCTGCCATCAGCGTGATCATGGGCGCCAATATCGGCACAACGCTCGGCAACGGTCTGATCGCGCTGCCGCTCGGGCCGCTCGGCCTCATCCTCGGCGGCATTTTCGCGTTGGTCTATGTGTTCGCGAAAACCGACAAGGTGAAGAATATCGCGCTCGCCTGCATGGGCTTCGCGCTGATCTTCTACGGCCTGAACCTGATGACCGGCGGCCTGCGCCCTCTGCGCAACATGCCGGAAGTGATGTCGGTCATCTCGGCGCTGAAGGCCGACAACCTGATGGGACTGATCTATTGCATCCTGATCGCGGCGTTCATGACCGCGATGATCCACTCGTCGTCGGCAACCATCGGCATCGTGATGGGTCTCGGCGCCGCCGGCGTGCTCGACTGGCAGACCGCGGTCGCATTTTCGCTCGGCGCCGATCTCGGCACCACCATCACGTCGTGGATGGCATCGCTCAATCTGTCGAAGAACGCCAAACGCGCGGCCTACGCACACATATCGTTCAACATCATCGGCGTCGCGGTGATGATACCGCTGTTCTTCCCGTCGATGGAGGTGCTGAAATTCGTGATGCAATGGTTCGGCGGCGATCCCGGCGCGGCGGTGCTGGTCAGCGGCAAGGAGACCTTCCCGCTGGTGCCGGTCGCGATCGGCCTCTACTCGACCTTCTTCAACATCTTCAACACGGCGCTGCTGTTCCCGTTCGTCGGTGTGTTCGAGCGGGTGCTCATGCAAGTCGGCAAGGATGTGTCGGACGATTTCGAGGATTACTCGACGCCGCGCTATCTCAACCCGAACGTCGCGAAAGACCCGGCGCAGGCCCTGCCCGCGATTCAGCGCGAGACCGCGCGTTATCTCGATGCCGCGGTGCTGTTCCTCGATATCGCCCGGCAGCATCCGAACGCGCCCGACGACTCGATCGAGCACAGCGAGGCGATCGACGTGTTGAGCCGGGAAATCCGGCAATACACGGCGGGTCTGTTCGACCCGAACATGCCGCATGACCGCGCCGACCTTGTTGCCAGCCTGATCGAGGAAGAGGATTTCTGCGCAAGCCTCGGGGAATCGCTCTACCAGATTGCGCGCCGTGTCGAACGGCATCCATTCTCCGATGCCGGTCGCAAGCTGGTCAACGAGGTTGTCGACATAGTCAGCCAGGAACTGAGCATCATCGTGCCGGGCCTTTCGGGTTCGAAGCCCGCGATCGCAGACGCTGGGGCACGCCTTGAGGCACTGGAAACCTTGCGCAACCGCTCGGTGAAGATGGGCTCGGAACTGCCGTGGGAAGATCGCGGCGCGATCCTGGCCTTGCTGGGCAGCGCAGAACGCGCCTTCTATTTGATCGAGCGCATCCACGAGGAGCGCAAATCCGTACCGCGGCTTGTGCCCGCGGCCGAGCGCAAGGAAAGCACCGTGCCCGGCAATTTCGGGCAAGCCTCGCCGATGCCAGCCTAAGAGGCAAAACCATGACACAAGCAACCAGACGGATGATGCTGGCCGGCACGGCGGCGCTTCTGTCCGCCGTGCCCACTCTGCTGCACGCGCAGGAGGTGCTCGGTGGCAACACTGTCACCGGCGCGGGTTCGACCTTCGCGTATCCGGTGCTATCGCGCTGGGCTCATGGCTATCGGCGGTTCATCGCCGGCGGCGGTGACTTTCCGATTGCGGGCGCAGGGCTGGAAGATCCGCCGACCGCGCCTGCGATCGACTATGAGCCGATCGGATCGATGGCCGGCATCATGCGGGTGAAGGAAGCGGCGGTGGACTTTGGCGCGACCGACGTGCCGCTGTCATCGGCGGAGCTCGGCAAATTGGGGCTCGCGCAATTTCCGATCGTGATCGGCGGTGTCGCCGTCGCCGTCAATCTTGATGGGGTGAAGTCCGGCCAGATTCGGTTCAATGGCAGTGTGCTGGCCGACATTTTTCTCGGCAAGGTTGCGACCTGGTCGGATCCCGCGATCGCTGCGCTAAATCCCGGCCTGAAGTTGCCCGATGCAAAGATCGTGATCGTGCGGCGTGGCGACGGCTCGGGCACCACCTTCAATTTCACCGATTATCTGTCCCAGGTCAGCCCGCAATGGAAAGCCGAGGTCGGTGCCGACCTGTTTGTGAAATGGCCGGGCGGGGTTGCGGCGAAGGGCAATGAAGGCATGGCGAAAACCGTGCGCTCGATGCCCAATTCCATCGGCTATGTCGAGTTCGCGCAGGCGATGCGCGCCAAACTGAGCATAGCGCAGATAGAAAATCGCGCGCGCCAATTTGTCGTTCCCGCGCCGGCAAGCTTCCAAGCTGCGGCCGCGAGCGCGGACTGGGCAAAGAGCGGCGACTTCAACCTGTTGCTTACCGATGCGCCCGGCGATTCAGCCTATCCGATCGT
>CAZIKZ010000024.1:11537-24299 GCA_964539845.1 uncultured Hyphomicrobiales bacterium
AGCTTGCCGCAGAGACGCGCACGCGCCACGCTGAATTTCTTCCGTTGGTCGCTGGACAAGGGTGCCGCGGACGCGAGTGCGCTCGGTTACGTGCCATTGCCCGAGCCGCTAACAAGACAAGTGAAGGCGTACTGGACGCAGAATTTCAAAAGCGCAGCAAGCTGACGGCGTATCGTATCAGAGATTGCGGCTTGCAATTTTAGAAGTGTTCGCCGGCAGAATATAAAGTGAGCTAACTTGCCTCGGTGGCGGCTTCTGGCGGCCGCCTGATGGCAATTTGTACGCCTCGTTTGAGACGTCGAAATTTTATGGCGCAAGCGGGCAGCGCTACACTATCGGCATCTGCGCTGCCGGAGAGCGATTATACAACAAAAGTTTTTCAAGTTCTCCGACGAACCGCACAGAGTCTAGGTATTCTGACGAGCCCGGTAACTCTCAACCTGCGGGAAGCGCATCAGCGGCTGCCCCATTCGGACTCCTTTTCCTTCCTCGATATTCTCACAGATCTCAAGGCCATCAGGCGCAAAGACGATGATTGTCGATCCATGTTGAAACCAACCTATCTCTTGACCCTTACGGAATGGAGCGTCGCAGCACCACACATTGGGCCCACGATGATCGGGGTCTGGAAAAACATTAAGGAAATTCAACTGGATACTGGCCACGAGGATGGCCGCAACCGGGACCAGAGTAACAACCTGATCGCCAGGGAGGCGAGTCCGGATCAACGCCCTCTCATTTTTACAGAACAGCTTCTCGATTCGCTTGAGGGCAATCGGATTGACATTCCAAGTGTCGCCCGAGATGTAACTCACCTGCTCCACGCGGCATTCATACGGCGCGTGAAACCGGTGGTACATGCTCGAAGTGAGGCGGAGCGTAATGTAGCGACCGTCGCGATATTCCTCAACCAGATCGGGATTGAGCAACAGATCATCCAGCGTGTAGGGGAATCCTTTCACTTGTAGCAACTCGGTGCCCTGCACGGTTCCACAAGCACCAACGATTGCATCACACGGACTCACAACAATCGCAGGATCAGGGTGGATCGGCCGCGCGCCTTCTTTCAGCTCCCGCGTGAAACAGTCGTGCATACTCTTGAATTTGGTATTCTTTGCTTCGCTGAGGTCGAGATCCGAGAACATTGCCCAGATCCCGATCGACAGCTCGCGCACAATCGGATTTTCGATTTTGCTGAACCAGCCCATAAACTGAGTGAGCAGCCGGCGCGGAATTCTATTGGTCAGCAAGAAATTTAAGTCTTCCTGCTGGCAAACTTTAGCGATAGCGGATCGGATTGTCATGAAGTGGTTAATCTGCCTGAGTAGCACTTTCGATGCATGGATTCGTTCGCTAAGACATTCGCTCTATACGTGCTCGGTGCCACAGCGCTGACGACGTCGTTGGTCAAGCTGAAAGCTCGCCTGGAACTGTCCAAAGCCAAGCACCGCTCGCTCTTGGGGCACTCGCGGATGGCCAGGCGATTCGCAGCACTGGTGCCATTCTACGAATATGGCCCGGCGCAGTTCTTTTGTTCCGACGACGCCCCCGAAGACATCGTGGCGCTCCGCCGCGACGGGTTCCTTCGGCTTTCGCAGCTTTACAAGGAGCGCTACAGCAAAACGGCGCAGCTCTCGGACGAAGTCAGGGAGGTCGTCTCCGATCTTCGGTTCACGGATTACTACCGTGTGCCCTTCCAGTTCAGCCGTTACATCCGTGAACATTTGCAGGCTGGCGCGTTCATCGGATCGTCGTCCGGGGTGACGGTGACCGACCTCGACGGCAACATCTTCTACGACTTGAGTGGCTCGTACGGGGTGAACCTTTTCGGATACGATTTCTACAAGGAGTGCATGGCGCGGGGGCAGGAACGCGTCAGTGAACTGGGACCGGTACTCGGTTCCTATCATCCGATCGTCGCGGACAACGTTCGGCGGCTGCGGGGCACCTCCGGCCTCGACGAGGTGTCGTTCCATATGTCTGGGACTGAAGCCGTTATGCAGGCAGTGCGGCTGGCTCGCTACCACACTCAGCGATCCCATCTGGTGCGCTTCTGCGGCGCCTACCATGGATGGTGGGGCGACGTTCAGCCCGGCGTGGGCAACCCGACGCAGGCGCGCGAAACCTACACCTTGAAAGACATGTCGGAGCAAGCGTTGCGCGTCCTGCGTACACGAAGGGACATCGCTTGCGTGTTGGTCAATCCTTTGCAGGCATTGCACCCAAACGCTAATGCTCCCGCGGATTCTGCACTGGTCGACAGCACTCGCACGGCGCACTTCGACCGAGCCACCTATACAACTTGGCTCAAGACACTTCGCGAAGTCTGCACGGCACGTGGCATCGTGCTGATCTTCGACGAAGTATTTGTTGGTTTCCGTCTCGCACCCGGGGGAGCGCAGGAGTATTTCGACGTGTCCGCCGATATGGTGACCTACGGGAAGACGTTGGGCGGCGGATTTCCGGTTGGCGTGTTGTGTGGCCGAAGAGACCTGATGAAACGATTTCGCGACGACCGTCCTGTCGATATTTGCTTTGCACGCGGGACGTTCAATACCCATCCCACCGTGATGGGTGCGATGAATGAGTTTTTGGCTCGGCTCGACAGCAGAGGTATTCGCGCGCTCTATCGCGATATCGACAACCGGTGGGACGAAAGAGCAGGCCGGCTCAATCAGCGCCTGCGCGAAGAGAATCTCCCTGTACGGATCGAAAATCTGTCTTCGGTCTGGACAGTGAACTATACGACCCCATCGCGATACAACTGGATGCTCCAATACTACATGCGGGCTGAAGGCTTGGCGCTGAGCTGGATTGGTACTGGTCGATTGATATTCAGTTTGAACTACACTGATGCGGACTTCGACGCTGTCGTCGAACGTTTCGTCGCGGCCTGCCGGAAGATGCAGCAAGGCGGCTGGTGGTGGTGCGATCCAAACACCACCAACCGTTCGATTCGACGGCGGGTTCTGCGTGAGATCGTCGCCCATCGCTTCGCGCCAAAATCCGGCAGGCAAGGCTAACACACTCCACTCAAATCTTACTCGGCGCTTCTCCGCCGTGGCGTGCATGAAGCGGATCGATCAACTCACCGCGCATTAGATAAAGCGGCGACTTGTAATAGAGCTTGATGTCGTGGAACGGGTCGGTGATGATTTTGGTCATCCATACTAGTCCGGTTTTCACGTCCCTGATGAAGAACAGGTGCACGGTCCGGAACAGGAGGCCGGCCAATCCAAGAAACAGCCAGATCTTGGCAGTCTGACGGATGAAATCCGCCCACGTCGTAAATCCCTCGAACACGCCAAATAGTGTCGGATCGAACACGAGGACCAATGGAGACAGCGCCCAGATCGTCAGGAGAACGATCTTGCGCTGTAGATTATAGCCGACTTTGATCTCTTCCTTGTGCTCGTGCGTCGCGTGGTTGATTTGGTCGTAGCCCTTAGGTTCGAAGAACAAATGCCCGATCTGCCGGCTGGTCATTGCCACCAGCCACCCGACCAGAGCTGCGATGGCCGGATCGAAGAACACCATGACATAGGCAACCAGAAAGCTGATCGCGCTGACCAGGTGAAGCGCTTGATTGATCCTGCTATGATGATAGTAGCGATGATCGTCCCAACGTTGCACATTGAGTGCTTCGCGAAAGCTAGGCATAAAGATCCCCATGCTGTACTGAAAAACCGGAACCGACGCGTGCGCGGATCATCCTGTTATCTTGTCATCTTGACGTAGCGAATAAGCGAGAAGTGTCCAAACGGCGGGATAGGACGCCTTTCCACCAGCCGTATGCCATCCTGTCGCTCAGCCCAACGCTCGTAGCGCTGCCAGGAGAATACGGTGCGCCAACCCAGCCGCTGCGCAAGCGGGGCGAAAAGACGCTCAAGCGCACGGCGGGGGCCTCGATCAGCGCCGATGCGACTGAGCAGCACTATCTCGCCACCGGGCTTGAGAACCCGGGCGAATTCATCGAGCGCAGCTTCGGGATCTGGCACCGCTGTAACGACATATTGGGCAACCACAACATCGAACGAACTCGCCTCGAACGCGAGACGCTGTGCGTCCATCACCTCGATGCCCTCGACAAAGCTCAGCCCCAAGGTCTTCACGCGTTGCCTGGCCTTGCGCAGCATTGGCTCGGAAATGTCCACGCCGAACACGCTGTTGGATTTTGAGTAATCGGGCAACGAAATGCCGGTGCCGACGCCGACTTCAAGGATTCGGCCACCGACCCGCTCCGCGGCTTCAAGTGAGGCCTTCCTGCCCCGCTCGAAAACTGCGCCAAACACCAGATCGTAGACTGGAGCCCAACGGTCGTACGCCCGCTCAACGGTTTGTTTGTCAAACTCTTGCGCCGCAATGACACCCATATTGCCACCTTCGTTGAGTTGAGCTTTCGAGAATTATCCGCGCGCAACGGCCCCGAGCGACCACACTTTGCCTGCCGAACGAGGATCTGATTTCAGCGCGGTTTCGATATGCCCGATGAACTGTCGGGCGCTCGTTTCCCAGGAATGGCCCAACGCGAATGTACGACACGCCGTCCGAGATAATTTCAGCGCCCCTAAGCACGCGATACGCAAATCGTCGTGGAGCACGCCAACTGGATGATCTCCAATCACATCGAGCGGCCCGGTGACCGGATAGGCCGCAATCGGGACTCCGCAAGCCAAAGCTTCCAGCTGTACGAGGCCAAACGTATCGGTCTTGCTGGGAAATACGAAGACGTCCGCGGTCGCAATCAACCCGGAGAGTTCCGGGCCCTCTTTGAGGCCGAGGAAAGTTGCAGCCGGAAAGCGATGCCTTAATTCTGCGACTTGCGGCCCTTCGCCGACGACCACCTTGCTGCCGGGCAGATCAAGCTCAAGGAATGCTGGGAGGTTCTTTTCGACCGCCACTCGCCCCACCGTGATAAAGATTGGCCGTGGCAGGTTGAGCTCAGATGCACGATCCGGCCTGAAGAGATCCGTATCTACGCCGCGTGTCCACATCCCGAGGCGCTGAAAGCCGCGCTGCCGCAGCGACGCCATCAATGATGGCGTCGACGTCATGGTCACCGTGGCCGGCATATGGAAACGTCGCAGCGCTGCATACGTCCACGATTCTGGGATAGGCGCCCGCGCAGCAATGTATTCGGGGAAGCAGGTCGAATAACTGGTGGTGAACGGTAGGCGCCGGCGAAGACAGTAGGCTCTGGCCATGAACCCGATTGGCCCCTCCGTTGCGATGTGAATCACATGCGGTGCCGCGGCCTCAATGCGCCGCGCGATCTCGGCTCTATTCGGCAACGCAATCCGGAGGTTCGGATAGGTCGGAAGCGGAATCGATCTGAAGCCTTCAGGAGTCAGAAACTCTATGGCGTAGCCGAACTGAGCCGAGACGTTTGCGAGCGCGGTGATGCTTCGCACTACACCATTGACCTGTGGACGCCAAGCATCAGTGGCGATCAGGACACGCGTCATGCCGCTCTCACTCCTGGGATCAATTGATGGCAGAACGCCGGTGTCGCGGAGAATATTCCGCGATATCGATCAGTTGTTGGCCGCGCTGAGAGCGATGCATATTGGTACGACAAACAGCTGCGCAGCCACCAACGACGTGTATCGTCAATTGAACCGTTGATTCTCATGCCAGGAACAATTGCCGGTTCACATTTCAATCGTATGACGGCGTAAGCGCCTCAGTGCGATTGCTGTAACAATGCTGTCGCATCAGCGCGTCACAATGACATTGAGAATCGAAACGTAAGAGCTTGTGCCTTGAGGTTTACTCACAACGCGACCGGTGCGAGCCAATTGTGGCTTCGGATGCCATGGCGTTGGATTGGTGCAGTTGTAAGCGTTTTGATCGTCGCATATTCCTTCGCGACCCTGTTCCAGCTGCTGCGCGATGTCGAGCCCGCAAAGGTGCTCGACGCATTGCGGACAACGCCACTACATTCGATTGCGTTGTCCGCTCTGTTCGTCGGTGCTGGATATGTAACTTTGACGTTCTATGACTTCTTCGCCTTACGCACGATCGGGCGTAGGGATGTGCCGTATCGAGTCGCTGCGCTGGCAGGGATCACCAGCTATGTGATCGGACACAACCTCGGAGCCGCGGTCCTCACCGGCGGCGCGGTACGTTATCGGATCTATTCTGGGTACGGTTTGAGCGTGATAGAGGTCGCCAAGATAGCGTTCGTCACTGGCCTCACCTTCTGGCTCGGCAATGTTTTTCTGCTAGGGGCTGGAGTCGCCTGGGCTCCCGAGGCCGCAAGCGCGATCAGCCAATTGCCTCCTTGGATCAATCGTACAATCTCATTGGCCGGACTGGCGCTGATTGCCGGTTATCTGCTTTGGCTCATTCCGCGACAGCGCGTTGTGGGGCGGGGTGGCGCCCGAGTCGTCCTGCCCGACGCGCGACTGACACTGATCCAGATCGCCATTGGTGTGCTTGACCTCTGGTTCGCGGCACTAGCGATGTACACCCTGCTTCCGACCACGCCGCAAATCGATTTCATCCCGATGATGGTCACGTTTGTGGTTGCCACGCTGCTCGGATTCATTAGCCATGCTCCTGGTAGCATCGGTGTGCTGGACGCCGCCATGCTGGTTGGCCTGCCGGAGTTCGAGAAAGGACAGTTACTCGCGTCACTCCTAATTTTTCGGGCGCTCTATTTTCTACTGCCGTTAGCGCTTGCAATCTTATTCTTGGGAATTCGCGAGGTCTGGTTGATGTGGTCGAAGCCCCGCGCCTGAACCTAAGCTCGCCAAGCGCGGTAGGTTTGCTCGATCGGCTGAAAGCGTCGCGGCGCTGGCAGGCCGGGTTTCAACAGCGTTCCTCTGTTGGGGAGTGAGAGATACTCTGTACGCGCGATAATCTCGAACCGCGATGTCGGGCTGTCCTGCCGCAACAGGGAGAGCGCGTCGAGTCTGCAGGGCTCCGCCGCGATCGACGAATAGGATGTCTCTCCATCGCGTCGATGTATCGACCGCACTCGCTGACCGACAGCGGACCTGCCAGCGTCATGTGGAAGCGGAAGTCACCGAAGACATAGAGATATCCTCACCGCTCCAGATGGACACATTGCCGGGGTGTCAGGCCGTTACGTCTGATAAGCGCTTCGGGTGTGGTCGGTGCGCGCAGCGGGTCGACGCGCTGGACACAATGTGCCGCAAACTCGTTGATGTCCGCACTGGCGGATGCCGGAACAAGCGTGACGGCACGGTCGCCCTTACCATAGGGTCGTAGCCGAGAATCCTCGCGTCGAAATTCGCCAGAGGCGATTGCGGATCGAGCGTGAAATAGATTGCGTAGCGGGGTAAGGCTGGAGACATAGCAGGGGTTATCAGCGAAATCTTGGGCCGCCGCGCGGTCGCAGGGTGGGGGCCGAGGAAGGACCCAGAAAAAGTGTTTCCGATCGGTCGCGACTGTCACCGCGGCACCACGCGCGATCGGCGCGGCGGGAGGTCGTCCTTCAATTGCCGCCTATAAGTTCTCTGAGCGAGTGCCGGACTGTCTCGGAAAAAAGGCTTGGTGCAAGACCGAGTGACGCGTTCGCGCGTTGAACGATCGAAAGTGGATGGTTTTTCAGCGAGCGATCCACGATAGGCAGGTACACGAGATTGCCGAGCCGGACTTCTTCGGACACATCCGGGGCACTCAGAAAAACAATCGTACCGTCGTGGATTGCCAGATACTTCATCAGTCCGTTGGAATTTGTCTCGTACGCCGCCTCCAGTGTCAGATTCGAGCGGTGAAACGCATTGCGCATCATGTGGTGGATCGAGATCGTCGCATCCGCGAGGACGATCGAATGATTGGCGCAATCGGAAAGGCGCACGCTTGATCTGTTCGCCAGCGGGTGATCGGGAGCCACGATTGCGCCCACGCGCGCATTAAAGACCTCAACGACGTAGATGCTGGGATCGGAGCGCAGATTGTGTCCGACACCGAAGTCCGCATCGGCCGTCGTCGACGGCCTTCAGGATGTCCTCGGCAATCATGCTTTGAATGACAACGCGGACGCCCGGATATTTGCGCCGGAATTCCATGGCCCCTGCATCTACATGAACGACGAGGCGCGACGCGTCTGGTCGCGGCTCAATGGCGCAACTGTTGTCGTGCGATCGTAGACCGAGCTTCTTGCCGATGTGAACGATGTCGACCCTGGGACCGCGCTGGCCGGTGACATCAGTGGCGCGCTGAAGGAATGGTTTGCCACTGAGGACACATCCGTCGCTATCCTTCGACCGGATCGATTTGTCGCTGCGGTCTGCCGCCCGCAGGAGATATCACACACCATGATTGCGCTCGGCCAAGCGATGAGAATGAAATCAGAAGGGAGTGTGCCTCACAGCACGAACGGAGAAAACCATTCCGCTCAAGTCGTCTGAGCAATAATAGGAAGAAACCTAGTCTAGTCCTGCGGTGTATCGATCGAGAAATTCCACGCTAAACTCATCGTGGCCGGCAACAAGGCGCCGCGGCCGTTCAAAGTCGCAACGCATCGTCGATGCGGAGGCGGTGCTTTTTGTTAGCCACCTCATGGCAGCTGCTATCTACGCAAATAAGTAACTTGGCGAAGCAAGGCCAAATTCACGAAATTGTTCCAACCAGTTGACTGGCGTACAGAGTTGCTCTTTGCGTTGGTTTTGGTGTGCTTGCCGCTGCGCGTTCATGTTCCTCGCGGGCAGACATTGTCTGCGGGCGCCGTCGTGTGTTTGCGTCTGAAGGCGGCGGACATAAGCTCCCGCACCCTGGCCGGCTTCAAGGGCTGACCTAGGAAACAACTTAACCACTTTTTTTGGCTGGAGCAGTCGTCCACGTCCCGCTGATGATCGACGGCTTTCTCCTGCGGCCAATGGATCCGCAGCATCAGGATGAAGTCGGGCGGCGGGGGGCTGCTCGACTCTTCCGAGCAATGCGAAGATCAGAAGCGAGCGGTCACCCCAATGACCGGCCCATGGGTCAGCATGTCGTGCCGGCGCCTTTTTCGAAATCGGCGTAAAGAGCACGATAGCCAAGCATCGGGCCTCGAAAGCGCCCATCAGGCCGAGCAGTTCTTTCGGAATCTTTCGGTGCAGCAGATCGACGAAGGTGGCATCGATTTCGGCAGCGCGCCCCTTGACGGTCGTAGACCCGTTGATCGACGGCAACCACGCGTAAGGCATGACGGTGTATCTCCATCCGGACGGTTCTGGTGGTGGCGGCGCCTTGAACACCGGCGCAGACATATCCGCCGCGAAGGACAGCGAGCTGCAACAGAATATCAGGGCCGCACAAGCTGCGGCCCTTCCAAGGCTCGGATTAACGGTCATGATCCCCATTTTATGCCAATGGCAGCACCGAAGTCTTATCGACTCAGACCCGCTTGATGCCGGGCGGTTGCCATGTCCCTTGGCCGGCCGGCAGGATCGATGGCGTCTCGGTCTTGGGCCAATAGAGCCGCATCACGAGATAGATTTGTCATCCGGCGCCGGAAGCCAATTTGCTTCCTTGTCCGCGCCGGGGCTCTTTTTGCAGGTACAGCGTCAGCGAGCCGTCGGCGTCCTTTTTCATCCCCGGCAGCATCGGAGAGTTAATGAGGTAGCGATTGATCGGGTTCTTGACCAGGGGCTGGCTCTTGCCGTCGTACATCGTCACGGACCAGAACGCATTCACCGGCGGCAACTGGCCGGGCGGGAAGGTGATGGTGTACTTGTGCTTGCTGCCGTCGAGCGGTTCACCGGTCGCGTCCGTTCGGGTGTAGGGGTACATGGCTTCTACAGCATCGTTGCCCAAGAGACCGCCCTTGGCAGACCCGGCCCGCATCACCCAATCGGCGTTGTAGAAGGCCTCGTCGCCAAAGAACGAGCCGATGTTCCAGCCGTTGATGTTTTTGTTTCCGCCGGCCAGCCATTTGTCGAACTTGTCGTCTCCCTGCTTCATGCCCACCAGGATTTCGGCTTTGTGCTCGAGCGATAGATCCTTGAACACAAAGGTCTTGCCGGGACCGATGCCAATCCTCGCGAGTTTCGCACGGATCGCCTTGTCCCGTGACGTCTCGGATTGCAGGCCGCGTCGAGATATTCGAAGAAGTTATCCTTGATCCCGGCAGTAGTCGCAGGAAGGAAATCGATCTTCGGCGCGGCGGGCGGGCAGGTTGTTTAAGGAAAGCGGACAGCGGACGCGCCTTGTAGCCGGACTGGATTTTCTCGACGTTCGGCATGTCGCCGGGGTTGAAGAGTTGAGTGCGGATCAGCGCGAGCGGGAACGGCGTCGTCGATGAGAAGACCTTCTTGATCCCGTTCGACGTTTCACCTTTCCAGTCGGGGCCGACCACCAGATAGTCGCCCGCCTGCGCCCCCGTGGTGCGCGTGCCGATATAGCCGAAATTGTAGGTGTTGCCGTCGATGAACTGGACGGCGTAGTAGCGGTCCCTCATCGCTCGCATCCTGCTCTGGGTGCAATCCTATGCCGCTTACTTGTGAGGCTTTGCCACACGTCCAAGACAGCAAGCAAGGAGGGGAAATTGATGAAACGAGCTATCCTGTCATCGATGATACGCCTGACTTGGTTCACAGGGATTGTTGCGGCCCTGCTCGGTGCCGTCATTCTTGCTGTTTTCTGGGCGCTTCTGAATTACCTGACCCCCACCGGCCGCATCGTGGTTGCCGCACGCGTTGTTGAGGTGACGCCGAATGTGACCGGGGAAGTGATCGCGATCCCGGTCAAGCCAAATATTCCGGTCAAGGCCGGCGCGATTCTGTTCCAGCTCGGCACCGAGACAACCATCGGTTCGGCGCGCACCACCGCATTCATGTTTGCGATGTTCCAGGCGGTATGGCCGTCGCAGCAGCGGTCTCCAGTATCAAATGAAGCCGAGCGCTAATATTGAAAGCGACACGACTGGTAGGCATCCGGCGAAATATCTCACGCCTCGTTCCGCTTTGGGTCAATTGCGGACGTGAGTAGTGTCAAAGAGGGTGACATGCGTGGTGTTCCGTGGGCACTGTGACATGGCGCGCGGGGTCAGGATTCGGGGTTCCATATTGAACCGCGGCCCATCTTCATGCGACCATTCAGCGTCACAGCCGTTGCTTGACCGGCAACGGGACACCACGATCGCAAATGACGGGGAGCCCGATGTCCGGCCGAATCGTTTTAGTCTTGATCGCTACGCTCGTCGCTTTCGGCCCAATGGCGCCGCACGCCGCTCAAGCGGCCAAGCGTGTCGCGCTTGTGGTGGGCAACGACAATTACACGGAAATTCCCAAGCTCAATGCAGCGGTGAACGATGCACGCGCGATCCGCGCGGCGCTCGCAGCGCGCGGTTTCGATGTGGTGCTGGTGGAGAACGGTTCCAAGCTTCAAATCAGCCGGGCGTTGTCGGCCGTTGAAGGCAAGATTGAGCCGGGCGACGCGGTCGTCTTCCATTTCGCCGGCCACGGCTTCGAGATCGACGGACAGAACTGGTTGCTGCCGGTTGACGTTCCGGAGGCGCGCGACGGCGAAGCGAGCCTCGTCAAGGACCAGTCCTTCAACGCGGCCGATGTCATCGATCGCCTGCGGGCGAAGGGTGCTCGCACGGTGGTTGCGATCCTGGACGCCTGCCGCAACAATCCGTTTGCGCGGCCGGGCACGCGCTCGCTATCGGGCACGCGTGGACTTGCGCGCATGGATGCGTCGGGCGGCGTTTTCATTTTGTTTTCAGCTGGCGCGAAACAGGAAGCGCTGGACCGACTTTCTCCGTCGGACCCCGAACCAATCTCGGTCTTTGCGCGCAATTTCGTGCCGCTGCTCGCCAGCGATGAACTGACATTGATCGACATGGCCAAGGAAACGCAGGAGCGCGTGCAGGCTCAGGCGCGCGACATCGGTCACGAGCAAGTGCCCGCCTATTACGATGGCGTCGTGGGGCGCATCACGTTGACGGGTGACGTCATCAGCGCCGCCAGGTCGCAAGCCGCGCGCGTCGAGACACCACGTGTGCCGGCGCCGAATGTATCCCCCGCCGCTCCGGCAGGAGCGCCAGCGCCCCGCACGGCCGATCAGATTGCGGCGCTGCCGTCGTCACCCGAAGTCGAGGCCTGTGATCGCGCGGCTGCCAGTGCGAACGACCCCGACAAGCCGACGTCGATCCCAGGCATCGATGTGAAAGCGATCTCAGGTCCGGCGGCGATTGCCGCCTGCCGCACAGCCACCGAAAGTCCGAACGCGCCGCGCCGCGTTTTCTTTCAGCTTGGCCGCGCTTACGTGAAGCTCGGCAACGATCGCGATGCGGTGGTCAATTACCTCAAGGCCGCAAAGATGAATCATCTGGTGGCGTTGCATAACCTTGGTGTCATGCACATGAGCGGCAGGGGCGTTGCCAAGGACATGTCTGCGGCACGTGAGTTTTTTGGGCGCGCCGCCGATGCCGGGTTCCTCGCTTCATTGCACGAGATCGGCAATCTTTATCTGAATGGCTGGGGCGCGCCGCGCGATTTTCAGAAGGCGCGGTTCTATTTCGAAAAAGCAATCGAGGGTGGCGGCGTTCTGTCTTACGCCAATCTCGGCAACATGTATCTGCGCGGACAAGGCGTGCCGGCAAACAAGACCAAGGCTTGTGAGGTCTATCAGAAGGGCTCATCGGCCGGCGACGAAGCCTCGGCGAAGAACTTTCGCCAGAATTGCCGGTTCCGCTAGTCGGCCCTCGTGTACACCTTTAGAGCGGTTCATAGCTTGACTGAATCGGCTGGGATTCCGGATCAGCTTGATTTGTGATTCAAGATGCTGGCTGGACGGAGGCCAGCA
>CAZIKZ010000025.1:0-21714 GCA_964539845.1 uncultured Hyphomicrobiales bacterium
CCGCGATGCAGCATCCAGTAGGGCGCGCCGTAACGAAACTCCATCGCCCGGCCGATCGGCATATAGGCGATCTGCGAACCGCTGCGGGCGCTGCGGATCGACAGGCCTTCAGGCACCACCGCTGTCGCGGCGAGCCGTTCGGCGACGCCGAGCTCCTGCAGAATGCGGGTGGCGTTTGGGGAGAGTTGAATGCCTGCGCCGACGTCGCTCAGAGCATCGGCCTGCTCGGTAATGACGACGCGGTAGCCGGCGCGGGTCAGCGCCAGCGCCGCCGTCAGCCCGCCAATTCCGGCACCCGCGATCAGAATGGTCCGCGAGGACGCCACGGCGGGCGGCGCTACGCCGCCTTCGTATCCGTCCAGGCGCAATTCGCGGGACGCGACTCGTATCCCCCGAGCTTTGGATCGTGGCGGTAAAGGGTCGAGCAATATTCGCAGATGATCTCGTTATCGTCGCCCATATCGCAGAAAATGTGCGGATGATCGAAGGGCGGCCGCGCGCCGATGCACATGAATTCCTTCGCGCCAACCTCGATCACAGGCACGCCGGCCTCGTTCTGGAAATGCGGAACACCTTGATCGGCCATAGTCGGCTAACCCTTCGATTCTGCCGGGGATTTTAAGACGTCATCGCGGGGCACAATACCCGCGATCCCGGCTTAATCAATGCCGTCGTTAACCACCGGCCGCCGGGACATGCAACCGGACGCTGCCCGCGGGCGTTTCTTCTCCGGGCTGGCTTTTGGGGTCCTTGAAAAGTCCCGGAAAACAGCGACATCCTGTGCGGTGCTGAACCGGGTATTGAGACCCTTTCCGATGCATATCCCTGAGCCCCCGGCCGGACCGATGCGATCAGCGCTTGTGCGCATGCGGGTTCTGATGATCGTGGCCGGTATCTTCGGAATCGCGGCGGTCGTGTTGCTGCCGCGGGCGATCGAGTCGGGCTGGCTTCTGCTCGTCCAGGACGATCCGGCCGCGCTCGCCGATCGCAAGCTTGCACGCAGCTTCAACAGCGAGGCCGCGACCCGGGAGATCGACGCGGCGCTCGCAGCGGACGACGCTGAACTGGCAAAGAGCTTCGTCGAGCTTGCACGCGACCGCAATGTTGCCGTCGCGCCGGATCTCGTGGCCAGGGTCGACGCCGCGGTCGAGAAGGCGGCAAGTGCGCTCAAGACGGCGGAGAATTTCACACGCGGTTTGATCGTGGGTGAACCGGACGATCTCGTCAGTCTCGCCGGCACCGCGCTTGGGGACCTGTTTGTCTTCGGCGACATCCGGGATGCTGTGCGCGAGGGATCGCGTTACGCGCAGGGGCAGGAGGTCGATCACCTGATCCTCGGCCTCTCGGCCGTTGGTATTGCAGTGACGGCCGGAACCTATGCATCACTCGGCACCGGTGCGCCCGCGCGCGTGGGACTGTCGCTGGTGAAGGCGGCGCGCAAGACCGGACACATCTCCGCACGTATGGCGGAATCGGTCACACGTACACTTCGCTCGGTGATTGACGGCCCGGCACTCCGCAAGGCGATCGATGGCGCGTCCGCGACGAATCCCGCCACGACCGTCCGTGCCGTGCGTGAGGCGGTCAAGATCGAGAAAGCGGATGATCTGTTCCGGCTCACGCGCAATGTTGGTGAGGTCCAGGCCAAGGCCGGTACGCGCGCCGCGCTCGACGGTCTCAAGATTTCCGATTCTCCGCGCGAGATGGCGCGGGTCGCCAAGCTCTCGGAGAAAGAGGGCGGCAAGACCCGTGCGATCCTGAAGTTCCTTGGGCGCGGGGCGATTGCTCTGACGGTCGCTGCCTTTGACCTCTCGCTGTGGGTGCTTTGGGCGGCATTGACCCTTTTCGGCTTTGTTTCCGCCGCCAAGGGCGCGGTCGAGCGGGCGACCTGGCGAGGTCTGCAACGGCGGAAGGTCCGCCGCGCGAAACGGGAACTCCAGCGTCAACGGCGCTTGGCAATTGCAGCGGCTCAGGGGTAGGTTCCGGCCGCTTTCAACCGGTCGAAAATCCAGCGCATGCCAAGCTTCAAAAACGGTCCCGTCGAGATCGCCTACCTCGACGAGGGGACGGGGGATCCCATCGTTCTGATCCACGGTTTCGCCTCGAACCACGAGGTGAACTGGATTTATCCCGGCTGGGTGTCGACGCTCACCGGCGCCGGCCGCCGCGTCATTGCGCTCGACAATCGCGGGCACGGCCAGTCGACCAAGTTGTACGCGCCGTCCGACTATCACACCGACAAGATGGCGGAAGACGCGCGCGCGTTGCTCGATCATCTGAAGATCGAGCGCGCGGACGTGTTCGGGTATTCGATGGGCGCGCGCATTACTGCATTTATCGCAGCCACGCACGCCGATCGCGTCCGCTCCGCTATTCTGGGCGGGCTCGGTTACAAATTGATCGATGGCGTCGGTCTGCCGGAGAGCATCGCCGATGCGCTCGAGGCGCCGGCGCTTGCTGACGTGACCGATCCAATGGCGCGGACCTTTCGCGCCTTTGCCGATCAGACCAAGTCGGACCGCCGCGCGCTTGCGGCTTGTATCCGCGGATCGCGCCAGGTCATGTCCGTCGATGAGGTCTCGAGGATCACTGCGCCTGCGCTGGTTGCGGTCGGCACGAAAGACGACGTCGCAGGTCCGGCCGGCAAGCTCGCGGCCGTGATGCGCAACGCGCGCGCGCTCGACATTCCCGGCCGCGATCACATGGTCGCCGTCGGGGACAAGACCTTCAAGACCGCAGTGTTGCAGTTTCTCGACGAGCGAGCCTGATTGAGACGCCATGACCAAACATGTGACTCCCGCTAAAGCGACCTTCACCGGAGCAAACGGCAACCGCCTGCTGGCCGATATGTTCGGCGACAAGGGACCGGCCGTGATGTTGCTGCATGGCGGCGGCCAGACCCGGCACGCGTGGCGGACGACGGCGGCGGAACTGGCGCGTCGTGGCTTTGCGACCTACGCGATTGACCAGCGTGGCCATGGCGATTCCGAGTGGGTGCCGGATGGTGCCTACTCGTTCTCCGATTTCTCCGGCGACGTGAAAGCCATCGCGGCTCAACTGACGAGCAAGCATGGCGGCAAGCCGGTCGCTATCGGTGCATCGATGGGCGGCGTGGCCTCAATGCTGGCCGAGGGCGAGACGTTCCGCGACAGCGGCGTTCACGTGCTGGACTCACTGGTGCTGGTCGATATCACGCCCCGGATTGACTACGAGGGCGTCGAAAAGGTGCAGGGCTTCATGCGCGCGCATTCCGAGGAGGGCTTTGCCACGATCGACGAGGCGGCCGACGCGGTCGCCGAATATCTTCCACATCGGCCGCGCCCAAAAAGCACGGAAGGTCTGAAGAAGAATCTGCGGCTCGGCGCAGATGGTCGCTGGCGCTGGCACTGGGACCCGCGTTTCATGGATGGACGCAAGAGCTTCGATCCTGACCGCAATCGCCTCGAGACGTTGATGCTCGACGCTGCGCGCAACATCAAGGTGCCGGCGCTGCTTGTCCGTGGCGGCTCGTCGGAGCTTGTGCAGGAGGAGCATGCGAAGGAGTTCCTGCAACTCGTGCCGCACGCCGAATATGTCGATGTTAACGGCGCCCGGCACATGGTGGCGGGCGATGCCAACGATCATTTCTCGACCGCGGTGATTGATTTTCTGACCCGCTCCCGAGACCGGCCGGCTTCCGCCGCGTCCTGACGAAAAGTCAGAGATCCGAAGGACATAGCTCCGTTCCGTAGAATAATATTCTACGGATATGCGGAAACGGTAGCCTCGATCTGTCAAAAAGACGGGGTGGCGGAGATCATTTTCAACCTTTATGTGTTAGCTCCGAAGTCTGAAGCGAGGCGTTCATGGCGCATTTTCAGGTCAAACCGGCAAATACCGTCGGCAAGGTCGATCCGGTCTGGACGAAAGTCCGCGAAGAGGCCGACGCGATCGTGCGCGTGGAGCCTGCGCTTGCGACCTTCATCTATTCGACGATCCTGCATCACGACACGCTGGAAGCGGCGGTCGTGCATCGCGCGTCCGAGCGGCTCGATCATCAGGACGTGTCGGGGGAGATGATCCGGCAAGCCTATGCGGATGCGCTTGAGGACGAGCCTTCCATCGGCGATGCGTTCCGTGCCGACATTGTCGCGACCATCGACCGCGATCCGGCCACCGACCGTTTCATCGAGCCGGTGCTCTACTACAAGGGCTTCCACGCCATCGTCACGCATCGGCTTGCGCATTGGCTCTACGGCAAGGGTCGCAAGGATTTCGCGCTCTATCTGCAAAGCCGGTCGTCCGCCGTGTTCCAGTGCGACATTCATCCGGCGGCGAAGATCGGCCGGGGTATTTTCGTCGACCATGCCACCGGTATCGTGATCGGCGAGACGGCGGTGGTCGATGACGACGTGTCGATGCTGCATGGTGTTACGCTCGGCGGCACCGGCAAGGAAGATGGTGACCGCCATCCGAAGATTCGTCGTGGCGTCCTCATCGGAGCGGGCGCTAAAATTCTGGGCAATATCGAAGTCGGCCATTGCGCGCGGATCGCGTCCGGATCGGTGGTGATCAAGCCGGTTCCGAACAATGTCACGGTCGCGGGTGTCCCGGCGCGCGTGGTCGGAACCGCAGGTTGCGCCGAGCCGTCGCGACGCATGGATATGCTGTTTGACGTTGGCAATTGAGGCTTTTCGAATTTCCGGCTTTGCGTCTGGCCCCGGCTGACGTATTGAGCGTTTCCGTTGCGTGGGCGTGCGCCTGCGTCGAGACCCGCAGGTGAGGGGGGCGATTTTGGACGTCCAGGAAATCAAGAAGATCGACGCGTATCTGAAGCGGTTGTTCGACAACCCGAAGATCCGCGTGGTGCCGCGTCCGAAGAAGGACGATTCCGCCGAGGTTTATATCGGTGAGGAATTCATCGGCGTGCTGTTCGTCGACGATGAAGACGACGACAAGTCCTATAACTTCCAGATGGCTATTCTGGAGACGGACCTCGAGCCGTAACGCTGCGTCGCACCTGAAATCGGCAGTGGAGAAAAATATTCCAAAGTGCCGATCTTTAATGCTCCTAGAATAGCGAAAGCTCGGAGGCGAGCTGGGTATGTTCGGCGTTCCTCAGGCCGACAACATCCGCTCCTTGCCCCGTATCGCGCCGGGCGCTTGGCCCGCCGGCGTGAAGCCTGCGGCGAGTGCGGCCATCGCGCAGGCACGAGCCGCCATCAGCGCTGTGTGACCCTGAGCTGCTTGACCAGCTTGTCTAGACCCTCGGAAACGGTCGTCCAGTCCGACAGCCAGGCGCGCGGAAAGCGTGCGGTGATATCGGCCTGATCGACGCGGCGTTCGAACAGGCACATGCCGATGGCTGCGCCCGAATTGCCGTCACGCGTGCAGCGGACCATGAAGCGCCCCGGATTGCGGTCGCTATAGATGATGTCCTCGCCCTGATAGGGCGTGTCGTCGCGGAAGGGCCTGACGGTGAGTCCGTCCGGTGTGGTTGCGATGCTGGTTTCGAAATAGCGCGGATAGATGGTGTTGAAGCGTTCGAGCGGCGGCAGAGTGTTGCCGAACGCGGCGATCGTGACGAACACCCGGTCGATTGCCTGCGCCGAGGCGGCAGGGCCTGTTTTCACAGCCGGATCCGGCGGCGTCAGCGATGGCCACATGAACACAAGATCGACGCGCTCCTGGGTGCCCGGCTTGCGCTGCACCTTGTTGCGGATCGCCGCCGGCGGGATGTTGAAGTTAACGCCGTTAACCGTAATCGGAAGCGTCGGCGCATCGACGGCCATATTGGCGGCGGGCCAGCGCGGCCACAGAATGTAGGTCACCCAGCTGCCTGCTACGATCACGCCCGCGACGAAAATCGCGATCGGTAGCCACAGCATACCGCGCGGCCGGCGCTGCCGCCGTTTCCGCGCCTGCGGGTAGGGCGCTTGGTGCGTGTGCGTCATCGCCATGACGGTTCTCCGGACAACCCTCGCGAATCATTTTCAGTATAGGCGCACCGCTCCAACAGGCCGCGAGATAAGAATTTACCGTCGTTTACCAATTATTAACGAACCGCTGGCGCGCGGCTGTTCGCTTTGTCATGCATTCGTTCGAGAAAGGGTGGGAGCTACAATCGTGTCTGCTGAATCGCTGAATTCCCTTTATGTTCTGTTGCTGGGATTCTCAGTCGCTGGCGCGTTCGCGACGGGCTATCAGTTTCTGACTGCACGGCCTGCATCCTTCAACATCTTCGGCGATGGAACTGGAGCGAAGGCCGCGGCGCATGTGCCGTTCCTCGTCTTTGCCGCGCCCTTCATCATTATCCGGGATGCCATCGTCCTGCGCCGGCCGGGCTCCGAGCGGTTCTTTTCGGCTATGGTTGCGACGATCGTCGCCGGCTGCTGGAGTCTGTTGTCTGGAAAATTCGTTATGGTAGCGGTCGCTGCACTCGGAATGGTCTGAGTGCCTAGTGTGGTGGATCGGAAGTCCGCTTCACTGTTGCTGCACCTTCGTCAAGCGGACTTCCGATCCAAACCACACTAGAAATCAATACGTTGCTAGTGTTCCCTTGAATCCGAAGTTCGCAAAAGAGGTGCGGCATAATCATGCGAATTTCGGATTCGGGACACGAGCCTTCGCGAAAGTGCGACCATGCCGATCTATGAGCTCGACGGGCAGGCCCCGGAATTTCCCGCCGACAAGAATTACTGGATTGCCGAGACCGCTGTCCTGATCGGCATGGTACGGCTCAAGTCCGATACGAGTGTGTGGTTCGGCGCTGTCCTTCGCGGGGACAATGAATGGATCGAACTCGGGCTGCGCTCGCAGATCCAGGACAACGCGACGCTGCATACCGATCCGGGTTTTCCGATCACCATCGGTGAGGACTGCGTGATCGGGCACAAGGTCATGCTGCATGGCTGCACGATCGGCAATAACAGCCTGATCGGTATGGGTGCGACCATTCTGAATGGCGCGCGTATCGGCAACAACTCGCTCGTGGGCGCGGGTGCGCTTGTGACCGAGGGGAAGTCATTCCCGGACAATTCGCTGATCGTGGGCTCCCCGGCGCGCGTGGTGAGACCGCTCACCGAAGAGGCGATTGCGGGCATCCGCCGTGGCGCGGACCATTATGTCCGGCGTTCACGTGAATATGCCAAAGGGTTGAAGCGGATAGGGTGACGTCCGCCTTTCCGCGAGGCGTCCGGTCCGAATACAATACCTTCATCGTCCGATGCGGTTGCGGAGAGTTCACGATGAAGTTGCGCCTTGGCGCCTGCCTGATCGCGGTCGCGCTCTTATTGATGACCGCGATGCAGGCCCGTGCGGATCGTTTCGTCGCTCTGGTCATCGGCAACTCGAAATACGAGAAAGCCGATCCCTTGCCGAATGCGCAGCGCGATGCGGCCGCTGTGGCCGATCGGTTGCGTGATCTCGGCTTCGAGGTGACCGAAGTATTCGACGGCGACGCCTTCACACTCAATCGCGCGGCCGAGCGCTTTGTTGCGCAGGCGCGGGGCGCCGATCTCGCGCTGTTCTATTTCGCGGGTCACGGCATCCAGTTGTTCGACCAGAATTTCCTGCTGGCGCGCAATGTCGATCCGAACCAGATCTCACGCGTCGACGATCTCGGTCTCGATCTCAACCGCTTCATGACGACGCTGCGCAGTTCGGGTGCGGTCCGTCAGGCGCTTCTGATCGATGCCTGCCGCAACAATCCGTTCCCGTTTGAGGAGACCGTGCGGCTCGTCGATCTCGTGCGCAAGGCCAAGGCGGCCGACGGCACGTCCGCTGCGCCGGAGCCGGCCGGCAATCGCGGGCTGGCACGCGTTATTATCAATGAGCCCGGCCGGCAGGCGCAGGGTGCGGAGACATTGTTCTTCTTTGCGGCGCAGCCCGGCCAGGTTTCGTTCGATGGCACGGGGCAGAATTCATTCTTCGTCGAAGCGCTGAAAGAGGAGATGAGCAAGCAGGGGCGGCCGCTCGGCGAGATGTTCCGCAATGTCAGTGCTTATGTTCGCACGGTGACCAAGGGCGAGCAGATTCCGCAGGTGGTCAGCGACTGGACCTCCGACATCGTGCTCGGAAAGTCGCCTGCGAGCCGCGTCGATTATCAGGTCGTCGCCCATGCGGAAAATCGCACGCTGTCGCGGACGGATCGTGATTTTGTCCTGCGGTCGGCGAATGGCTTCGGCAAATTCTCGGGCGATTTCATCGCCAAGGCAGGCATCGGCGATCTGCCGGACAGCGACATGAGCGAGGCCGACCGTGAGCGCGCGCGCAAACTCGGTCAGGTGCAGGGCTTCTCGATCAAATACGACCTCGACCGCGACGGTCGTGAGGAAACGCTGCGCGTATTCTTTCAGCAGACCGGCTATTGGCTGACGATCGAGAGCCAAGGCGTGGTCGGGCAGGTCGCAAGCTGCATCGACGGCGATACGCCGACCGCGATCGAGGTGGCGCTGAAGGATATCAACGGCGACCGCCGTCCCGAAGTCTGGGTCGCCTACGAGACCGAGGAGACGAGCGGGTGGGGCAAGTTCTGCGTGCTGGAATTCAAGGGCATTCCGAATCTTGCAGACCGCCGCCGCGCCGCCACCGGGCAGGTCAATCTCGGCTTCTCGGCCTTCCGCACGCTGCTGCGCGGAGAGGCGGGCTGGCAGGTCGCGGTCGCCAACGACAACACCATCAAGGCCTGCGGCGGCAGCAACTGCCATACGCCCTGGACCTACACCTATGACGGCAAGACCTTCCGGCTGATCGACAATGGTGGCGAGACGCCGAGCACGGCGGCCGCTCTGCCGTTTGCGGATGAGAAGCAGCGCGCGGCCAATCTCTATGCCGGGCTGTCCCGCTCTGCTGCACAGCCGCTTGCATCGCAGGCCTGGCGCAGTACACGGAGCGCCAATGGCGGCATGACGGCGTCCGCGCGGATCGGCCGGCGGACCGAGATTCAGTATCAGTGCAGCGGCAACCAGGCCGGCACGCTGGGTTACGAGGCGCTCACGTTTCACGACAAGCCCGCGCCGAACACACAAGGTTCGGCCGAAATCGAGATCGATCCGACACTGGCCTATGGCGAGAGCGGCGCGAATGCACCGATGCTGCTCGACGGGCGTCCCTGCGGGGCGATCGAGATATCGAACGACGACGGCGTGATCCGCATGCAAACGCCCGATGAACCGGCGAGTGCCTGCCTCGAAGGTCTCGCGCGTGCAAAGACCGCAACGTTGCCGCTCCTGTATCAGAAGGGACTGCTGCACATCCGTCTTGACGGTGCTGCACAGGCGCTGTCGTCCGCACGCGCTACCTGTCAGGGGCGTGTCGCCAGTGTCGCGCCTGTTGCGGCGGCCCCGCCGCTTCAGCCGGACAATGCCGGCGCCAGTGGCGGTGCTTTGGACAGCCGCGCGCGCGCGTTTGTCGAAGACTATATGCGGCGTACGGAAGGGGAGACCGAGCAGGTTCTCGCCTTTGTGCGCAACAGCTTCGGCGCCGAGATCCGCTATTATGGCAAGGTCGTTCCGAATGCGCAGGTGGTCGAGGAAAAGCGGCGCTATCTCAGCCGCTGGCCGCAGCGTCGTTATCGGCTCAAGCCCGACACCATGCGCGTGCAATGCGACGAGCCACGGGCCACCTGTGTGATTTCGGGTGCCCTCGACTATGACGTGCGTGACACGCGCTCTGCGCGGTCATCCTCTGGAGCTGCGACCTACGAATTGCGAGTGGTGTTCACGCCGGCTGGACCGAAGGTCGTGGAGGAACGCGGACAAACGCTTGCGCGTCAAAACTAAGCGCGGGGCACTTTGATCCTATGCCTCAGGGTTAACGAAAGGTAAGCGAGACCCGGCCCGTTTCCGGATCGCAATTTATTTCGAATTAGAGCGATCGGCTTAGTGTGACGTCAAATCATTCGAGGCGCACATGACCGAACGGCGCAAAGCGGAACGAACACGAGCCTTCAACGCGGCCGCGGTAGGGACCGGATTCGGCCGCGGCATTGAATGTACGGTGCGCAACATGTCCGGGAGCGGCGCGTGTCTTGTCTTCATCAACAGACAGACTCCCTTGCCCCGTGAATTCTCGATCACCGTCGAACCGGCATCGACGCGCCGGTCCTGCCGGCTTGTCTGGCAATCCGCCTACCGCGTCGGTGTGCAGTTCGTGAGTGGATGCTGACCATGGCCGAACGGCGCAAGATGCAGCGCGAGATGGCCGAGAAGCCGGGCTCGGTCAGCTTCGGCGTGGCGGCAATCGTCGACTGTACGCTCGTCAACCTGTCCGCGGCAGGCGCGTGCCTGGAATTCGAATTCCGGCCGGTCCTGCCCAAGGGCTTCTCCATTGTCATCAAGCCGGAATATATCCGCCGCTCGTGCCGCGTGGCGTGGCAGTCCGGGCCGCGGGTCGGCGTTGAGTTTACCGCAGGGCGTTGAAGCTCCGGAGCAAATCCGGCTCGTTCAGGTTAACGGCGCAATGTCTGACCACGAGACGCGTTTAACATGGCGTGTCCGCGCCAGCTCGGCCTATCGCCGCGCATGATTTCACGAGCCAAAATGTTTTTTTGGAACGTTCTTGGTATGCGGCGGCGGCTTGGCCTGCCGACCGCAATCAGATTGGCGTGGCTGTTTTCGCGATCGCATTCGTCGAATGAACTGATTGCCGTTCGCATCCATGGCCTGAAAGGGCCGATCTGGCTCAGACCGAACAGCAGCGATATCGAAACCTTCCTGCAAGTGTTTGCAGAAGGCCAATACGACTTTGCGCGATTTCCTCAACAGCAAAAGGTGTGGGACGAGTACCGTGCCGCGCTCAAGCGCGGGGAGACGCCTCTCATTGTCGATTGTGGGGCGAATATCGGCCTGAGCGCAGTTTGGTTTGCGAACCTCTTTCCCGAAGCGCGGATCGTTGCTGTCGAGCCGGCTGCAGATAACATCGACCTGATGCGGCGGAATCTCGCGGCCTATCCAAATGCGGAAATTGTCGCGGGTGGTGTCTGGGACAGACAGACGCAATTGTCGATCGTCGACCGGAATGTTCTGCCCTGGGCTTACCAGGTCGACGACCAGGGGCCGGGTGAGACGGGCGGCGTGCAGTCCCACACGATTGCCGAGATCGCCGGCGATCGACCGATCCTGGTCATGAAGGTCGATATTGAAGGCTCAGAGTCTGCGCTGTTTCGTTCCAACACGGGCTGGCTCGACAAGACCGGCCTGCTCATCATTGAGTTGCACGACGAAAAGCTGCCGGGGCAGAAGACCAGCCGGAATTTCTTTCAAAGGATCGCGAAGAATAACTTCGAGTTTGCGATCAGCGGTGAGAATGCTCTGTTTTTCATTTCAGGCAACGCTGCCTGACGTCGCCGAAAACGGAGAAGGGGGCCGCCCAACGGTAAGCGCCCCCCTTCGCAGTCGACTGCTGATACAGCAAGGTCTGGCGGTCTTGCTGCCTCGATTGCGCGCTCTACTTGAGCGCGCCTTCAACGCTGGTGAAGGTCGACACGAGCTTTCCGCCCAGCGTGCCCACCACAGTGATGATGGCGACTGAAATGCCGGCAGCGATCAGACCATATTCAATGGCTGTGGCTCCCGATTCATCGCGAAGAAATTTCTTAATCATTTTCCGACGAGCTCCCTCTCGGTTTCGTATGGAACCGAGGGCAATCTACACGATAGGTTTTAATCGAAGGTCTCGGAAAATCTTAAAAATCTAACGGCCGTTGCGGCTGCCGGACGTTGTGATTAATGCCGTCCAAATGCTCGCGAGCGGGCGACGATGTGGCGTGCAAGTCTGTCGGGCGATTGCCCGTGCGGGCAATTGTCAGATCTCACCCGTCCTGTCGGTCGCGTTTCCAGACACCGTAATCGGCAACGATATCGCGCACCTCCCGTTCGCTTCCTACGAAGACCGGCGGCTGTGTATTGCCGAAAAAGACGGTCAGGTAGACGCGCCGGCTTTTGACGATTTCCGCGATTTCGTCGTCGTTCAATTCCCAGCATGAGACGCAGCACGTCCCATTTCGGAAGACTGGCAGAGGCGTAGAATTCTCTGCCTGGGCCGGCGGCCGGAGCACGAAATTCTGCCCTTCGAATTCGACAGGACTGCCCATCGTATCGTCCTCGTGTTGAGCGAGGAGTATAGGGCGATGCCGCTCAATTTCTGAAACGCCGGATACCGCGCCGCCAAAAAAAGATGCGGCCGGCTCTTGGGGGGAGAGCCGGCCGCCACGAGCCCGGTCGGGGACGGGGAGGGGTGGGGACGTAACCGGGATCGCGTTTTCGTTGTCTCTGTTTCCTTCGAACTAGCGTGACGTTGCGGTCGAGATGGTCGGCCGCGGATCGCCAAGCGAAATCCACACATTCTGATCGTGCTGGGATTGCCGTTTCACGAAGCGATAATTGGTGTCCGACCAGAGCAAAATGTCGGGATGCTGATTGTCGAGAATGAACTCGCCCTTGTCGGTCTTGACCGTCAGGACTGCGTGGCCGTCTCCGTTGCGCTCACGCACCACGGTGATCAGCAGCGCCTCGCGCGGCCAGCCGGCCTGCATCAGCATGCGCCGCTTCAGCAGCACATAATCCTCACAATCGCCGCGGCCCGTGTCCGGGTAAGACCACTTCTCGACCACGCCCCACTGATCCATATCGGTGATCGGCTTGATCGAGTCATTGACCCACTTGTTGACGCGGACGAGATCCTTCCAGGCCTTGGTGTTCAGCACGACATCGCGCGGCGCCGACGGAGCGGTGTTGCATTCGCGCGGATTGTCGGAGCAGAATTCGATCCATCCGATCGGCGGACGCGATGACTCTCCGACCGAGACGAAGAGCGGGCGCGGACTCGCCGCCGCCGCGCTTCCGAATGCGATCATGCAGCCCGCCGCTGCAATCCGCACGCTTCCGCGTATGTTGAGCAGTACTTTTTGCACCGCGTGACCCCTTCCCTTATCGTTGGGTCACACTTCGCACAAAGATTTTGTCGTGCCGCTAAGTCGAGCGCGCGCTTTTGAAGCGAACACGAGTCAAATGCGCGGCGAGTTTGAATCGTAATCGATTAAAATTGAATCGATCTCATTTCGATTTCAACGGCGAGGATCTGTGTTCCGGCGCGCTGATTGCCCTGATTTTACTGGCGCAGAGGCGCGCCGCGCATGGTTAAATCCGCGCGCGGAATAGGTCAGAACAAAGCTGATGGGATGCGCCGTTAGGCCGTCTGCGGTGTCGGATAGCGGGATCGTGGATCCCGTACGCGTTTACCCGCTGGTGACGCTTTCTTCGAGGAAGTCCGGATGCTGCAGGCGCAAGAACTCGACGGCGAAGCCTTCGTCGAGGTGGCGGACAACGCGTCCCTGCACTTTTCCGACTGTGACCAGTGCGCCAAGGGGCGGGCGCTGGTCGGTCGCGACCGCGGCACCCGACAGCGACACGTCGATCAGCCGGCAGCCGATCGCGGCTCCGTTCGGCAGAAGGACCATGGTCATCGGATTGCGCGGTGCATAGCGGCCGTGACGACGGTCTTCGGGTGAGGCGAGCAGATGCCGGTTGGCGAGCCATGTGAGCTGGGCGGCGAGTTTATCGCGCTTGCGCGAGGTCGCTGCGATGGTCGACGCGAAGCCATTGTCGAACAGGCGTGTGCAAACGCCTTCCAGCCGGCCGACGTGGTCGATATAGGCGATCACGCGTTCGCCGACCTGAGGAAAGGCTGGTGCGAAGACAGCCATGCCGCCCGGTGACATGTTGACCACCTGGCAAGGATACTCGCGCCGGTCCGACAGCATGTAACGGCCAAGAAGAGTGACCCTCACACGCTGAAAGCGGCGGCGTTCTTCACTATGCGGAAGAACGCGAGCACTCGCTTGAGCCAGATTGCCGAAAACAGCTGCCATGATGCGGTTCTAACTCTGCCGCCCGCGCGCGACGGTTAAAACCTATTCAAGCGATGTTAACGCGGGGTTAGCCCTGATAATTTCGTGGAATGGAAATGTGGCGCGGCTGGATAGAGGACAAAGCCGGGGCCGCGGAGCACCTTCTGGCCGAAGGTCAGTTTTTCGGTTCCGGCCGCCCCGGTGTAGCGCAACTCGCCCAGTTGAAGCGATTGCAGACGCCGCGTGCCGAGCCAATAGGGCGTCGTGACCGCGGCGAGGGCGCCGAGAAGCCGGTCCCTGCCTTTGTCGCCGCTCGCGAGGGGCAGCAGGATCATTTCCAGTTCGGCTGTGTCCCCATCGGCATTCCGCCCGGTCACGCCCGCAATCACGCCCTCGGCATCCTGTGTAACGGTCCGGATCAGTTCGCAAACCGCCTGTTGCTCGGACTGCCCCCAAAGTTCACTGAACGGGGTGCCGGTCAGTTCGGATCCGAACGTTTCGCAAAGCGATGTTCCCGCAATCCTGAACTGGTGTCCGCGGTCCGGGTCGAATGTCAGGATGAATGTTTTCGCAAGGCAGGAGCGGATTGCCCCGGGATCGATATCCGTGCGCTCGGGCGCAGGCCGCGTCCCGCGCAGCGCATCCCAGTAGCCGAATATTGCGCGTGTAACTCTGTGCTTCATCGTCCCGTTGTGCCGTTCGTCTCGTGCAGGCAGGGCATCTGTTCCGAAGTAGGACAGATTCCGGGCCGGCGATTGCGCTTGAGGCGGAAGGTGCAGGACGCGTGCCCGTCTGCGGGCGCGGCTGTTATCGTTAATGACGGCTTACGCTTGGACGGGCCGGTTGGACTGGTAAAGGTTACGTCAGAACCAGACGGCGGGTTGTGGCGCCTGCCAACTTGAGACAGAGGGGACGTGACCGGCGCAATCAGCGTCGCAACGTCCGGGACAGCGATGGGGAGAGCCAAAAGCTCTCCCCATCGCATTTTTGCACCTGATCTTCGGGATTTTCCGGTTTGCGGCCGATTTGACTTGAAGTTGCGGAGCGGGCGGGCGACTAGGGCACCGGATAGCCCGCTCATGTACCCCTCGACTGCCCGCGAACCGATCTTCAACGTCCCCGGCGTGCTTGTTGCGACGCTGGCCGTCCTCGTCCTCGTCCACGTGCTCCGCTCGCTGTTGTCGCAGGCGGCCGATGTTGAGGTCCTGCTGCTGTTCGCCTTCATTCCGGCGCGCTACGACACCAATATCCTGGCGAATGCAGCATGGCCCGGTGGTATCGGCGCCGATATCTGGACGTTCGTCACCTACGGGCTGCTTCATGCCGACTGGATGCATCTGCTGTTCAACTCGGTGTGGCTGCTGGCCTTCGGCACGCCGCTCGCACGCCGGTTCGGCGCCGTCCGCTTTCTGGCCTTCTGCGCCGTCACCGCGGCGGCCGGCGCGCTCGCGCATCTGATGACGCATTTCGGGCAGCTGGTTCCGATGGTCGGAGCTTCCGGCGCAATTTCCGGAGCGATGTCAGGTGCGATGCGCTTCGCGTTTCAGAGGGGCGGGCCCCTGACATTCGGAAATGCGCATCACTCCTATCGGGTGCCGGCGCTGTCGCTCGTCGATTCCTTCCGCGATCCGCGGATTCTGGCGTTCCTTGCGGTGTGGTTCGGGCTCAATCTTCTGTTCGGAATGGGTTCGATCTCGCTCACGGGTAATGAGCAACCGGTCGCCTGGCAGGCTCATGTCGGCGGGTTCCTTGCCGGACTGTTGCTGTTCAGCTGGTTCGATCCGGTCGGGACTGCACCACAACAGGACGATCGCAACGCGGCTTGATGCATCGCAGCATGTTTGGTGCTGGCCAGCATGCACGTTGCGTGGAACACTCTCACCTTGAGCGGTTTGAAAAGCATGCGCGGGGTCCGCGCGTTGCGGGCCAGCGCTTCCCCAGGGAGGCGAACAATGATCGTCAAGTCGATCCTCTCCGCAAAGGGTAGCGATGTAGCAACCATCGCGCCCGCAGCCACGCTCGCGGAAGCGACACAGATACTTGCGGACCGAAAGATCGGAGCGCTGGTGGTGACCGGCGCCGGTGGCCGAATTACCGGAATCATTTCCGAGCGCGATATCGTACGTGCTTTCGCCCGCCATGGCGGCGGCGCGTTTACGATTCCACTGAGCGAGGTGATGACTCGCAAGGTCGTGACATGCATGCCGACCGACACCGTCGCAATGCTCATGGAGCGCATGACGGCCGGTAAATTCCGGCATCTTCCTGTCCTGGATGATGGCGAGCTGGTCGGGATCATCTCGATCGGCGACGTGGTGAAGTATCGCCTCACCGAGCTTGAATTCGAACAAGGCGCGATGCGCGATTACATCCAGACAGCATGAAGTGCGAAAAAGGTTTGCGCTCGCTGCTCAGGTAAGGGCGGCGAGTGCATCCTTGATATCCGGGATTGCCCGTTCGGCTGCCTGTGCGCCGATTTCGATCGCTTCCTTGGCGCGATGGAAATCGAACAATCCGATCTTGCTGCAGCGGGGCGCGATCATGACGTCAGGTGGATCGCCCGCGAGGCGCGAACGCGTCACGCGATCCTGCATGATGTTGAACGCGTCCACCATGACGTTGGCGATATTCGGACTGCGTTTGTCACCGATCAATTGTCGCTTCAGCAGGAATTCAGGGCTGAGAATGCGCCGCAATCCTTCCGGACGCGCTCGCATCTCGGTCAGCAGACGCACATCGTGTTCGTCGGGCCCGTGACTCGAAATCGTGCCGCCGCGCCCGAGCATGTCTGAGTTCAGATTGATCGCGATGACGAGTCGCGCGCCAAGCGCGCGCGCAGCCGATACCGGCACAGGGTTGACCAGCGCGCCGTCGACGAGCCAGCGGCCGCCGAGCAGCACTGGCGTGAACATCCCCGGTAGCGCGTAGGAGGCACGTGCGGCATCGACCACACGTCCGCGAGTCAGCCAGATTTCATGACCAGTCCCGAGCTCGGTCGCGATCGCCGCGTAGCGTCTCGGCAGTTCCTCGATCATCGTGTCGGCCAACACGCCATCCAGCCGTTCCGCGAGACGATTGCCGCCGATCAGACCTGATCCGCCGAGGCTGACGTCGAGATAGCCGAGGACACCGCGCGTCGTGAGGCCCCGTGCCCATTCGTCAAACGCTTCAAGTTTGCCGCCGGCGTAACAAGCGCCGACGACCGCGCCGATCGAGGTGCCGACCACGACATCAGGTTCGATGCCATGTTTGGTGAGCACTTGCAGAACGCCAATATGCACAAAGCCGCGCGCAATGCCGCCACCCAGTGCGAGACCCACGCTCGGTCTGGGCGGTGCCTTTTTCTCGGTGGTTGCCTCCGCCGCGCGATCACCGTTGACGGCGCGGCGGATCAGAGCCTGCAGCACGGTTCGATCCTCTGTCCTATGATCGCGGCTTCAATTGCGTGAGACAAGAGCTTGCGAGCGAAAATCGCGGCACATGGTGAAAGCGGCATCAGTCCTTACGCGCGTGACGGCCGCACCATCCGGAATTCACTCTCGACCACGGCATAGTTTTGATAGCCGTTGCGCGCGATCGGCTTCATGGCGGCGGTATCCAGCAGTCCGCCGCGGATGAAGCGGTCATCGATATGGACCCCGATGACCTGTCCGAACAGGACATGGGCTTCGAGCGCATGCCCCTCCATGTCGCTGAGGGGGACGATCTGCAGGAGCACGCATTCGAGCGCGCAGGGCGAGGCGGCGACACGAGGTGGCTTGACGAGGCGCGATGGAGCGGCCTCCAGTCCCGCTGCCTCCATTTCGTTGACACCGCGAGCCATCGGCGCAGAGGTCCTGTTCATCGCCTCGCGCAAATCCCAGGTCGCAAGGTTGCAAACAAATTCGCCGGTCTCCCGGATGAAAGCGAATGAGTCTTTCTGGCCTTCGCTCGAGAACATCACGATGCCGGGCCGGCTGGAGACCGCATTGAAGAACGAATAGGGAGCGAGATTGATCTCGCCCGCAGCGCTCATGGACGTAATCCAGCCGACCGGGCGCGGCGCAACGATGGCCTTGAATGGATCGTGCGGAAGACCGTGATCGTTCTTGCGCGCGTCGTAGAACATGGCCTAGCCGCTATAGCGCGTCACGATCTCCGAGAGAGGCGGGCGCGGACGGTCCTCCGGCGGCCGGGCCGGGGTGCCGATATGGACGAAACCGGCCATGCGCTCGCTTTCGGCGAGACCCATCGCCTTGAGGACGCGCGAGTCATAAGCATACCACTCGGTGATCCAGTTCGCGGCATAGCCGATCGCATGAGCCGCCGTGACGAGGTTCATGGTGGCGGCACCGGCCGACATCACCTGTTCCCATTCCGGGATTTTTGCGTGCGGGCTGGCACTGCTGACCACGGCGATCACGAGCGGCGCGCGGGCGAGACGATTGCGCTCGAATTCCAGCTGGTCGGCGGTCGCATCGGGGCGATCCGACTTGAAGGCAGCAGCGATCTTGTCTCCGATCGCGTTGCGGGCATCGCCTTCGAAAACAATGAAGCGCCAGGGCGTCAGTTTCCCGTGATCGGGGACGCGGGAGGCGACGGTGAGCAACGTGTCGATTTCACCGGCTGACGGGGCAGGGCCGTTCAGTTCAATCGGCTTTACCGAGCGGCGTGTAGCGAGGAGAGAAAGGGCGTCTGTCATGGATTGCGGCTAGCACAGGCCCGAAGGTCGCACAAATGGGTCAGCCGTCCGGTGCAGGCTTGAATTCGCCGCGATTTCCGCCGAAAACGCCCCCATGAGGGTGTTGGGAACTGTAGCGGGGCGGACAGGAGCTTGCGTGGCCTTGGCCATCGCGACTCTGGCATGTGCCGCTGCGTCTGTGGAGGCGCAGCCGTTCACAGGCGGAGGCTCAGCGCCGGCGAGTTCCGGGTCTGTCGGTGCGCCTGCGGGCGAACCGCAAAGCATTTTGCCGCCGCCGGCGGCGAATCTGGCTGCTCCCGGAGCCTCCGACGTGCTGCGTCCCCCGGGCCTCATTCCGCTTCCGGTCGCCCCATTACCGGCTCCGCCGCAGGTCGAGCGTCCACCCGCGGCACCTGTACTGGCCCCAGCGCCCGCACTGGGTCCCGCGGTTCCTGCGGGTCAGGTTGCGCTCTATCTGACCGCCCGATTCGGCCGGGACATGCCGCAAGTGCCGGGCGGCATCCTGTGGCGGATCTTCCCGGACCGCGCGGACGCCGCAGGCATCATTCGTCCGATTCGCGAGGACAAGACCGCGGCGCCGACGTTGCTGCTGCCACCGGGCGGCTACATCGTTCATGTCACCATGGGCCACGCGCATAGCCTGAAGAAGGTGCAATTGCGGGCCGAGACCGTGCGCGAGGTCTTCGACATCCCGGCCGGCGGGATTCGTATCGAAGGCAAGGTCGGCGACGCGCGCATCGCGCCGGGGCAGATCCATTTCGATGTTTACAAGGGCAGCCAGTTCGAGCCCGGCGACAAGCGCCCGCTGAGCCAGAACATCATGACCGGCGAGGTCATGCTGGTGCCCGAGGGCACCTACCACATCGTTTCTCATTATGGTGACGGCAACGCGGTGGTGCGTTCCGATATCCGCGTGCAGGCCGCGCGCGTGACCGACGTGACCGTCAATCATCGTGCCGCCGTGATCACCCTGAAGCTCGTTGCGGGTGCTGGCGCCGAGGCGCTGGCGAATACCCAGTGGTCGGTGCTGACGCCGGGCGGCGACGTGATCAAGGAATCGATCGGCGCGTTTCCGCGTGTCGTGCTGGCGGAGGGCGACTATCGCGTGATTGCGCGAAACGAAGGCCGCTCGTTCCAGCACGACTTCAATGTCGTTCCGGGCGTCGACCGGGAAATCTCGGTGGTCGCGCGCTGAACAGTGCCGCGCATCTCTGAGAGGTGAGGCGGTTCGGAGTCGATCGTGCATCGTCCGTTTGTCTGGATCGTTGCCATCGCGCTGCTTGCGCCGGGCGGCCATGTGCTGTCCGCTCTCGCATCGGACAGCTGGCGCCCCGATAATCTCGATCAGATGAAGGCCGAGTATCGCCGGCCGCCGCCACGTGTTGCCGAAAATGCCGCGCTGGTCGATCTCGGGCGCGCATTGTTTTTCGATCCGGTCATCTCGGCCTCCGGCAAGACGGCGTGCGCGGCCTGTCATCGGCCTGACTTTGGCTGGGCCACCAATGAGGCGCGCAGCGCCGGGGATTCCGGACGGCTCCTGCAGCGCAAGGCCCAGACGTTGCTCGGCATCGGGCATGCGCGCCCGCCCTTCGACTGGGACGGCCGGCACGCCACGCTGGAAGCGCAGGCGGTGTCGTCGATCGGTACCGGTTCGATGTCGATGTTCGCGACGCCGAGCGAGGTCCGAGTGGACGACATCGTAGCCCGCCTGCAAAAGAGCGAAAGCTATGTCACGAAGTTTGCAAAGGCGATGCCGGGACAGCCGATTAATCTCGACACCGTCGTGATTGCGCTTGCCGCCTTCGAGCGGACCATCGAGCCAGGCGAGGCGCCATTCGATCGCTGGATTGCGGGCAACGAGACGGCGATACCGGATGCGGCGAAGCGCGGCTTCGTCCTGTTCCATACCGAGGCCGCTTGCTCCGGTTGCCACATCGGATGGCGATTCACCGACGACGCCTTCCACGACATTGGGACGGCCACGACCGACCGGGGACGCGGCCGCGAGTTGAAGGACGATCCGAAAATGCAGTTCGCGTTCAAGACGCCGACGCTGCGGTCGGTGGCGCTGCGTGCGCCCTACATGCATGACGGCAGCCGCGCCACGCTGCGCGATGTGTTGGACCTTTACGTCAAGGGCGGCATCGACCGTCCGAGCCGCTCTCCGATGATCAATCCGTTCGATCTCACCGAAGACGAGCGCAGCGACCTGGTCGCATTCCTGGAGACGCTGACCGGTGAGGGGGATACCAGGTAACGCCTCACACCGCGGTCCAGCCGCCGTCATGCGCGATGACCTGGCCGGTCACGTAGCTCGAGGCGTCGCTCGCGAGATAGATCACGAGGCCCAGCAATTCCTTGGCATCGCCGCGCCGGCCCATCGGCGTACCGGCCATGATCGCCTGTTCGAAGCGCGCGCGATCTTCGCTGCTCCAGTCCGCCTTGAAGTGATCGGCCAGACGCGTGCCGGCGCCCTGCCAGCCGGGCGCAATGGCATTGGCGCGGATCTTGTCCCGCGCATATTCCGCTGCGATCTGCCTGGTCATGCCGATGAGGCCGGCTTTGGTGGCCGCATAGGCGACGCCCGATACTGGAAAGCCCGGATAAAAGCCGCCGAGACCGATCAGCGATGAAATGTTGATGATCGAGCCGCCACCGCCTTCAAGCATCAGCGGGATGACCGCGCGCGCAACGAGAAACGGCCCGTTCAGGTTCACATCGATCACACGCCGCCAGTCAGCGACCTCGACCTCATGCAGCCGCTTCGGATAGGGCGCGACGCCGGCATTGTTGATCAGCACGTCGAGCTTGCCGTTGGAGCCCTTCACCGCGCGGCTGAGATGGGCAATCTCGTCTTCCTTGGTGACGTCGAAGACGATGCGCGAAGTCTTGCCGCCGCTGCTCTGGATGATCGATACCGTTTCGGTCACCCAGCTTTTGTCGCGGTCGGCACAGATGACATCGGCGCCGGCGGCCGCGAGACCGATGGCCATCTCGCGGCCAAGTCCTGAACCGGCGCCGGTGACCAGCACCACTTTTCCATCGAGCTTGAACAGCTCGGTTGACATTACGCCGCCTTCGAGACGCGGGCGCGCCGCAGATCCGGCGGCAGCGCTTCGTCGGCAAGCATGGCGAGTGCCTGATCGAGCGGCATCACCTGCTGGCCCTCCTTGCCGAGACGGCGGATCGAGACCGTGCGCTCCGC
>CAZIKZ010000025.1:21724-23689 GCA_964539845.1 uncultured Hyphomicrobiales bacterium
TTCGCGCACCTTGTAATTGATCTTCTCGTTGCGAAGGTCGGTCGAGACGCGCAGACCCATCGCGTTCGCAGCGCGGGCCATCTCCGACGCATAGTCGTCGGCGTCCGACACGATTGTGCAGATCACCGCCTGTTTCGGCGCAAGCCAGAGCGGCAGGTGGCCGGCATAATGCTCCAGCACCACGCCGAGGAAGCGCTCCATCGAGCCGCAGATGGCGCGATGGATCATCACCGGCGTCTGCTTCGAACCGTCCGGCGCGATGTAGAAGGCCTCGAACCGCTCCGGCAGATTGAAGTCCACCTGCGTGGTGCCGCATTGCCAGTCGCGGCCGATGGCATCGCGCAGCACGTATTCGAATTTCGGTCCGTAGAACGCACCTTCGCCCGGATTGATCGCGGTCCTGATCTTCTGGTTGCCGCTGCGTGCTTCGATCTGCTTCAGCACATCGTGCATGATGCCCTCGGCATGATCCCAGGCTTCATCGGAGCCGACACGCTTTTCGGGCCGGGTCGAGAGCTTCACCGTCATCTCGCCGTCGAAGCCGAAATCGGCGTAGGTCGACAGGATCAGGTCGTTGATCTTCAGGCACTCCTCGGCCATCTGGTCCTGCATGCAGAACACATGGGCGTCGTCCTGCGTGAAGGCGCGCACGCGCATCAGGCCGTGGAGCGCGCCCGAGGGCTCATAGCGATGCACGATGCCGAACTCCGCCATGCGTAACGGCAATTCGCGATACGACCGCAGACCATGCTTGAAGATCTGGATATGGCCCGGGCAGTTCATCGGCTTGATCGCGTAGACGCGCTCGTCCTCGGTATCGTCGCCGGCCGAGGTCGCCTGGAACATGTTCTCGCGGAACCAGCCCCAGTGACCCGATGTCTCCCACAGCGACTTGTCGAGCAGCTGCGGCGCATTCACTTCCTGATAATCGCCCTTCAGGCGCCGGCGCATATAGGCAACGATTTCCTGGAACATGGTCCAGCCATTCGGATGCCAGAACACGGTGCCCGGACCTTCCTCCTGGAAGTGGAAGAGATCCATCTCGCGGCCGAGCTTGCGGTGGTCGCGCTTCTCGGCTTCTTCCATGCGATGCAGGTATTCGTCGAGTTCTTCCTGCTTGGCGAAAGCGGTGCCGTAGATGCGCGACAGCATCTCGCGGTTTGAATCGCCGCGCCAGTAAGCACCCGCGACCTTCATCAGCTTGAAGGCGTTGCCGACCTTGCCCGTTGAGGTCATGTGCGGACCGCGGCAGAGATCGAACCATTCGCCCTGCTTGTAGATTTTCAGGTCCTGGCCTTCAGGGATCGCGTCGATCAGTTCGACCTTGAAGTTTTCGCCCTTGTCGCGAAACACTGTCTTGGCTTGGTCGCGTGTCCACACTTCCTTGGTGAAAGGCTGATCCTTCGCGATGATCTCGCGCATCTTCTTTTCGATCGCGGACAGGTCTTCCGGCGTGAACGGCTGATTGCGGGCGAAGTCGTAATAGAAGCCGTTCTCGATCACCGGCCCGATGGTCACCTGGGTGCCGGGCCACAGCGCCTGCACGGCCTCGGCCAGCACATGCGCCGCATCGTGCCGGATCAGCTCCAGCGCGCGCGGGTCCTCACGATTGAGGAATTCGATCTTGGCATCTTCCTCGATCGGGTCGGCGAGGTCGGTGACAACACCATCCAGCGCCATCGCGACGGTGCGCTTCGCGAGCGAGGGCGAAATGCCCTTGGCGATATCAACGCCCGAAATGCCGATGGGAAATTCACGGCGTGCGCCGTCGGGGAAGGTCAGGGCGACCTGGGTCATTGTCGTCTCCGGTTGCTCACTCCCGCGAACGAGCGCGGGTAAGCGGATGTGAAAGGGGGATATAGCAAAGGACCGGGCGAGGGCAATCTTTCCCGCGAAGCGCCTTCCTTCTTTACCCTCCCCACAAGGGGGAGGGTCGCGAGCGAAGCGAGCGGGGTGGGGTAACTG
>CAZIKZ010000026.1:0-14448 GCA_964539845.1 uncultured Hyphomicrobiales bacterium
TACGGGTGGCGAGCTGCTCGGCCGACATTTCGAGCGAGAAGAAGCCGACGATGCCACCATTGACGGTCGTGATATGTCCGTCCGGGCGCACCTCGCCCTGCCACGCCTTCGCGACATTGTACGCGATGTTGGTCGCGAGCGCGGTTTTGCCCATGCCGGGACGGCCAGCGACGATGATCAGATCGGAATGCTGCAGGCCGCCCATCCGGGCATCGAGGTCGCTCAACCCGGTCGCAATGCCGGACAGCTTTCCGTCGCGCTGATAGGCTTTCGCGGCCATATCGACGGCCGTGGTGAGCGCCTGCGAGAACGCCTGGAAGCCGCCTTCGTAGCGGCCGCTTTCGGCGACTTCGTAAAGTCTGCGCTCGGACTCTTCGATCTGCTTCGAGGGCTCGAAATCGACCGGCGCGTCATAGGCCTCGTTGACCATGTCCTCGCCGATGACAATCAGCGCGCGCCGCACCGACAGATCGTAGATCGTGCGCCCGTAATCCTGGGCGTTGATCACGGTGGTCGCCTCGGCCGCAAGCCGGGCGAGATACTGGCTGACCGTGAGCCCGCCGATATCGACGTCGCCCGGCAGGAATGTCTTCAGGGTGACCGGGCTTGCGACCTTGCCGGCGCGCACCAGCTGCGACGACAATTCATAAATCTTCTGATGGATCGGTTCGTAGAAGTGCCGCGCCTCAAGAAAGTCGGAAACGCGATAGAAAGCTTCATTGTTGACGAGGATAGCGCCAAGCAGCGCTTGCTCGGCCTCGATGTTATGCGGGGCCACGCGGTAGTGAGGCGTTTGATCCGCTGCGAGCTTGCGCGCGGTCTGTTCCAGCGATGCCATCGGTCCAACGAGCGGTTGTTATCAATCAGTTTCTTAGATCGCCAAAACGCGGCACGCGAACAAACACCGTGATTACGCATCACCTCCGAGATTGCAGCAGCAAACCCCGACTGGTGTCCCGTATCCGAAGTCCGATTCAATCTGCGGATTGCTCGTGAGCGGACTTCCGGACCACCACACTGAAGATTGCTCTAGCATCGCAATTTCAGTGCGTCTGCTGCAATCGCGAATGTCCCCATAACTCACGCGGGTACCGGTCAAGATTCCGTTTTGATCTTGACGGAATGCGGGCAGTTCGCGCAGCGGCGACAATTTTTCGCGGTCATCCGCAGGGGCGGAGGGCTTTTCGTCGACGCCGGCGCTGCTCTTTTTTCTTGCTCATCATTGGCGGACTGGACCTGGAAAACCGTCGGACGTCGACGGCGGAGCGCTGCGCGCAGCTGCCTTTGATGGCGCCCGCCGAAAACTGCGAGTTGAGGCGGCCGTTCGAGGTCATGGTGATGGCCGACAGTCTCAGGGCCAGTGGACGGCAAAAAAGCGGACTGCGTCGTGCGGTACCCATCACAATTTCGGGTTGAGAAAAATCGCGATGAGGGCCCGGCGGTTCGCGAAACGCACTGCGACCGATGGTCCGGAGTCATTCCGAATTTCAGTGGTTTTCCCTCGCAGACCGGCAAACGCGGGTTGCCGGTGCGAATGAACCGTGTCAGAGCAATTTGAAGCAACCGTTCCACCGGCCACCTCCATCAACGAAAACGCCGTCCTTTCGACCGGCAATCACCTCAAAACCTTGGCATCACGCCAAAGTCTGGCCGCTCTCGCAATGCGGTGATAACTGTTCGAAACGTAGGTCGTCCGGTTCGAAAATGGGCCACATTCGCCGATTAAGCGCCGAGTATTCCCGGCTGGGATGCAGTCTGCGCGGTTTGCGTGGCGTGGCTAAAGGGACGGCCGGCGGCGGGAGCATGAATTTGCGACAAAGGGGCTGGCTGATCGGTCTTGTTCTGCTGCCGGTGGTGCTGCTGGCGTTCGACGCCGTCGCACAGCCGCGCGGAACTCCGACTCGCGCCCAGCAAGGTCCCGCATTGCCGCCGTCCGGTCATCAGACCGAGCCCGTCGATCTGAATGAGGGCAAATCACCGGCGGAGCTGTTTCAGGCTGGCTGCGCGGTCTGTCATCAAAGCGCAAATGGGCTCGCCAAAGGTCGCCGGGAAGGGGAACTCACCGGCTTCCTGCGCCAGCATTATACATCGAGCGTGCAACACGCCGGTGCGCTCGCGAATTTCCTGGTCGCGCGGGGTGGTCCGGTCGCGGCGCCGTCGCGGCAAGCTCCGGTCGATCGGCCGCCGGCCGCGGTCGGCCGTCGTCCCGCAGACGATGACCGCAAGCCACAGGAAGCGGCGCGTCCGCCCGAACAACGCGATCCGGCAAGCAGGCGAAAGCCGCCAGCGGCTGCCGTGCGTACTCAGCCTCCGGCTGCTGCTGCGGTAGCGGCTCCGGAGCCCACTCCCGAGCCAGAACCCAGTACGGCAGCGAGTTCTCCGCCGCCGGTCGAGGAGAAGCCGGCTGCGCCGGAAATTCCGCTCTAAGATTTAAGTCATGCCTGGCCAGTCGTCCGGGCATGACTTTGTCGGAACGGTCGCTCAGGCCTTTTCGGCCGAGTCGGCGGTCTCTTCGCCTTCGCCAGCATCCTCGTCGTCGTCCTGGCGAGCTTCCGGATCGAAGAATGCCGCCGCGACCGCCGCCGCTGCAGCGCGTTCTTCTTCGGCCTCTTCGCGCCGCAGGTTGACGTCTTCACCGCGCTTCACCCGCTCAGCCTCTTCGGCGTTGCGTGCCACGATAACCGCGACATTGACCTCGACCTCGGGGTGCAGCGCGATCTCGACCTTGTGCTGACCGATCATCTTGATCGGCGCATTGAGCGCAACCTGGCTGCGCGAGATCGAGAAGCCGCCTTCGGTCACGAGGTCGGCGATGTCGCGGGCGGACACCGAACCGTAGAGCTGGCCGGATTCAGATGCCTGGCGCAGCGCGACGAAGACCTGGCCGTTGAGCTTGTCGGCAATCTTCTGGGCCTCGCCGCGATTCTCGACGTTGGTGGCTTCGAGTTCATTGCGCATGCCCTCGAAGCGCTCCTTGTTGGCCTTGGTGGCGCGCAGCGCCTTGCCCTTGGGCAACAGGAAATTGCGCGCGAAACCGTCCTTGACGCGGACCGTCTCGCCCATCTGGCCGAGCTTTGCGACGCGTTCGAGCAGGATTACTTCCATGTCAGTTACTCCTTCAAAGGTTTGTCAGTTGTCATTTCAGGTGATTGCGGGAGGCGGGGCGCTCGATGCGGTCTTTCGAAAATCGAAGATCGAGTCGGAGACGCCGAAAACTGCGAGCAGCACGCATGCCGGCCAGAAGACGAAAAGGATCAGATAGACCGCGGACAGAATGAAAACGCGGTCTCCCAGCGGCCGTGTGACGCTGTGAAGGATGGCGAGACCCAGCAGCGCGTAGGCGATGATGAAGGCACCCGAAACGATGCCACCGAGCATCCCGGGTATTCCGGGCATGAACCAGAGCAGCAAAGAGAGCGCGAATGCTGTCGGGGCATGCCGCGGAAAGTGTAAGGCGGCCAGGTTCGGCCACGGCCGTTTCAGGCGGCTGGACACCATTGCGACGCGGCCCGCCGCATAGAGATTGAGCACATAGGCGATCGTGATCATCGCCGCAGCGAGCGGCGGCACGAAGCTCATGATCAATTCGCCGGTGCGTTTAACGTCCATCTTGGAGAAATCAGGCCCGGACTGCCCGTATTCCTTGGCCATTCTCTCAAGTGTGAGCTTGAGGGCATTCTGGAATTGCTGCTCGTCGATGCGGATGTTCCACATGACGATCGCAACGATCACGGATCCGATGAGGGTGCACCACATCACGAGACGGCCGGGGGGATACCATTCCGCGCTACCGTCTTCGTTGCCGCGTGCCAGCAGCGTGAGATAGCCCAGCCACCAGGCGGGCAGGCCGGCACCGACGAGATAAATCGGGATCCAGAGCGGTTCGCCGAACGCCAGGGTCAGCGCGACCGCTGCGACAACCACTGCGACGAGCGCTGTCCAATGGGACCAGCCCACAGCCGCGATCATGACCGGCAGCGGGGCGAGCAGCACGAGCATCAGCGAGAGAGGCGAGCGCGATGCCATGGTCGCCATCAGCAAGGCTGATGCCGCACCCGCTCCCAAACCTATCAATGCCGTAGGTACCATCACGAGCTGTCCCGCTTGTGCAGCGGTTAGAGGCAAGTCGCGCAGTTGGCCGCGCTTGCCCCAACCATCGGCGTCCGGATTGCTCCGGCCGCCTCGTTTCTTGCGCGCTCCGGATGACCGGAGCGGCGTATGACTTACTTAATGATGTAGGGCAGCAGGCCGAGGAAGCGCGCGCGCTTGATCGCCTGAGCCAGTTCACGCTGCTTCTTGGCAGAGACCGCAGTGATGCGGCTCGGCACGATCTTGCCGCGCTCGGACACGTAGCGCTGCAAGAGCTTCACGTCCTTGTAGTCGATCTTGGGAGCATTCGCGCCCGAGAACGGACAGGTCTTGCGACGGCGAAAGAAGGGGCGGCGTCCGCCACCGGAGGCTTGCGTCGACATAATTATTGCTCCGTCGTGCTGGCGGGTGCGGGGGCAGGTGCTGCCGCATCATCGCGGCTGCCGCGGTCTTCGCGGTCACGCCGCGGACCACGGTCGCGATCACCGAAGCGTCCGCCACCACCACCACCGAATCCACCGCCGCCAAATCCGCCACCAAAGCCACCGCCGAAGCCGCGGCCTTCACGCTCGCGATCGTCGCGTTCAACCTTGCGCATCATCGCGGACGGGCCTTCTTCGAACTCTTCGACCCGGATCGTCAGGTAGCGCAGCACTTCTTCCGACAGCCGCTCCTGACGCTCGATCTCGCTGATCGCCGCAGCCGGCGCCTCGAGATTCATCAGCGTGAAATGCGCCTTGCGATTCTTGTCCATGCGGTAGGTGAGGGACTTCACGCCCCAATATTCGGTCTTGGCGACCTTGCCGCCAGCGCCTTCCACGATCGCCTTGAACTGGTTTGTCAGGTCGTCGACCTGCTGGGTGCTCGCGTCCTGGCGCGCGAGAAATACATGCTCGTATAACGGCATACTGCCTTCCTTCTGTTGGCGCTGTCCGGCGCAAAGCCCAAGCGAGACCTTCGGAAAGGCTCGATGCTCTGAGTGGCGGGGACACGGGACGACGGGCCGACTGGCCCTGCTGCTGTGCCCGAAGGCACCACAGCCGTCCGTTCAGCCCCCGGCTGGGACGAGCGGAAGCCGGGGTTATAGGGATTTTGGCGCGGATGGCAAGGCGGAACCCGTCCATCGCGGCTTGACTTGAGGGGGCTCGCATAGTCTTTCGGCCCGGATTTTGGACCGGGCGGTGGCCCGCAGGGCTGAGGGGCTTCGGTGACGGCGGCATTCGTTTTTCCAGGGCAGGGCAGCCAGGCCGTCGGCATGGGCAAAGCGCTGGCCGATGCATTTCCGGCGGCCCGCGCGGTGTTCGAGGAGGTCGACGGCGCGCTCGGCGAAAAGCTGTCCGCGATCATGTGGGAGGGCCCGGCCGACCGGCTGACGCTCACCGAGAATGCCCAGCCCGCCCTGATGGCGGTCTCGCTTGCGGCCATGAGGGTGCTCGAGGCCGAGGCCGGAATCGACCTTTCGCGGGATGCGGCATTCGTCGCCGGCCACTCGCTCGGTGAATATTCCGCGCTCGCGGCGGCTGGCGCCTTTACCATCGGTGACGCGGCGCGGCTTCTGCGGATCCGCGGCAACGCCATGCAGAAGGCGGTTCCGGTCGGTGAGGGAGCGATGGCGGCGCTGCTCGGTCTGTCGTTCGATGAGGCGTCGGCGGTTGCGGCCGAAGCTGCGCAGGGTCGGGTTTGTCAGGCCGCGAACGATAATGGCGGCGGGCAGGTGGTGGTGTCGGGCAACAGGGCCGCCGTCGAGCGCGCGGTCGAAATCGCCAAAGTCAAAGGCGCCAAGCGCGCGATGCTGCTAACGGTATCGGCGCCCTTCCATTGCGCGCTGATGCAACCGGCCGCCGATGCCATGGCCGACGCTCTTTCCAGGATCGACGTGAAGAAGCCGGTGGTTCCTGTGGTGGCCAATGTTCTGGCGCAGCCGATCGACGATCCGAAGGAGATCGTGACGCGGCTGGTCGAACAGGTCACGGGCACGGTGCGCTGGCGCGAATGCGTGGAGACGATGTCCGGCGCGGGCGTTGTGCAATTTTACGAAGTCGGTGCCGGCAAGGTGCTGACCGGATTGTTGAAGCGGATCGTGTCCGGCGCGACAGGCTCGTGTATCGGTACGCCCGAAGATGTCGCGGCTTTCAAGGCAGCGCGGCTGATACGCCAGGATCAGAGTTAAAGGGAAACACAATGTTCGATCTGACCGGGAAGACCGCGCTTGTGACAGGGGCGACCGGTGGCATTGGTGGCGCGATTGCGCGCGCGCTGCACAAGCAGGGCGCCACGTTAGCGATTTCCGGTACGCGCAAGGAAGCGCTCGATCAGGTTGCCGGTGACCTGCAGGAGCGTGTGCATGTGCTGCCCTGCGATCTGTCCGACAAGGATCAGGTCGAGGCTCTGGTGCCGCAAGCCGAAGCGGCGATGGGCAAGCTCGACATTCTCGTCGCCAATGCAGGCATCACTCGCGACAATCTGTTTGTGCAGTTGCGCGACGAGGATTGGGACACCGTCATCAACGTCAATCTGACCGCAACTTTCCGGCTGTCGCGCGCCGCGATGAAAACGATGATGCGCCGCCGCTTCGGACGGATCATCGGCATTACCTCGGTCGTGGGTGTCACCGGCAATCCGGGGCAGGGCAACTACACCGCCGCAAAGGCCGGCATGATCGGAATGATGAAGTCGATCGGCAAGGAATACGCCAAGCGCGGCGTGACCGCCAATTGCGTGGCGCCGGGCTTCATCGCCACGCCGATGACCGACAAGCTGAACGAGAAGCAGCGCGAGGCGATCCTGCAAATGGTGCCGTCCGGACGGCTTGGAACGCCGGACGATATCGCGGCCGCGGTGGTCTATCTCGCCTCCGACGAAGCATCCTATGTCACCGGTCAGACGCTGCATGTGAACGGCGGAATGGCGATGATTTAAGTGTCGGTACGCACAGGATTTTCACCGTCCCGGGGGCTGCTGGCCATGGCTTTTGAAGTATGGTAGCCCGTCCAGTGTCCCAGTTCCGAGGCTTGTACCCGTTCGCGGCAGGCTCTGTTACAAGCGTCGGAACTAAGGGACACTGGCAACTCTATGATTTTCGTGCGGCTTTGGATTTGACGTCCCTGCGATGGACTTGCCGCGAAGCCGGGGAGGAACGTCAAATCCGCCGCACGGTGCCGGGCTTGGGGAAGCGTCCGGGTGTGGGCTTGACGCAAAGTCTGCGACCCAATACACGCCGCCGTCATCCCGGTCTGAAACGGCAAAGGGTGGGTCCATGGGGGGCCTCGCGCTTGAACCGGCCAATCGGTCGTGCCACGACATTCTCGATCGCGCCGCCGATTGAGCTCAATTTACTGGAAGCAGAGGTTCGAACAGATGAGTGACATCTCCGAGCGAGTGAAGAAGATCGTGGTGGAGCATCTCGGCGTCGAGCCCGACAAGGTCACCGAGCAGGCCAGCTTCATCGACGATCTGGGGGCTGACTCCCTCGACACGGTCGAACTCGTGATGGCGTTTGAGGAAGAGTTCGGCTGCGAGATTCCGGACGATGCGGCGGAGACGATCCTCACTGTTGGGGACGCCGTGAAGTTCCTTGAAAAGAATGCCAAGAGCTGATCGCGCTCCATCCGATTGCCGTTCGGCGCAGCGATAGGCGCGCCGATAGCCGCAGCAGCCGGAAAGTTCTCTAACCGGGGCGGGGCAGGGCGGACGTGGCGGGAGCCGGATCATGAGGCGTGTCGTCGTCACAGGCATGGGAATGGTGACGCCGCTCGGATGCGGCGTCGAGCCCACGTGGCAACGCATCCTGGCAGGCAAGAGCGGCGCGCGTCAGATCGACACATTCGAAGTATCGGACCTGCCGTGCCGGATTGCCTGCATGGTACCGCGCGGCGATGGCTCTGATGGTACGTTCAATCCCGATCAGTGGATGGAGCCGAAGGAGCAGCGCAAGGTTGATCCCTTCATCGTTTACGGGCTGAGCGCAGCGCGCCAGGCGCTCGACGATGCCGGCTGGAAGCCGGAGACTCACGAAGATCAGTGTGCGACTGGCGTGATGATCGGCTCCGGCATCGGCGGAGTCGGTGGGATCGCCGAAGGTGCGATCCTGGTCAAGGAACGCGGACCGCGCAAACTGTCACCGTTCTTCATTCCGGGCCGCATCATCAATCTCGCATCCGGTTATGTTTCGATCGAATTCGGTCTGAAAGGACCGAATTCCGCAGTGGTGACGGCGTGCTCGACGGGCACGCATGCGATCGGCGATGCCGGACGCATGATCGCGTTGGGCGATGCCGATGTGATGGTTGCAGGCGGTGCGGAATCGCCCGTCGACCGTTTGTCGCTTGCGGGCTTCGCGGCCTGCCGTGCGCTCTCGACGTCCTTCAACGATACGCCGACGCGCGCTTCGCGACCTTATGACAGGGACCGCGACGGGTTCGTCATGGGAGAGGGGGCCGGTGCGCTCGTGCTCGAGGAATACGAGCACGCGAAGCGGCGCGGCGCCAGGATCTATGCCGAGTTGATCGGCTACGGCATGTCAGGCGACGCGTATCACATCACCGCGCCGAGCCCCGATGGAGACGGTGCGTTTCGCTGCATGAGCGCTGCCATCAAGCGGGCCGGAATCGCATCCGGTGACATCGACTACATCAATGCGCATGGCACATCGACCATGGCGGACGGCATCGAACTCGCCGCAGTGGAGCGAGTCGTTGGCAATGCCGCGGCGAAGATTTCGATGTCTTCGACCAAGTCGTCGATCGGTCACCTCCTCGGTGCCGCCGGCGCGGTCGAAGCGATCTTTTCGATTCTCGCGATCCGCGATCAGGTCGCGCCGCCGACGATCAATCTGGACAATCCGGCGGTCGAAACTCCGATTGATCTCGTTCCGCACCAGCCGCGCAAGCGCGACATCAAGGTGGTGCTGTCCAACTCGTTCGGGTTCGGCGGTACGAACGCAACGATCGTGATGCGCGCGCCCGACTGAGCGCGCAGGTTTCAATCTTTCCAGTTCCATTCGATTCGGCCCTGAGTGCTCATGTTCATAGATCACGCGGTCAGGCCGCCTTCAGTCCCAGCCAAATCCGCGCAATATCCCGAAGCCCGTCCGCAGATGCCACAGCGGCGCCATACCGCGGGCGTAACGAATCGCCCATAAGCCATGGATAGGCGCGCCCTATTGTCTGGACACTCGGTGTCGCAGCCGCATACTGGTAGCTGCTGCTGATTGCCCGGACCGGGCGGGCCAGACTTGAGTGACGGCGTTTCCAGGCTGCCGCCGTACCGCTCGGGTCTGAGTGGACAGCCTTGATCGCGACCTCTGCAATTCCGGACTTCGACCGCAATGGAAGAGAACAGGTTGCCCCCCCGTTCACCGCGCGCCGCGCTCGAGCCCGAACCGCTGGCGACACCGAAACGGCGCTCGCGTCGTGCACGACATCCGCTCGTCATCATCGGCAATGCCATCTTTACGATCGTGCTTCTGCTTGCCGTGGTGCTCGGAGCCTTGGCCTATTGGGGCAATCAGCGCTTCGAGGAAGCGGGGCCGCTGACCGAGGACAAGGTGGTCAATATCCCACGCGGTCTCGGCGTTCGCGATATCGGCGAGTTGCTCACGCGTGAAGGCGTGGTCCGCGATCCCTGGATCTTCGTTGCCGGTGCAGTCGCAATGAAAGTGCGCGGGGTGGATTTGAAGTTCGGCGAGTATCAGTTCAACAAGGGTGCGAGTCCGCGTGACGTGGCGGACACGCTTGTCGAAGGCAAGGTGGTGCAGCATCAATTCACCGCCGCCGAAGGATTGACGTCGGAGCAGATCGTTGCGCGGCTTCTTGAGAACGACAAACTGACCGGCAATATCCGCGAAGTGCCGCGTGAGGGTTCATTGCTGCCGGACGGTTATCGTTTCACGCGCGGCACGCTGCGCGATGACATGATCAAGCGGATGCAGGCCGCGCAGGCGCGCGTTCTGAAGGAGGCATGGGACCGTCGCGTCTCCGATCTGCCGGTCAAGACACCCGAACAGCTTCTAGTTCTCGCCTCGATCATCGAGAAGGAGACTGGGAAGTCCGACGAGCGCACGCGGGTGGCCGCCGTCTTCGTCAATCGTCTCAAAAGCAAGATGAAGCTGCAATCGGACCCGACCATCATTTACGGTCTGGTCGGCGGCAAGGGCTCGCTCGGGCGCGGCATTCTCAAGAGCGAGATCACGCAGCCCACGCCCTACAACACCTACGTGATCGAAGCGCTGCCGCCCGGTCCGATTGCGAACCCGGGGCGTGCTTCGATCGAAGCCGCCGCTAACCCCGCCCGCACCAAGGAACTGTTCTTCGTCGCCGACGGCACCGGCGGGCATGCCTTCTCCGAAACCTACGACCAGCATCAGAAACATGTCGCGAAGTTGCGCGGCATCGAAAGGGATGCGCGTGACGCTGCCGGCGACACAGCGGCCGCACCACAGACCCCGGTCGCGGCGCCGGCCGCTTCAGGGCAGACGCCCGCCCAGACCGCGCGCCCGCAGCCTGCTGCGCGTCCGGCGGGAGCACCGCAGCCGGCCCGACAGGCCCCCGCGGCACAGCCGGGCGCCCAGCCCGCGCAGCGTAATCCTCAGCGGCAGGGCGCAACGCAGCAGCAGGGCGCGACCCAGCCCGGCGCCACGCAGCGCAGCCAGACCCCGGCGGCTCCCAACGCCGCCCGGACGCAATAGCGCCCCTGCGCATGGCCCTGTAAGGTCTCTGTTCCGATTCCTCCACCCGCAAGAGTGCTGATGACGCTATCGAGCATGACCGGATTCGCCCGCAGCCATGGCGCCAGCGGCAGCTATGCCTGGTCCTGGGAAATCAAGTCCGTCAACGCCAAAGGCCTCGAATTGCGGCTGCGGCTCCCGCCCGGTTTCGATGCGGTCGAGATTCCAGTCCGGACGCGCGCGGCCGAGATGCTGTCGCGCGGAAATGTGTACGCGACGCTCGCCGTCAGCAGAGAAGGCGTCGCGCCGGTGGTCCGTATCAACGAACCGGTGCTGAAGGCGATCATCAACGCCGTCGGTAATCTGTCCGGAAAAGTCGATGCCGAAAGGCCGCGGATTGACGGCCTGCTCGGGCTCAAGGGTGTCATCGACGTGACCGACGCGGAGGAATCCGAAGAGGACAAGGCGGCGGCCGAAGTCGCAGTTGTTAAAGGGTTCGTGGAGGCGCTCAATGGCCTTGCCGAGATGCGCAAGCATGAGGGCGCGGCGATCGGAGGTGTGCTGTCGGCGCGCCTCGACGAGATGGCGGCGCTCGCTTCGCGCGCAGATGCAACGCCCGGCCGTCAGCCTGAGGCGGTGAAGAAAAAGCTAGCCGATCAGATCGCGGTGCTGCTCGAAGCATCCAGCCGCTTTGACCCCGATCGCCTGCATCAGGAAGCGGTGCTGCTCGCCGGCAAAGCCGATATCCGCGAGGAACTCGACCGGCTCACCGCGCATATCGCGCAGGCTCGCAAGCTGATGAATGGCGGTGGCGCGGTCGGCCGGCGGCTCGACTTCCTGTCGCAGGAACTCAATCGCGAGACCAATACGCTGTGTGCGAAATCAAATGACGTGGAGCTGACCAATATCGGGCTTGAGCTGAAAAGCGTGGTCGAGCAGTTTCGCGAGCAGGTGCAGAATCTCGAATGAGCGTGAACATCGATATCGCCCGTCGCGGCATCATGCTGATTGTCTCGTCGCCGTCCGGCGCAGGCAAGACCACGTTGACCCGCAATCTTCTGGACAAGGAAGAAAATGTCAGTCTCTCGATCTCGGTGACGACGCGCCCGAGGCGCTCGAGCGAGATCGACGGCATCCACTACAATTTCATCACGCGGCGGCAATTCGAATTGATGCGCGACGGTGGTGAATTGCTGGAATGGGCGGAGGTGCACGGCAATTTCTACGGCACGCCGCGCGAGCCGGTGGAAACTGCTCTTTCCGAGGGGCGCGACGTCCTGTTCGACATCGACTGGCAGGGCACGCAACAACTTTACGCGACCATGCGTACCGACGTGGTCAGCGTGTTTGTTCTGCCGCCGGCTGCGGAAGAGCTGAAGCTTCGGCTGGAACGGCGGGCAGAGGACACGCCCGAGGTCATTTCCCGTCGGTTGAAAAATGCCGCCGAGGAAATCCCGCATTGGGAAGAATACGATTACGTTCTCGTCAATCGCGATCTGGAAAAGAGCTTCATTCGTCTGCGCGGCATCCTCACCGCTGAGAGGCTGAAGCGCGTGCACAGGGACGACATCCAGTCGTTCGTCGACACGCTGCTCGCCGATCTGAAGGCACTGACCCCGTGATGTCTCAGGCTCGCGCCGTGTAGGCGCGCGCCAGCCGCACAAATCCCTCGACCGGGATATCCTCGGCGCGATCCGTTGGGGCAATGCCGACGGCCTCAAGCAATGGCAGCGGGTCGGGGACAAGCGATTTCAGGCTCTGCCGCAGCATCTTGCGCCGCTGACCGAAGGCGGCCTCGGCCACGCGTTGCAACGCCACGCGGTCACAAGGGTCGGGCGCGGGCCGCGGGATGAATTCCACGACGGAGGAGGTGACCTTCGGCGGCGGCACGAAGGCCGACGGCGCGATGTCGAACAGGATTTTCGGATGCGTCCGCCATTGAGCCAGCACCGCGAGGCGGCCATAGGCCTTGGTGTTGGGCTGCGCCACGATCCGCTCTGCCACCTCACGCTGAAACATCAGCACCAGCCGGTCAAAAAAGGGCGGCCACGCGTCGGCCTCAAGCCAGCCGGTCAGGAGAACGGTGGCGATGTTGTAGGGAAGGTTGGCGACGATCCGGACCGGACCATCATCGAGATAGGGGCGCGGATCAAAATCCAGCGCGTCGGCCTCGACCGCGATGAGGCGGTCCGGATAGCGCTCGCGGATTTCGTGCAGCGCGCCGATGGCCCTGTGGTCGCGCTCGACCGCGATGACGCGTGCGGCGTCATGGGCGAGCAGCGCGCGCGTCAGTCCGCCGGGGCCAGGACCGATTTCGATAATTGTGACGCCCGCAAGCGGGCCCGCAGCACGGGCGATCCGACCGGTGAGATTGAGGTCGAGCAGGAAGTTCTGCCCGAGAGATTTCTTTGCGATCAAGTCATGTTTGCGAATGACATCCCGAAGTGGCGGCAGATCGTCGAGTCCGGCCATCACGCCGCCGAAACGGATGCGGGTTCGCGTGCTGCAAGCCTTGCGGCAAGCTTCAGCGAAGCGATCAGGCTTTCAGGATTGGCGCGTCCGGTTCCGGCGATGTCAAAGGCCGTGCCGTGATCGGGCGACGTGCGCACAAACGGCAACCCGAGCGTGACATTCACCGCGTGGTCGAAAGCCAGCGTCTTGATCGCGACCAGGGCCTGATCATGATACATGCAGAGTGCGGTGTCGTATGTCTTGCGCGCCGCCGCATGAAATAGTGTGTCGGCGGGCAGCGGGCCGCGCGCAACGATGCCCATGTTCGCGAGCCGTTCAATGGCCGGGCGGATGATGTCAATTTCTTCGTCGCCAATCAGCCCATCTTCACCGGCATGCGGATTAAGACCGGCAATCGCGAGGCGGGGCGAGGAAATCCCGAAGCGCTGCGTGAGATCCTGCGCGACGATACGGCCAGTCTCGACGATGAGATCGGCGGTCAGCAGGGCGGGAACCTCGCGCAACGGGACGTGAATGGTGACCGGGACCACAGCGAGGTCCGGACACCAGAGCATCATCACCGGTGTCGCCGTCACGCCCATCATTTCGTGAGCGAGCCGCGCCAGATATTCCGTATGGCCGGGATCGGTAAATCCTGCGCGGTAGAGCACCGCTTTCGCAATCGGATTGGTCACGATTGCGGAGGCGCGGCCGTCGACGACGTCGCGTACGGCGCGCCGGATCGAGGCAAGTGAGACAGGCGCGCTCGTATCGTCCGGACGCCCGGGAAACGCGGTGGCGCGCTCCGGAAGCGGCACCACGGGCAGGGCAGTGTCGAAGCGCGCGGCGGCCTGTTCAGGCGTAACGCTCTCCAATGGAATCCGGATACCGATCTGCTCAGCGCGCGCGGCGACGTGTTCGGGATCGGCAATGAGATAGAAGGCAGGCAGCGCGCGTTCTCGCCGCGTCATCCAGGCCGCGAGTGCGATATCGCAGCCGATGCCAGCCGGCTCGCCGATGGTCAGTGCGAGCGTGCGCATCTCATTATTGCTTGTATTCGATCATGGCCTGCGCCCGCAGCTCCTTCAGATAGCGGTCGGCCTGAGCCTGGAAGCGGCTCTGGAAGATTTCGTCGCGCACCTTTCGCTTGGTGGGGGAGTCCGCGTTGGTCTCCTTCCTCTCGCAGAGCGCGAAGACCTCGACGCCGCCTTCGGTGACCTCGGGAGGGGTCACCTTGCCGACCT
>CAZIKZ010000026.1:14458-23325 GCA_964539845.1 uncultured Hyphomicrobiales bacterium
GTCCGGCGCGATGGTGCATCGCGCGGGCGCCAGCGCCGGCGACCGCGTGCTGGTGACCGGCACCATCGGCGATGCGGCTCTGGGCCTTGTTCTACGGAATGACACGTCACGAGCCGATGGATGGCGGCTGACGCTCGCAGAGCGCGAACACCTCGATGCCGCCTTCCGTGACTTCCGGCGGCGTCACCTTGCCGACCTCGACCTTGGCCAGGATTTCGCGCAGCGCCGGGCTCAGATCTGCGGAGTTGCGGCGGATCGGTGCGCGCACGACGACCTCACGCAAGGCGCGGGCAAAGGGGAGTCCACTGCTGCAGGACTGGAAACGCTGTCGCAATGCGTCGGCCTCTCGCTTGCGGGCTTCCACGACGCCTGCGGCGGATCCTCGCGGTACGACGAAGGTGATGGGGTGCAGAGTGTATTCGACGCCCGTTTCCTTCTGGTCGGGACTCTTCATCTCGGCTTCGAAAATGTCCCGTTCCGAAGGATTGAGCTGCTGGCCGAACTTGCCACGCACCATCTGGTTCCAGGTCATGTCGGCCTTGAGCCGGGCCTTGAGCGTGTTTGGGTTGACGCCCCGGCTTTCCAGCATTTTGCTGAACTGGTCGGTGGACGCGCCGGCATTGCGCGCGAGATTTGCAAAGGCGCTGTCCACCTCCGCCTGGGTCATCTCGAAATTGAAGCGCTTTGCCGCCATGATCTTGATCTTGTCGTCGATCAGCTCGCTGATCACGTCCTGCCGCGACTTGGGCTTCGCGCCGAGCGAGATCAGCTTGCCGCGCTGGTCGATGTCGTAGGCCGTGATCGGTTGCCCGGTGACATACAGGACGATCTGCGCGTGCGCCGGCGATGCGATCAGCCAAGTCAGGGCAGCCGCCGCTGCGACGCCCAGAATCCACCGTGTGCTCGTAGTTTTAGTCCGTCGGTTTTGTATCATCAATTATCCAACCAGCGGGGGGAGCGCCATAGCGCGACGGGCTAGAGCCCGCCGATGCCCGCTACCCCGGTCGAACCGGAGGTGTTGCCAAGCGTCCGCAGGCTCAATTGCAGCATCAGACGATGATCCTTCGTCGGATTGCCGCTGTAGGTATAACTCGTGATGTAATTCAGGGCCAAGATAAGGCAATCGTCGATATAACCGACGCCCAGGCGGGTCTGGTCGAAACTCTCGGCGTCGAGGTCATATCGGGCTGCTGCGATGACTGCCCAGTTTTGGTTCACCTTGTAGGACACGCCACCGAGGATGCCCTCGCGCCGCGTGAGGAACCCGAGTTCCGGCTGCTTGTCGTAATTGCCGTAGAGCGCCTGGACGGAGAGCCTGTCGAGATTGGCGCGTCCTTCAAGCTCGAAGCGGCGCATCTCGAAATTCTGTTCGTCGAAGCGATAGCGCGTCGTGAACGTGAATATCCGGTCGGGCTGATAGGCGAGGCGCGCCACATAATCCGACTTGCGCGTGTCAAGGCCGCTGTTCAAGCCGGTATTGGTTGCGTCGCCCGTCGCAAACGAATTGGTGCCGAACATCTGATAGGATTGGCCGAACAGAACGTTTACATAGCCGCCCTGATTGAACTGGGTCGTGGCCTGAACACCATAATTGACGCGGCCACCGCCTTCGACACGGTCCCAGCCTGAGAACTTGTCAACACGGAACAGGTTGCCGTCGTCGAACACGAAACTCTGCGCATCCTCGTTCGGAAGCTTTCCGATGTTGGATTCGTCCGGACGCGCGATGACCTGCGCGATGGGCTCGATTGTGGTCGAACCCCACGGCTGTACGTTGATGAACGGATACCGGTATTCCAGACCCGCGACCGGCATTCCGCGGAAGCGGCCGGTATCGTTTGTCTGAATGAAGTTGGATACGCCCGGCTGGTTCTCAATGTTGACCGAGGCAAGGTCCGCACGCAGGGAGAAGAACGGCGTGAAAACCTGGCCGAGGGGGTCAGTTATCGATCGCTTCCAGTTCGCTTCTGCCGAGAAACGCGAATATGAGCCCGGTGCGCCGCGCATCACGCAGTTGCTGGTGTTCTTCACAGCGGGGTCCGCTGTGCTCAAGGCGCAAAAGCCCATATTGGCCGCGTTCGGGTTGATCGGGTCGAACGACGCCGTGTCGCGCGACACGCTCGTTACGTTGACGCGGAAGCTGAGTTCACCTCCCAGCACGGGCTGATTGACGGTGTAGTTGTAGTCGATGACCGGATGAATGACCGGCAGTTGCTTCTGATTGTCGAATTCGGAGAAGCCGTAATAGTGGATGGTGCGCGCATCGAAGAAGGACCGGTTGCCGCGGCCGATGAGATAGAGCTGCGACACGCCTTCCATCTGATTGTTCTGGAACGGACTGCGCGCATCATGCGTGAATGTCTGAACGCGATAATCCTGATAGAATGTCTTGTCGGAGATCAGAAGCGCGTCCCAGCCCCAGACCCAGCGCTTGTTGAGGCCGAACTGGCCGTTTGATTCCACCGCGCCGCGCCAGTCGCGATAGCCCGGAGTCGGTTGACCGTTCGAGTGGATGAACTCGTCCTTGTCGAACTGACGGATGCCCGCGGCACGAATGGCGTAGGCCCCGTTCATCAGTCGGTGGCGGAATTCCGCCTGCATGAAGGGACCCTGTTTCGTGGATACGCTCGGGGTCAGCGTCAGATCGTAATTCGGCGCCAGCGCCCAGAAATAGGGAGCTTGCATGACAACGCCGAGCTTCGTGTCACTCGAGAAGACCGGCATCAGCCAGCCGCTCTTGCGCTTCACAGTGGGGTCTGGCGTCGAGAAGTAGGGGAACTGGGCGATCGGCACGCCGAGAAGCTCAAACGAGCCTTGCTCGAAGTGGATCATCTTCTCCTGTTCGTCATGAATGATCCGGGCGCCCTTGACCTGCCAGAGCGGCGGCTTGCGGGGGTCTGTCTTGCAAGCCTCGCAGGCGGTGTAGACGCCGCTCTGAAGCACCGTGTAGCGGGACTCGCTGCGTTCGGCTCGCGCGGCAGCAAACCGGGTTCGATCCGGCGTTTCCACCCGCAGTGAATCGACAAAGCCGTCGCGATAGTCGTCGTTCAGTTCGAGGATTTCGCCATAGGTGATGTTGCCGCCGGGTTCGGTCAGCCGAACATTGCCTTCCGCGCGCAGCCGCTTGGTTTTCTGGTTGTAGACGACCTTATCGGCTTCGATGGTCGAGCCATCGTAATAGATCTGCACGCTGCCGACGGCGCTCACGCGCTCGCTGACGTGGTCATACTGAACCTCGGTCGCCTGCACGAGCATCTGCTTGTCGGCCTTCCCGGCAGCCGGGCGGCCGATAGCCGATTTCTGTTCCTGTTTTGGCCGCTGCTCGAACCGGAAGAAGTCCGTTTGGGCGGACGCAGGCGTAACGGTCGCGGACCCAATCAAGGCCACGGCAAAACACGCCAAGGCCGCGACAACCAGGGCGCGGCCGATAGATCCGGGACGGGATGGGGTACGCAACACCATCACCCGTCTTCCTGAAAAAGTAGCACCAAGAACCCCGTCAGCCCCCCAACCAGCACGGGCGCCCAGGCCGCCGTTGCCGGCGACAAAAGCTCCGTCTTGCTCATGTCGTCGGTGATTTTCGACAGAACGTAAAGCGAAAAGCCCGACAAGACCCCACCCAAAACCATTTTTTGCACGCCGCCCATGCGGGCAAAGCGCAGACTGAACGCCGCGGCCAGCAGCACCATCGATGCGAGCAGAAATGGGCGGGACAACAACTTCTGGTATTGCAGTCGGTAGGCTGCCGCGGTGAGACCGGCATTCTCGGCGAGTCGGATATATTCCGGCAACTCCCAGATCGAAAGCGTCTCGGGTGTGGCAAAATTCTCGCGGACCTGTTCGCGGGAAATGTTGGTTTTGAGCGCGTATGTCTCGTGGACCGAGGGTGGGGCGTCGCTCGGATAGACCCGCGCTTCGGCGAGTTTCCAGACGCCATCTCCCAGCACGGCGGTCCGCGCCTCGATCCTGTCCTGATAGCGCCCGTCGGCGTCGAACGTGAAGATGGTCACGCCTTCCAGGCGGAGGCCCTGCTCACGACTGGTCGTGGCATTGATGATGGATTGTCCGTCCGGACTGCGCTGGCGCACCCAGAAGCCGGATTCCTGCAGTCCGAATTCTCGGGAGCCGAAGATTTCTGTCTCGTAACGCTTTGACAGTTCCTGAAGTTTGGCGGCGACCGGGTTGTAGACCAGCGTTGCAAAGACGCCGAGCAACAATGCGACGACAACCGCGGGCGCTGTGAATTGCCAGGCCGACACGCCCGCCGCTCGTGCCACCACAAGCTCGTTGCGGCGCGACAGGGCGAGGTAGGAGGACATCGCGCCGACGAGTACGCAGAACGGCATGATGCGTTCGACGATGATGGGCACGCGGAAAAACGACAGTTTGAACACCGCCATCGCGGTTGCGTTCTCGTTGTTCGCTGTGCGTCGCATCAATTCTACCGAATCAAGCAGCGCAACAAGGAACACCACGCCGCCAAAGACCGCGAGCACGGTTACCAGGAACCGCATCCCGAAGTATCGCCCGAGGGTCTTTGACACGCGCAACGCCCAGGTCTCCGTCAGGTTGCCGGCGCCGCGGATCGGCCAAGGCGCGCAAGTTGCGTACCTATGGCGCTGACCGCATCGGTGACGAAGGCAGGCGGTTCGATCTCCAGCCCGCGATGAATGGCGTAGAGGCCAAGTCCGGACGCAGCCGCAAGCAGCCCATATTGCAGCGCCAATACCCATGGGTGGCGGGCGCACAGCACGATCACGACGAAGCCCATGAGCCGGATCGTCGCAATCGCGATCGATGCGCCGACAACAGACATGGCGCGCCCTTGCCGCGTGGTGCGCGGGGCACCGAGATAGGCGAAGGTGATGATCGTGAAGACGATCGGATAGATTGGCGCGAAGATGCGGTCGTGCAATTCGGCACGGATCTGGCCAGGCTGCAGCTTGGATTTCTCAGGATCGTTGTTGAACAAGTCCCAGATCGCGCGATCACGTGCCGAGATGCGTTGCGCCTTCTGATTGGCGTCGGCCTGTTCGAGATCGAGCGCATAGCGATCGAATTTTACGATCGTTGGATCTTTTTGCTTAAGCGGACCCTCTTGTCCCTTTTGCCGGGTTGCAGCTTCCATCCGCTGAACGCTGCCGTTCGCGAGCACGAGGAAAGTGCCGCGTTCGTCCTTCAGGACAGTGCCCTGTTCGGCGAGGAAGGTCGCGCGTTCCTTCGGGTTGCGGCGGTCGTCGACAAAGACGCCTTGCAGAACCCCGTTCGCCTGACGCTCGCGGACGTGAAACACGAGGCCGCGCTCGAAGCCGTTGAAGCGACCAGGCTGCACAACGTTGGTGACGAGGTCGGCGCGCACTTCGTTCGCCCACGAATTCAGGGTCTGCAAGCCAAGCGGCCCGAGCCAGCTCCCGATCACCGTCATGATTGCGCTGACCATGATCGCCATGATCAGAAAGGGCCTGAACAGCGCCCACGGAGACATCCCGGCCGCGTTCATCACGATCAGTTCCGAATCGTTCGACAGACGGCCGATGGCATGCATGACCGCGATCATCAGAGCGATCGGCGCGATCACGAGCACCAGCATCGGGATGACAAGACCGGTGATGCCGAGAAAGACCAGCACGGTCTGGCCGCGGCTGGTCATGAGGTCGATGTCACGCAGGGCCTGCGTGATCCAGATTACCGACGTCAGACTGAACAGGACGATCGCGAAAGCGCTGAATGTCGTGCCGAAGATATACCGATTGATTGAACCGAAACCCGGCACACGGGGCAGGCGGAACGGAATCCGCGGCCAGCCCACCGGCATGCGCGGCAAGCGCAGCCGGATATCTGGCAGCTTCAGCGATCCAGACCCGAGCGAAGCCATGCGGCTCGACATTCCCCCTGATACCGTCCGCGGGTCCGGCTGAACCCTTGGCGCGCCCCGTCGACGGCATCCCCCAGCCGTCCTTCACGGAGCCTTTCATGATTGATTCACAAAGTGGCCCAGCCAAGGCAAAGCTGTTGAAAATGCATCGAAAAAAGTTAACCCAGCGGCAAGATTTACGCGCCTGTGGCTTCCGGATCACGCTCCATGTTTGGTGAGGTTCCGTTATGGTTAACGAGTGCGGAACCCGGGCTCGGGACAGTTGGATTCTACATTGGCCGCCGGCACGGTTGGGACGAATTTCGTTTGGCGGGCCCCGGTTCGGGGTCATAAAGGAACGCCCGGCAGGGCTCGAACACGGACAGGACGGTGAAACTCATGGCTGGCGCTCTCAAAATCGGTTTTTCGTCCTATTCGGCGCCGGACAAGGGCGTCCTGATTGTCTTTGCCGGTCCTGACCTCAAATTCGGCCCGGCAACCCGGGCGCTGCTGGCGCCGGCCGGCGATCTGGTCGCGCGTGCCGCGGCTGCCGATGGCTTCAAGGGCAAGAGCGGCAATGCTCTCGACCTGATTGCGCCGGCTGGTCTCAAGCTCTCCCGGTTGATCGTCATGGGGGTCGGCGGCGGCTCAGACGGCAAGTCCGAAGACATGGTGAAACTCGGGGGCGGCGTGTTCGGACGCGCGCCGGCGGCTGCCGGTGAGGTCGCGATCGTGGCCGAATTCCCGGATGGGCCGCTGAGCGCGGACCAGGCGGCTGATATGGCGCTCGGGGCGGCTCTCCGGTCGTATTCCTTCAATCGCTACAAAACGAAAAAGAAGGATGGCGACGACGCGCCGAAGCAGCGCCGGCTGACGATTGGCACGTCTGCGCCGGACAAGGCGCGCAAGGCGTACGGTTCGCGCGAGGCGATTGCCGAAGGCGTGCTGATCGCGCGCGACCTCGTGAATGAGCCCGCGAACGTGCTCTATCCGGAGGAATTCGCCCGCCGCGCCAATGCGTTACGGAAGGTCGGAGTCGACGTTCAGATCTTGGACGAAAAGGCGCTGACCAAGCTCAAGATGAATGCGCTTCTTGGCGTCGGGCAGGGTTCGGTGCGCGAAAGCCGCGTTGTCATCATGCGATGGAATGGTGGAAAGAAGGGTGCCAAGCCCTTGGCATTCATAGGGAAAGGGGTTTGCTTCGATACCGGCGGCATCTCGATCAAGCCGGCGGCCGGTATGGAAGACATGAAAGGCGACATGGCGGGCGCGGCCTGTGTGGTCGGACTGATGCACGCGCTCGCCTCGCGCAAGGCCAAGGCGAACGTGGTCGGCGCGATCGGACTGGTCGAGAATATGCCGGACGGCAATGCCCAAAGGCCGGGCGATATCGTCACCTCTATGTCCGGCCAAACCATTGAAATCATTAACACAGATGCCGAAGGCCGACTCGTTCTGGCGGATGTCCTCTGGTATGTTGGAAAGACCTATAAGCCCGAATTCATGGTCGATCTGGCGACGCTGACCGGCGCGATTATCGTCTCGCTCGGGCACGAATATGCCGGCCTGTTTTCCAACAACGACAAGCTCTCGGAAAGGCTCGTAGAAGCCGGCAAGCTCAGCGGCGAGCGCCTCTGGAGGATGCCGCTCGGGCCGGAATACGACAAGCAGATCGACTCGCGCTTCGCCGACATGAAGAACACCGGCGGACGCATGGGCGGCGCGATCACGGCCGCGCAGTTTCTGCAGCGCTTCGTCGAGAAGACACCCTGGGCGCATCTCGACATCGCCGGCACCGGCATGGGATCGCCGCAGTCCGATATCAACAAGAGCTGGGGATCCGGTTTTGGCGTGCGCCTGCTCGACCGGCTGGTGGCCGATTCCTACGAGAAGTAACGCAAGCAGGAGCGCGCGGCGATGAGACGTGCGCTCGCCGCCGCAACGCTTGCAGCATTCGCGCTTGCGCTTCCCGTAGAGGCGCGGTCCGACGCACCGCAGGCGGAGCGCGTTGCCGTGCGCGACGCATCAGGCCGCATCGATGCCGAGGTCGGTATCATCGCGTTCACACGCAAAGCCGCATCGGCTCCGCGTCCGGTCGCGTTTGTGATTGGGGGCGGTCCCGGAACGTCTTCGGCCTATCTCAATCTCGGCGCGCTCGGACCGCATCGCATGGCGTTTGACGGCGCGGCGTCCGAGTTGCGGCCCTTGGTCGCCAACGATGAGTCATGGCTGGCCTTCACCGATCTGGTGTTTCTCGATCCTCCCGGGACCGGGCAGGGGCGTCTCGTGCGCACCGACACCCATGCGAAAGAGCGCGTATGGTCGGTGGACGGCGACATCGACGTCCTGTCGGATGCAATCGCATCATGGCTGCGCAGACATGACCGCGCCGATGCGACGAAGATCATTGTCGGCCAGAGCTATGGCGGTTTGCGCGCCCCGCGTATTGCTGAGGCCTTGCATCGCCGCCATGGCATCGCGCCGAGCGGACTGATCCTCGTGTCGCCGATCCTGGATTACGGATGGCGTTATCACGCGCGGTCCTCGCCCTTGTCGTTCATGACGCTGCTGCCGTCCTTCGCGGCGGCGCGCATGGAAAGCGAGGATCAGTTCGACGCAGACAAGCTGATCGCGGTGCAGGATTACGCGAGCGCGGCGTTCGTCGACGATTTTCTCAAGGGGCTCCGGGATTCGGAGGCGGTGCGGCGTCTGATCGAACGTGTCACGGCGATCACCGGCCTGCCGGCGACGGTTGTGGAAGCAGCGAAAGGCCGCGTGGACGAAAACCTGTTCGCGCGCGAGACCGCGCGGTGGAACGGGAAAGTCACCTCCACCTACGATCCGGGCATTTCGGCCGACGATCCCGATCCGTCCATGCCGCGCGCCGACTTTGCCGATCCGTTTCTCGCTGCCCTGAAAGCGCCGCTGACGGGGGCCATGGCGAATCTGCTCCGTCGCAACGGCAAGCCCGCGCCGTTCCCTTACATCGTGGCGAATGACAAGGTGTTTCAGG
>CAZIKZ010000027.1:0-22070 GCA_964539845.1 uncultured Hyphomicrobiales bacterium
AAGCCCCGATCTCTCGCGTTGTGTTGACCGCATGTGTCTTGGCGCGACTCTCCCGAACTGAGTCAAACGTGGCCTCGGTTTCCTGCGCCGCCTTGCGCCATGAGAAGCGTGCAGCATTATCCCGGCTGGCTTGCGCCATCTGTTGCTGCAACCCGGAATCGCCAAAGACCGACTTGATGCGCTCGGCCAATGCGTGCGCGTCAGTCGGCGCGAAGAACATCGCACCGTCGCCGGCAACCTCGCGCAAAACCGGAATATCGGCGCAAATAACGGGCGCGCCCAGCGATTGCGCTTCTACGATCGGCAGGCAGAACCCTTCGTTCAGCGATGTATTGATGAAACAGGTCGCACCGCGATACGCGCTGATCAGCTCCGCATCCGACAAGACGCCAGCTTTACGAATGAAATCTCCGCCTGACTGCCGCTCCGCCTCAGCCAGAAGTCCGGCCGAGTCACGGCCGACGTGGTACACGACGGGCGCATTCCCTTCCCCCTGCAGCAACTTCAATGCGTCCAGGAAAGCCGTCACGTTCTTGTTCGGCGACACGTTGCCAACATAAAGGCCGTAGGGCGCCTCGAACATACCATCCGGAAGCGGCGCTCCGGGCTGCGCGGCATCGATGATCGGGGCCTCATGGACAACAACAAGCTTGTCTTTCGCGAATGGATACCGGGACTCGACTTCGCGCCGCGTACTCTCCGAAACACAGACGACCGCCGATGCGGAGCGCAAGCTGAGCGGAAACAACAATTTCCACCACATGCGGTGACGCCGTGGATAGAACGACGGGATCACATCCATATAGAGGTCGTGCACGGTGACGACGCGCGGCCAACTCCCCCAGAAGCATCCAACCGGATTGCAGTTGAACTCAACGGCAGCGCCAGTCTCGCGCATCAAACGCGAGACCGTTGCGATCTGACTTAGAACATTGATGGGTGTTTTCGATTGATAGGGGAGCGTCCGGACTTCGATCGCGGAATTCTGCAAGGCCGCAGGGAGCCTGTCAGCGGACCATGTGGTCACAAGCACGTATCGGTAGCGCGACGATCGCGCCAGTTCTTCGAGCAGCGCGAACAGATACCGCGAGATCCCCGAAATCAGATTCGGAGGCTCGAGCAAATGATTGACGAGAACCGTTTTTGTCATTGCGCGTGCCGCATTGATCGCGATGCGCTGAGGAACGCTGCACGGATCATGCGTTCAGGCCCTGCCTGTAGCGATGTCCGGCACCATAGCGGCTGTAATAGCCGCTCTCCTCGTGACGATAATATCGGCTCAGCTTGCTCACATCCGCCTTGTTGAGCAGACAGCCGAGCAGCTTCTCTCGCATACCAGGAGCCGTTTCAAGCGCGGACAGCGCAGCGTCGCGATTGGTCACGCCCCATTCGATGATAAAGACGAACGCGTCGACAACGTGCGTCATCGCACGGACGTCGGCGAAGGGAATGATCGGCGGAAGATCGAGGATCACATAATCGTAAGTTTTCCGGAGTTCCTCGATCGCGGCCCGCACACCATCCGATGCCAGGAGATCATGCGGATGGTGGCGCTCTCGTTGAGATGCTGCCGGCAGAAACGCCATCTTGGTGACACCATCCGTCCACACCGCGGCGTCGGGCGCCGTCTGGCCTTTGACGACTTCGGCCAGACCGTGGTCCGCCTCTGGGCTCAGCATATAGGTCAGCGCCGGATACCGCAGATCGCAATCGACCAGAACGCAGCGCTGACCGGTCTCGGCCATCAGTTCCGCAAAGTTCGCCGCGACGAAACTCTTGCCTTCACCCGGCTTCGTCGAGGAGAAGCCGATCACCTTGCCGCCACTCGCGCCGAGCTTGCCGGCGCTCGCCTCGAGCGAGACGTGGCGCAGCGTCTCGGTAAATTGCGAAAGCGGGTTGTGAACCGCATAGCGCAGCGAGCCGAGGTCGTCGTTCAGAAGACGCCGTCCCGGGCCCGCGCGTGCGAGGGCGTCTGCATGGAGTGTCCGGTACGGCAGTTGGGGGCTGCCGATATCCGGCAGAATTCCAAGCGCCTTACAACCGAGGCTGGCCTTGACCTGCGCCGGGGTGCGGAACGTCGAGTCCGTCGCCTCAAGGCCGAGCGCAAAAATCAAACCGAGAAACAGGCCAAGCATGGCACTTCCCGCCGTGATGCGCGTCGTGCGCGGCGAGCTCTTGTAGCGCGGTGTCTTTGCCTGCGAGATGACGCGCGCCTCGGTAGCAGGGAACGACTCCTGCTGCGCGATTTCCATAAATTTCTTGAGGAAATTTTCCTGCACTTCCCGCGAAGTCTGGACCGCGCTTTCGAGGCCGCGAAGCTTGACCTGCGCCTGGTTGGTCGTGCGTGTCTCGGCAATCAGCGTGTCGAGACTGCTCTTCAGAGTTGTCTCCCGCAGCTTTGCGATCTCGTAGTCGCTCTTGTAGCTTTGCGCGATGCGCCGGAGCTCATCCTTGATGCTGTCAAGCAGCTGCCGCTTCTCGTTGCGCAACTGGACTGCGACCATGTGATTGAAGCCGTAGCGAGCCGACAGTTCGGCTTCGCGTCTCGCCACGTCGAGAAATTGCTGGCGCAGGCGCACGATGATGTCGTTACGGAGCGATTCCGTCACCGTCGCGTCGCTCGGATCGCCCTTCAGAATTTCCTCGACACGCTCCCACCGGGCTTTCGCTTCGGCGACCTGGGTACGCGCGAGGATGATCTGGCTGCTGACTTCGCTGATCTGCTGCTCGTTGATCAGGCCGCGGCTGGTATTGACGATGTTGTGCTCTGATTTGAACTCCTGAACAGCCTTGTCGGAATCCGAAGTCTGCTGCGACAATTGCTTCAGCCGGTCTTCCAGCCACAGTCCGGCGCGCCGCCCCATCTCGTGTTTCGCTTCGAGGATGTCGGCGAGATAGGCATCCGCGACCGCATTCGCGATCCGCGCGGCCTTTTCCGGATCGGTTGACGTGAACCTGATCTCGATGACATTGGTGAAGCCAACGCGCCTGACGTCGAGATCGCCTCGGAGCCAGTCGACCAGGAGTTCGTCTTCAACGGGCTCCGGGCGCGCAACCTCGTCAGCAGAGATCAGCGTCGCAATCAGATTTCTGAGTTTCGTCAGCAGACCCGGCGACTTTTGAAATTCAGGCTCGTTCGCCAGGTTCAATTGTTTGACGGCACGCAGGAGCACGCGCTCGGATTTGATGATCTCGACCTGACTGTCGATCGTAACCGAGGCCGGCGCGTCCGATGTCGGCGACTGGTCGCGCAGCGCTTTGATGCTGCTGTTGTCGACGAGAACACGAGTCGTGGCGGTGTATTGGGGTGTCGCGAACAGACAATAAATCAGTCCAGCCAGGGCCGCGACGGCTGTGACCGCCGCGATGGGCACAGCGCGCCGACGCAGAAACCGGACGATGCTCTGCAAGTCGATCGTGACGCCCATGTCCGAGCGCGCCCCGCCTGGAGCGCTGATCTCGGGCCGCCTGAGCGGAGTTGCGTTAAGCATGGGGTGACCTGTTCACACATCACGCCCCGATTCATTGAGACGCTGCCGGTTCAAAAAACGACCGTCCGACAAAGGCCTGCTCCCCGAAACTCGGATATGACATCACCCATCGGGGTGCAAGCAAACAGCCCCTGCATGCTTAATCGGCCGGGCCGACTCAAGCTGGCATCGAATCAGGTACAAGGGTTCCAAATTGCGTCGTCGCCACGCTGCGCCAGCCGCACGCGATCCGGCGACAGCGTGCTCAGCTCCGGTGACGGCGTGTTCAAATGGGCCCACCTGGTCGCAATCGGCGTCCGCGTGTCGGAAATGCCCTCGCGAACGCCCCTCGGAGCCCAGTCTTAAAGCTCCATTAACCATAAAATCCGAAAAATCTGCCGGTGGTACGTACGGCGAACCGAGTAATGACGATTTCCAGGAGCCCCATTGTTGCGGTGGGCATGCGCGGTTCGTTGCGCCTTGACGGCGCGAAGCGCATTGGGGTCGGCCGTCTGCCCTCGCCGTTTCGACGTTGGCTTGCGCGGCTGTCGATCGCACTCACCCCATTGCTCACGACCGGCTGCGGGATGTTTGCCGCATCGGGCCCCTACAGCCCGGATATCATGTCCTATAGCGGTGGCCCGGACGCACAATACGAACTCGTACAAGTGTCACCCCGCGTCGCCTCCGCGCTCTCGCGCCGCGGCGGGCTGAAGGGTGTGGGCGCCTTCTCCGATCGGCCGCCGGCACCCGATATCCGGCTCGGCGTCGGCGATGTTGTTGCCGTAACTGTGTTCGAAGCCCAAGCGGGCGGACTGTTCATCCCGCTCCAGGCGGCGTCGCGTCCCGGCAATTTTGTGCAGATTCCCAACCAGAGCGTCGACCGCGCCGGAAACATCACCGTCCCCTATGCAGGACAAGTGCGCGCGTCAGGTCGCACCGTGCCGGAAGTTCAGAGCGACATCGTCAGCAAGCTGCGCAACCGGGCCATCGAACCGCAAGTGGTGATCTCGGTCGCCGAACAACGATCGAATCTGGTCAGCGTGATGGGCGATGTGAACAGCCCGCTGAAATTCGCGCTGTCGCTGCCGGGCGAACGAATTCTGGATTCGATCGCACGTGCGGGCGGACCCAAGAGCCAGGGCTGGCAGACCTTTGTCACGCTGCAGCGGCGCGGTCACAAACAGACCGTCGGGTTCAACCGACTGATCTCGGAGCCGGAAAACAATATTAACGTGCAGCCGGGCGACACCGTCTACGTGTTCAGCGAGCAGCAGACATTCCTCGCCTTCGGTGCAACCGGACAGCAGGGTCAATTCAATTTCGACCAGGATCGAGTCTCGCTGGCCGAAGCCGTGGCAAAAGCCGGCGGCCTGGTCGACGCCCAGGCCGATCCAAGGACCGTATTCATCTATCGGGTAGAACCGATCGATTACCTCGCAGAGGTCGGCGTCGACGTCAGCCGCTGGGGAAACACCCGCCACATCCCGGTGATTTACTGGGCCAATCTGGGTGACCCGGGGGGATATTTTCTCGCGACCGAGACGCCAATCCAGAACAAGGACGTCATTTATATCTCGAACGCGCCGACCGTGGACTTCACGAAGTTCCTCACATTCGTGCGGACCATGATCTCCACCGCCAATGACGGCTTCGCTCTGCGCAACACCATCAACATCAAATCCGTCAACTGAACGGATGTGCCGCTGAGCGGCAACACCGCGGCATGCGTTCCAGCATAGGACACGCGAGACAGTAACGCGCCGGCGAAACCATTCCGCATTGACCGTCGGCGGATCGCAAAGACGCTTACAAAACCACGATTTTACTGCACGTTCCGTCGTTCCAGCGAACGACGCGTTGGTAAACGCCAATCGTGGTCCCGCAATTGCTCAATCGTCAGGGAGAGCGATGGCGGTCGCGCAAACCGCCCCCTTTTGGAACAGCGGCAGTTTGCAGTGACGAATACCTGGTTGGATCAGCCCAAAAGGAACAACGCGGCGTTTCTGTCGCGGCCGTCCCTTCGGCGCTTTGCGCTCGCCCTGGTCGCAGGTGCGGCGGACGCCGCGACAGTGATTCTGGCATCCGTTGGAACGGGCATTCTGTACCACAAGCTCGCGTATCAGGATGCAGGCCAGCTTGCCGACTATGTAAAAGTCGGACTGATGACGGCGCTGCTTTACCTCATCCCGTGCATTTACCGTGACGAGTACCTCATCACGAAGCATCTGAAGTTCGATCTGCGGCCAGTGCAGATTATCCGCTACTGGACATTCGCCTTCGTCTGCCTGGTCATTCTTGGCTTCCTGACAAAGACCAGCGTCCTCTACTCGCGCGGATGGCTCGTGAGCTTCTATGCCGCTGGCCTAATCTTGCTCCTGTGCATTTACGCACTTCGCACTCTGGCCTTCGAGGCCGCGAACCGCCTTGGCCTGATAGCCGGACAGCGACTGTTCCTCGTCGGCGGCGAGGCAGATATCCGGGAATTCACGCAGCGCTACAACCTGCTCACGCTGGGATGCCGGATCGTCGGAATTGCCCACCTGTCCTCACCGGAAGACCCCCTGCTTCCAAAATCATCGCTGCGTTTGGACGAGTCGCTCGACCGGGCGGTTGCGAAAGCCCGCGCACTCGCCCCCGACAACATCATGGTGATTGCGCCATGGTCGAACCAGGCAACAATCGATCGCTGCATCGATGCGTTCATGACGTTACCGTGTTCGATCAGCCTTGCGCCAGAGCGAATTCTTGAACGCTTCGATGAGATATCCATCGAAAAACTCGGACCGATCGCCAGCCTGCATCTGCTGCATCCGCCGATGTCCGCGGCGGCGACGACCATCAAGCGCGCGTTCGATATTCTTCTGGCGGGCTTGCTGCTCATCCTGCTGCTTCCGCTTTTCGCAATAATCGCGATCCTGATTAAACTCGACAGCCCCGGGCCGGTCCTGTTCCGGCAGCAACGCCACGGCTTCAATCAGGAATCATTCTCAATCTACAAATTTCGCACAATGACAACGCTCGAAGATGGCGCGCACGTGCAGCAGGCAACGCGACAAGACAGCCGCGTGACCCGCCTCGGTCAATTTATGCGACGGTGGAGCATCGATGAGCTTCCGCAGATCATCAATGTGCTGAAGGGCAACATGTCGCTTGTCGGCCCGAGACCGCATGCCCTCGCTCACGATCGCGTGTGGGGCGAGAAGATCGCGCTCTACGCACGGCGGCACAATGTTAAACCCGGCATCACGGGGTGGGCGCAGGTCAATGGGTTCCGTGGCGGGATCGATGCCGACGATCAGCTACGCGGGCGCATCTTGTGCGATCTGTATTACATCGACAATTGGTCGATCTGGCTCGACATCAGAATTCTGTTTGCGACCGCCTTCTCCAAAGGCGTTCACAAGAACGCTTATTAAGCGCGTTATTCGGGTCGACACCTCGCGCACTTATTATTTTGGCGACCCAAGATTACACGCCCGTCATTTACTGTAGCGACAAGTTGATAACCGTCCCGGTGCGCGTGCGAGTAATATCGCACTGGAAATTGGTGACGTGAAATGTTGAAAAATACACGCGGGAGCGCTGCAGCACGCCTTGTACCCGATGCGCGAGAGCAAGATTTCGTAATCCCCAGACGGCCAGAGACATATGTCGCGAACGCACCTTCGCTCGCCGCAGACGTGCACGTCGCCGGCGATACTCTCCTTTTGCCTGGCAGCGGGAAGCAAAAGGTCGAAAGCCCGCCGCGGCGGGCACGGGAAGTCTGGTTCCTTGTCGTTTGGCTTGCCGTCTCGATTGCAGTGATTAGCGCCGCGGCCGGCGTGATCGCGACCTACTTCTAACTCGCGTTGCGGCTGTTCATATCGAGCCCCGCCCTCGCCTGACCGGCTGCAGCCCCGCCCCGCGCCGGCGAAGTTTAAGAAATTGTTAACGCCACCGGCTCGGTCTCCTAGCCCGGCTCCGGCAATGGATCGCGCGCTTGGCAAACATCCGGCGCGTTCTACGCGCGAAGCCTGCCGAACACCTGTTCCGGCCAGGTGCGGCGCACTGAATCAGCCGGAAGCACCGGATTTTGCAGGAAATATCGACAATTTAACTTCTTCTTTACCATAAACGAAAAAGGTTGTGCTGAGGGCAGCCACTGCTTCTCAGCGCGCGCATTTATTCAAACCATCGCGCATGAGGGCCGCCGGCAACAAAGGCTGCGGGTCGAGACCATGAACAGGCGCGGATCGGCGAACGAACATTACACGCAGAGCAGATGGCGCGCGCCTGCTCCACAATCCGCAAATCCTAACGGCTACGGCTACCCGCCCGCTCACACGCCGACTTATGAACGCAGTCATGCGCATCGGGGATACTTTCCCAATGCGCATCACGATTCAGCGAACGCGCACACAGCACCCCGGTCGGCCGACTCGGATAATCAAGGCGGGCTTTGGTGGTTGCGGAATCGATCACATGCCTCTACCGGAGCGCACGATGATCCAGTCGCAACTACTCGCAACTTTTCACCGCTCGAAGGCGACTTGCGCGACCTGACGAAACGGATCGAAGCCCTGCGCCATCACACCGCCGCGCCAGATGTGGCCCGAATGCGGACGCAGCAGAACCTCGATGAGATCGTCGCTCCCTTGATGAATGCGATTCCGCTTCGCGCGATCGAGACACTCGATAGCGACGTTCAGACATTGGCCGGTCGTCTTGATACAAGCCGGGCGTCCGGGATCGACCCAAAGATCCTCGCTCCGATCCAGCACGGCTTCGATGAGGTGCGCGCCGTCCTCGACCATTTCAACGCGCGTGAAAACCTGACGACGCTTCGAGCGGCGATTCAGGATCTCACCGACCGCCTCAACCGACCGCGCGACAGGCATTACGTCTCGCCCCAACCAGAGATCGAAGCCGTCATTGATGCGGTGCGCAACATCGGCGGGCTCGCCGCCTCGCAAGAGATGGTGAAAGCGCTTGCCGATGAGGTGCGCGGGCTTTCGGCCAAGCTTCAGCGCATTCTGACTCGAGATCGAACTACGCCCGCAGTCCCGGCAGCCGTCGGGCCGAGCGTTGATGCCCCACCATTCTCGATTGAAGAGAACCTGAAGGACATCAACCGCAGACTCGATATGCTGCAAAAAGGTGCTCAGCCATCCGGCGCACAAGCCGTGGAGGCCGATCCCGTCAATCCGGACAGAAGCGCGCAGGATGCGCTCGCGGCGGTTCATGCGACATTGTCCCATCTGGTCGTGCAACTCGGCAGCAATCTGAATGGCGTGCGCGACGCCAACGCCCCATCGTCGCTCCGTCATCCGGGCCTGTCGGGCGGCTATTTGCATAACCCGCGCGGTCTGCTCGATTTCGCGAACGAGCATGATCCGGAATTCTCGCAGCCTCGCTCGCACGACGCCGCACCCTACGCGTCATCGGGCGCGGATATCGAACCCGAACGAGCCCGCCGCTCGATTGTCATTCCTATCAAGCCGCTGATCGTCAGCACATTGGTGATCGTTCTCGCGGTCGTGGCAGCGCGTGTCTCGATGCAGCTGACCGATCTTCCCTTGCCGGCCATCACGAAGGCGGATGCCTTTCAGGCCGCCGATTTAAGCGAGCGCAAACCCAAGGCTGCTCCTGCCGAACCGGAGGTGCCGGATCTGGTCCGGTCGCACCCCCCGGAGACATTCACCCTCCCGCCAGCGCCGCAATCTGAACAAGCAGCGTCGGCAATCGGCGAGATCGAGAATACAGGCGTTATCGGACGGCCGGTGCCGGTTGCAGCCGGGTCGCGCGAGGCGCGCGAGCCGTCAATGCCATTGCCGGATAGCCTCCCCGCTGCGCTGCGCGCGGAAGCGAACAAGGGCCGCCCCGCAGCCGAATACGAAGTCGGTGTCAGGCTGGTCGAGGGGAAAACCGTATCGGTCAATACCGAAGAGGCGATGCGTTGGCTCAAGCGCGCAGCCAAATCCGGAATCATTCCGGCCCATCTGTGGATCGGCAGCCTCTATGAGAAAGGCCTCGGCGTCGAGAAAGACCTGATGCTGGCCCGCACGCATTACACGGCAGCGGCCGAGAAGGGTAACGCGAAGGCGATGCATAATCTCGCCGTTCTCTATGCCGAGGGCATCGACGGCCGGCGCGATTACAAGACCGCCGCACGCTGGTTTCAGCGGGCCGCCGAGCGCGGCATCGCCGACAGCCAGTACAATCTCGCCATTCTCCTGATGCGCGGCATCGGCATCGACCAGAACCACCAGGAATCCTACAAGTGGTTTGCGCTTGCGGCGCTCCAGGGCGACCGTGAGGCCGCACGTCAGCGCGACGATATCGGCAGCAAGCTCGAGCCGGGCATTCTGGCCGCAGCCAAATCCTCGGTTCAGAAATTCAGCCCGCAGAGCCAGCCGAATGAAGCAGTTGTTGTCGCAACACCTCCCGGCGGATGGGACCGTCCGAGCGGCGAAACGGCGGGCGGAAGGGGCAAAACTCAGTCCGGGATCTTCGCACGCGGCGCGTCCTGAAGCCGCGCCGCATCCGCGCCAGGCGCTGATAGCGTAAGCGCCCTGAGTCTGCCAACGATTCTGATTTGATTGCGATTCCGATTTGATCCGCTCAGGGCAAGATCTTGCACCCGCGCCCGCACTCATGACGCGCTCATGCCGAACGCGCCGAGCGTCAGAACTTCGAAGCGCTGTAAGGTCGGCCCCAGTCGACGATATAATTCAACCCGATCCGACCGAGCCCATATCGCAGATCGGCATTCACGCCGCCCGGTACCGGGCCATCGAAATAATTCGCAGAGCCGAGATCGTTGTAGAGATATTCGAACTTCATCGTCCAGCTGCGCGACAACGCCCATTCCAGCCCAACGCCGAGCGCAAATCCAACGTGCGTGTTCGATGATGTCGCGATCGTTCCGATATAATTCGGATTGGCAAACAGGCTCACCTCATTGTGGGCCCAGGCGATGCCGCCCGTACCATAGACCATCGCGCGATCGACGGCGTAGCCAACCCTGATACGCCCGCTTCCGAAATAGTCGACCGAACTGAAGGCGCTGGCGAAGGGAAGATTGGCGGCGTTGGTGACGTCGCGCTCGATATTGGCGAAGGCGGCATCGATTTCCACGCCGACCACCCACGGCGAGCGGCCGTTCTGCCAATTGTAGCCGACCTGCCCACCGGCGAACCAGCCGCTGATGTCCACGCGGGGGCTGATATCGAACGCGCCACCGCCGAAACCGCCCTGACCACCGAGGTAAAAGCCGGTCCAGTTGTAAAATGTGGGTATCGACGCGCGCATTGCGTAAGGTTGCGGCACGTCTGCGGACGAGGCTGTCTGTGAGAAGCCGGCCGACGCAATCATCGTGCTCAGCAGGGCAGGAATCACACGTTGCATCACGAACCCTCGCAATTCGACAGCGATCCAGCACCGCAGAGACGTCCGCGACGCGGCCGCTTATGTCCCGTGCGCCGGCGCACTTATGCTTAATGATTGATAAAGCCGTATGGTTTACAGACGGTAAATCCAGCGTAGGCTCACGCTGTGTCAGACGTCTCCATCGTCGTCGACGGTTACATCGCTTCCTCGCGCCTTCGCGTACCGCGCGGCGAGTCACCGTCGTCATTCTTGATGAAGCTGATCTCGCCGTTGCCTTCGAGGCATGCCATCTTCACGTCCGCGATGTCGGCGATGCCCTGCTGACGCGCCTGACTGCGCAACTCGTCGGGACTGATCAACTGCTTGCGCATGTTCCTGAACAGCAGTTTGCCGTCTTGCACCAATGGCAGCGGCGCGGGTTTGATCAGCCATCCGAAGAAGCGATTGTGATAGCCCAGCCAGTCCAGTGCGAAGTCCCAGAACACGATCGTCAGCACCAGAATGACGCCCTCGGTGATCGACTTGTATTCCTTGGCAAACGCGTTCTGCGCCGCGTCGGCGATCACCACAATCACGAGAATGTCCGCAATCCCGATTGCGGAGGATTGCCGGCCGACGATAAAGCGAAAGATCAGAAACAGGCCGAGATACATCAGCGTCCCGCGCACGATCATCTCTGCAACCGAGTGCGTGGGGATAAACAAGTCGTGCCAATCGACCTTGATCAATGCGTCGAGCATGCTTGCGCGCCTTCCGATGCGGGACATGACTCCACGCAAACCGGCACCATCCGGTTCCCTGCGTCAGCGCGGTTTTCTCGCCGCTGAACCCTTTTCGCGGCTTTCTGCTTTCACGGGCCCCAGGACAGGCCTGTCCGGATCCGAAATCCGGCCATTGCCGCGTGGACGCGGCATGGGCTATGAAGCCCCCACCCTTCGGCACACAAGGGCCACCCGCATCGGTCCTTAAGTCGATCTCCTAGAGAGCTGGGCAAGCAACCACATCAGCGCTGCCTGAACGAAAAGCCCTCGCCCCCTCCACGCCTCGACAGTTTGAAGGCAATCCGTGATCCCCTGGTCCTTACTCGATTCAGCCCAGATACCCGACGGGCGCGAGGAGCTGCGCCTTATGCGGCGTGGCGCCGAATTCTCGATCAGGTTGGGTCAAAATGAGCTGATGAACAGCCGTCTCAGCGGTTCTGAAAAGGCTCTCGCAACGATCGCTTGCGAGAGGATTCGAGACCGAAGCGAACAGCGAATGTTAATCGGCGGATTGGGCATGGGCTTCACGCTTCGTGCCGCGCTTGCAGCACTCGGACCAACCGCCCGGATCGTCGTCGCCGAACTCGTCCCAGCGGTCTTGGCATGGGCTCAAGGTCCGATGGCGGAGATTTTCGGCGAGTGTCTGACCGATCCGCGTGTCACCGTCTGCGAAGCTGATGTGCGCCATCTGATCCGGTCGGACGGGCCGATCTTTGATGCAATCCTTCTCGATGTCGACAATGGGCCCGAGGGGCTCACCCGAGAGACCAACGATGAGCTGTATGACCGGAAGGGGTTGAGCGCGGCGCACTCGGCTCTGCGCCCCGGTGGCATACTGGCCGTGTGGTCCTCTGGGCCAAATCTGAAATTCACCGACCGTTTGCGCAGAGCCGGTTTTGAAGTCGAAGAAAACGAGGTCCGGGCTAACGGATCAGGCGGCGGGGCACGGCACATGATCTGGATCGCCACCCGCACTCGCACTGATCACGGGCGTCAGTAGCAGGCTGCTAGCTTGGCGGGAGCCGATGGCTCAGATCGGTGCTCCTGCGCTCGGCATTCCACACCGCGCGCGAACAACGGACGTTGTTCTGCGTCCGAATCCAGTAACGTTCCGGCTCGGGTCACGATCATCAAGCCGAGCAAGTATGACCGGCGCGGACGTCTTCAGGCCGCGCGTGCCAACGCAACGGCATCGGGCCCTGCGGCAAAGCGAAGTTGACCCGAGAGATCATTCGCGGCCTGCCATACGGTTTCGGCCACGTCGATTTCCTTCGTCACCATTGCCGGCTGCGCGAACGCGGCGAAGATCGGGCCGGCAAAATCCGCGTAGGCTTCCGGGATCAGATCTTCGATACGCACCTGAGTATTGTGTGCGAAATTTGTGGTCGGGGCGTAGCCGGGCTCGACAAGCTTCGCACGGATGTTGAAGTGTCCGAGTTCGTGAGCCAGCGAGCCTGTGAATCCTTCGATGGCCTGCTTGCTCGCCGTATAGGCTGCCGCGAGTGGCATTGGCGCGAGTGTCACGCTTGATGTCACGTTGACGATTGTGCCGGATCGCCGGGCACGAAACTGCGGGATCACGGCTTGCGTCATGGCCATGACGCCGAACGTGTTTGTCTCGAACACCTTTCGTATATGCGACATCGGCGTGGCCTCGAACGCGCCGACGACGCCAATGCCGGCATTGTTGACAAGCACATCGATCGGTCCGGCAGTCTCGATGGCAGTTGCAATGCTCTCTTCGTTGGTCACGTCCAGCGGCAAGAGCCGCAGCAGAGGCGAGCGCGGCAGAACGCCTTCGCGGGGCCTTCGCATGGTCGCGATGACATTCCAGTCTTTCGAGAGGAAATAGCGAGCCGTCTCGAGGCCATAGCCTGATGAGCAACCAGTGATCAGGACGGTTCTCATGGGGTCTCCTTCGGGTTTCTATTGTTCCATAATGTCGGCCCTGATCTGGACTATCTACGATTGATGATCCATATTTTGTTCGCTAAAGTCCGGAAATGCTCGATCCCCTCTCCGAAGTGATAACTCTGCTGCGGCCCCAGGCCGTATTCACCAAGGGCATCAGTGGCGCCGGACGTTGGGGCGTCCGCTACACGGATTTCGGCCATCCGAGTTTCTGTGTTGTCGTTGAAGGGTCGTGCCGTCTCGCCGTCGACGGACAGGAGGCACTCACGCTGGAAACCGGCGACTTCGTGCTGTTGCCGACCACGCCGGGCTTCACGATATCGGGCTTCGAACCTGTCACGCCGGAACTGATCGACCCTGGTCGAGCGGCGTCGACGGAAGGGGACGTTCGCCACGGCAGGCAGGATGGCTTGCTGAGCGTGCGTCTCCTAGGCGGCTACTTCGTCTTTGAGGGCGAGGATTCCGGACTGCTCGTTTCAATGTTGCCCAAGCAGGTGCATGTCAGGAATGTTGAGCGGATGTCGGCGCTGGTGCGATTTCTGGCTGAAGAATCTGCGCAGCAACAAGCCGGGCGCGATCTTGTGCTCAGTCGCCTCGTGGAAATTCTGCTCGTCGAATCGTTGCGGCTCACGCAAACGCCCGATGCTCCCGCCGGACTCCTGCGCGGCCTAGGCGATGCTCGGTTGGCAGAAGCCATCCGGCAGATGCACGCCGATCCGGCGCGTCCATGGACAATGGTGCAACTCGCAAAGGAAGCGGCGCTTTCCCGGTCGGCGTTCTTCGACCGCTTTACGCGCAACGTCGGCATGCCGCCTATGGAGTATCTGCTGGCTTGGCGCATGGCGCTCGCCAAAGACCTGCTTCGCCGGAAGAAGATCGACATTGCCGAGGTCGCCGAGCGCGTTGGATATGGCTCCGCGAGCACGTTCAGTACCGCCTTCAGCCGCTACGTCGGTCAGCCGCCCGGCCGCTACGCACGAGACGTTGCGGAGCAGGGCTCTGTGTCAGCAAGTTCTTAGTTTTATCCCACGTCAAACACGGGAACCAATTGAAATACAAAGATCATTTTGATGGCGACCCGGCACGATTCGAACGTGACCTTGGCCTGAGGAGCGTAATGCCTTGTCCCGTCAAACAAAAATCCGGCCATTGCCGCGTGGGCGCGGCATGGGCTATGAAGCCCCCGAAGCACCCGTAGCTCAGCTGGATAGAGCGTTGCCCTCCGAAGGCAAAGGTCACACGTTCGAATCGTGTCGGGTGCGCCATTCCGCAGTCAATCGCGTGCGGTGAGATCATGAAGCTCCCTGACGCCGCCCACCCGATCAGCATCACGCCGGCCGATCATCGCATCCGCGTCACGCATGGCGGCCGCGTGATCGCCGACACGCGGCGCGCGCTGACCCTGAAAGAGGCGTCCTATCCGCCGGTGCATTACATTCCGTGTGCGGACGTCGATATGAGCGCCCTGTCGCGCACGGATCATGCGTCGCATTGCCCCTACAAGGGCGACGCCGCCTATTACGCGATTGAGGTCGACGGACGCACCTCATCCAACGCGATCTGGACTTACGAGGCCCCTTTCGCCGCGGTCGGCGAGATCGCGGGCCATCTGGCATTTTACCCCCAGCGGGTGGATGCGATCGAGCTGCTGCCGCTTGCCGATTGAGCCCAAGCCCGCATGAACCGAGCACGGGCCGCCCGCGTTTTGCCCGGAATTTTTTGGGCGCACGCTGCCCTTGCCAAGCCTATACTCATCCTGACAGGGCCGGGGCCCCGGAACGAGGGACAGCCGCGCGCGGCCAATCTTGATGCGCTCGAAGTTCATAAATGCGTGCCTTTTGCCGGTCGCTGCTTTCGCGATCGCGACCGGCATGGCCGCCCCCGCTCGCGCGCAGGCGCAGTTCGAGGCGCGCTACACGCTTTCCATGTCCGGCCTCGCAATCGGAAAGCTGTCATGGCGGGCGGAACTCGGCACCACCGACTACATGACCACGGCCAGCGGCGGGATCAGTGGCTTTCTCAGTCTTCTGATCCGCGGCGAAGGCAATGTGACCGTCAGGGGTCAGATGAAGGACGGTCAGCCACGGCCGCTGAGCTTTGTCTCGGCGGTCGTGCGCGAGGACGAAAAGGTCAACGTCCAGATCATCTTTGATGGCTCACGCGTGCGCGACCTCAAGGTCGAAGAGCCACCGCTTGAGAGCGACCGCGTTCCAATCGAGCCCGCGCACAAGGCCGGCGTCATCGATCCGCTGTCAGCCTTTCTTGTTCCAGGCGGAGTCGATCCGATGGCTCGCGAGGGCTGCGAGCGGACGTTGTCCATGTTCGACGGACGGCGCCGCTACGACCTTGCGCTCTCGTTCAAGCGCACCGACACCATCAAGAGCGACAGCGGCAAACAGAACATGGTTCTGGTCTGCGCGATCAAGTTCACGCCGATGTCCGGCCATCGCACATCCAGCCCGCTCATCAAGTTCCTGTCCGAAGGACGCGACATCGAGGTCTGGCTCGCACCGGTTACGGGTACACGCGTCCTTGCGCCGGTGCGGCTGGCTGTCGCGAGCCTGATGGGCAATCTGGTGCTTCAGGCCAATGAGTTTCAAACCACCGCGCTCGCCGCGTCGCGAAAGTAAGCGGCCATCACAGGCTGCGAATTCAATGCATCCGCGGCGTCTTTAAAAACGTATTCCGGTCCGCCGACTTCACCGTGACCTCGACATTGCGGCCGTCGCGCAACACTGTCACGGGCACATCGACACCGGCGTCGCCCATCGCCCATATCCTCCGGAACAGATCGGCGAGACCCTCAACCGGCGCGCCATTGACCGCGACCACAACATCACCGGTATCGACCTTTGCACGCTGGGCCGGTCCACGACTGGCGATCCCCATCACGACGAGCTTTTCTTCGGCATCGGCAACATACATGCCGAGCCACGGCCGCGCCGGACCCTTGCGGCTGCCGAACGTGAGCAAATCATCGAAGATCGGTTTCAACAGGTTGATCGGGACGACCATGTTGATGTCCTTGCCGCCGCTGGCTTCAAGTTGCAGCGATCCGATGCCGAGCAACTCTCCACGATCCCCGATCAGCGCCGTTCCGCCCCAGTTCGGATGCGCAGGCGCGGTAAAGATCGCCTCGTCCAGGACGTATTCCCAATAGCCAGCGAATTCCTGCTTGCCGACGACGCGCGCGGCGACCGAACGCTTGCGCCCTCCGGCGCCGCCCATCACCACCTTGTCGCCGAGCGCAACCGCGCTCGAATCCCCGAACGGCAAGACCGGCAGGTCCACAGAGCCCAATGCCTGCACAAGGCCGAGTCCGGTCGCCTGATCGAAGCCAATCGCGGTGCCGGCGACAGCGCGGCCATCCGCAAAGTGCAACCAGATCTGGTCGGCTTCGGTGATCAGATATCCGACAGTCAGAATGAGGCCGCTGTCCCGGACCAGCACCCCGTGCCCGGCCCGCTCCGTGCCGAGCGTTTCGGCAGTGAAGGCGTCGCGGGGCATTGTGGCGCGCAGCCCAACGACCGACTGCAGGGCGAGATCGAGGTCATAGGCATAGTCCTCGGACCGAGGTTGCACCGCTGACAATATTTTCCCGTCGCCGATCGATGGCATTCGCCATTTTTCCCTTTGCGCCTACGCTGACCCATCCCGTTCCGGGGCACGGACACATCAGACAAACCACCCGGAGGCTCTATGCCCCTCACTCGCCGCATCGAAGCCCTGCTGCTGGACCGTTTTGGCGAAGAGGTACCGGTCGATCCGTCGTGGCCCGGCCTCGAACGTGTCGAACCAATCATCAAACATCGCGTCATCCGCCGTTATTCCCCTCAACCTCTGGATCCCGGGCTGGTTCGGCTGATTTGTGCCTGCGCCCTGTCCGCGCCCTCGAAAAGCGACCTGCAACAACGCGATATCGTCGTCGTGAACGATCCGGCGATCCGGCAAAGCATCGGCGCGTTGCTCCCCGACATGCCCTGGGTCGGTCAGGCTCCTGCCTTCCTGGTGTTCCTCGCCAACGGGCGCCGACTGCCGCAGATCGCGGAACTGCGCGACAAGCCGTTCCCGAACGACCATTTCGACCTCGTTTTCAATGCTGCTACCGACGCCGCAATCGCGCTGGCGACAGCGGTGACCGCGGCAGAAGCCATGGGTCTCGGTGCCTGTCCGATCAGCGTGATCCGCGACCACGCCGCGCGCGTCAGCGATTTGCTCGGCCTGCCCGAGCGCGTGATTCCGTTCGCCGGTCTGTGTCTCGGATGGCCAGCCGACGAGGGCCGGATGTCGCCCCGGCTACCGCTGAGAACGACCGTGCATCACGACCGGTTTGACGAACGGAACTTTCCGGCTGCAATCGAGGCCTATGACCGGCGGCGCGAAACATTGGCGCCATATCGGGCACAGCGCGACACCGGCCTCTGGGGGCAGGCGGCGGACTATGGATGGTCGGAGGAAAAGGCGCGACATTATGCGCAGCCGCAGCGACGGGATTTCGGGAGCTACGTCAGAAGTCGTGGCTTCTCGACCGAATAACCGCCGCGGAATCACAATATCGTTGATCTGGCGCGGTCTTTACCGCGCCTTCATGCTGCCCAATCTATCTCGCATAGGCTAACTGATATTCGGGACGGGGACCTAAGCGAAATGCGGCGTCTGGTTTTGGTGTCATCGCTTGCGGCTTTCGGCTTTGCGCTCGCGGAGCCGGTCTGGGCGCAATATTCGTATCCGCCTGGCGGATACCGTGGTGGCGACCGCAATGGCGTCATGTCGATAGACCCGGACGATGACGACGACCGGCTGCCGCCTCCGGGTCCGGCCGCACGCGGCGGCTATGACCCCTCGGTCAGCAACCAGCCTTTGCCCCCGACCTCCGAGCGCGGCAACTTTCCCTATGATCTGCACCCGCGCGTGAGCGCGCCGGGGACGCTGCCGCCGCCGCCCGATCGCAATTACGGCACCCGCGCGCCGACACCGGGATATGGCGAGCCGCCTCCGGGCGTCTACGCAGCGCCTCCCGGTACGTATGCGCCGCCCCCGGCCGGCTACGGGGCTCCCCCCGCCGTCTACGGCGCGCCGCAGCCGGGAATATACGCACCGCCGCCCGCAAGCGGCCCCTACGCAACGCGTCCCGACGATATACGGCAAGGCGGCGCTCCTCGACCGCCGATGGGAATAGAGCAAGGCCGTCCTGCCTATCCCGGCACGACCGGCTCGGTGCCGCCCGCGACAGTCGCCGGACTGCCGCCTGAAGATCAGCCGGAAGTCGGCAGACCCAAGGAATTGCCGCCGCAATTCAAGCGGCAGGTCGTGGACTACAAGACCAAGGAACCGGCCGGCACGATCATCATCGATACGCCGAGCACGTTCCTTTATTACGTGAACGGCGATGGCACCGCGATCCGTTACGGAATCGGCGTTGGTCGTGATGGCTTCACCTGGGCCGGGACTGAAAAGGTCACGCGAATGGCGGAATGGCCGGACTGGCATCCGCCGTCAGAAATGATCGAGCGTCAGCCCTATCTGCCGCGCTTCATGGCCGGTGGCGAAAGCAACCCGATGGGTGCTCGCGCGCTCTATCTCGGCAAGACGATCTATCGTGTGCACGGGACGAACCAGCCGTCGACCATCGGCCAGTTCGTATCGTCCGGATGCATCCGCATGCTGAACGACGACGTCATGGACCTGTATACGCGGGTGAAGGTCGGCACCAAAGTGGTCGTGCTTGGCGAAGGCAAGGGCCCGCGCGCACCGAACGCCACCGCCGCACGCTGACGCCGCAGCTGCCGGAAATCCGCTCCTGCGAGCGGATTTCCGCTGTTCCTCGTGACCAACCAAACATTTGCCCAAGTAATTGCATGACGCCTTGGCGCGAATCAGAAAAGATTCGCGCGTGAGGTCGGCAGTCCGTCGTCCTTAACCGTTATCGCCATCATGACGCGGCACCTGATGCGCCGACATGCTGCGCTCCCGTTCAGACGACCCACGGACTTTTGCCGGATTCGCAAATGCTTCCCGATCTTCGGATCGTCATTGCCGCTGTGATATCGACCTTCGTCCTCACCGTAGGCGTTGGCTTCTACACATCATCGCGTCTGATCAGCGAGCCGAAGAGAAGCACTGACTCGCTCATTGCTCTTGAAGAAACTCCGGTCAACCGGATCGCCTTGAGCTGGCCGGAACCGGCGAGACAGCCTGAGCCGCTCGCGCTCGATTTCGCCGTCAGCACAAAAGCGTTGCGCAACCCGGTGCGCGATGTGACCAACGACTCTGCGTCGTCAGAGCAATGGCCAAGGCCTGTGCGCACCACGTCAACGGATGTTGCGGTGCCGTCGATCGAGACGCCGGCCCAACCGGTGCCGGAGAAAATCGAACTCGCGCCAGCACCGGTGATGACCGAGGTGCCAGAGTCTGCGCCGGAGCCCGAGATCCGCGTGGCAGTGCAATACCCGCCCGTTCTTGAGCTTCCGCCAGAATTGCAGACACCGGTTATCGCAATCACACCGGCTGCCGAACTCACACCGCCAATCACTGAGGCTCCAGCAACGACCGGCTCCATCAGCGACCAGCCCAAGACCGAGCAGATCAAGACCGAGCAGCCCAAGTCCGCTGAACCGGTTATTGCCGCCGAACCGGCGCCGCCTGTAGCTGCAGAGCCGGACGTCAAAATCGCCAGCCTGCCAGAACCGACCGAGGCTGGCCCCGCATTCTTTTCCAAACTCAAGCGGGTTCCCCTCCCAAAGCCGGCACCCAAGGTCAGGGCCACGAAAGCAGCACCGAAAAAAGCGGCTCCCGCCAAACGGCAAAAGACCATACGCCGCACCGCAGCTCCGGCTGTCTCGACAGCCGCCGCCACAGCCTTTCCGTGGAACATCTTCGGCACCGTCCGGCCAAACTGACCTGTCGGGACTCGCAGGCGCTATGCTTCCATCCTCGAAGGCTGGATTTTCCCGCGATCGGGCTTACATCGGGTGACAATCACGATTGTCACGCATGACCTCCCTGTCGATCCTCGATCTCTCTCCGGTACCCGCCGGCGGCTCCGCCGCGCAGTCGCTGCGCGACAGCATCGATCTCGCACGCCACGCGGACGAACTGGGCTATCACCGCTACTGGCTCGCCGAACATCACAACCTTGCAAACATCGCGAGTTCTGCGCCCGACATCATGATCGGCCAGATTGCAGCGGCGACCCGTAACATGCGGGTCGGATCGGGCGGCGTGATGTTGCCCAATCATGCGCCGCTCACCGTCGCCGAACGCTTCAAGGTCCTGGAAGCCCTGTTTCCCGGCCGGATCGATCTCGGTCTCGGCCGCGCCCCCGGCACCGATCACGTCACTTCGATTGCGCTGCGCCGGCGGCAGGACATTCGCGACGAGGATGACTTTCTCGATCGTTTCCAGGAACTGCTGCTGCTCGAGAACAAAGGTTTTCCGAAAGACCATCCATTCAGCAGCGTGCAGGCCATGCCGAACGATGTCGCGCTGCCGCCGATCTTTCTGCTCGGTTCGAGCGATTACAGCGCGCAACTCGCGGCCCAGATCGGGGCCGGCTTTTCTTTCGCGCATCATTTTGCGGGTCACGACGCCGTGCAGGCGATGCGACTCTATCGCGACAGGTTCAAACCGTCGCAGCATTTGCAGCAGCCGCTTGCGATCCTTGCGACCGCAGCAGTGGTCGGCGAAACATCCGACGAGGCGGAGCGGCTGGCCTCGACGATTGACCTGAATTTCGTGCGCCGCGCGACAGGCGTCTACGCACCACTGGAAAGTCCCGAGGTTGCGCTGACCTATGATTACTCGCCGATCGACCGCGAGCGCATCGCCCAGAACCGCGAGCGCCTGGCGGTGGGCAGTCCGGCCATGGTCAAAGCGCGGTTGGAGGAACTTGCCGACGCCACGATGGCGGACGAGATCATGATCACGACGATGATCTACGATCACCAGGCCCGCAAGCGTTCCTATTCGCTCCTGGCTGACGCTTTTTCTCTCGCGCCGCCTCGTGCTATGCCGCAGCCGCAACCGGCCGCTGCTGGTTGAGGCAGATGGAGGCAGGCTCAATGCGAGCCGCGTCCGTTGATGCGTTTTGAGTGATTAGGGAGAGAGAACCTTGGGCAAGCATTTTTCGCTCACCACCACCGACAATCATTCGCTCGCCGCGTATCGCGCCGATCCGGCCGGCAAGCCGAAGGGCGCAATGGTCGTTGCGCAGGAAATTTTCGGCGTGAACAGCCATATCCGGAATGTCTGCGACCGGCTCGCCGCAGAGGGCTATGTTGCGGTGGCGCCTGCCCTGTTCGATCGCTTCGTGCGCGACTTCGAATCGGGCTATTCGGCTGAAGAGGTCGCGCATGCCCGCACATACCTCCCCAAGATCGATTGGCCGAAGATGCTGCTCGACATTCAGGCCGGCATCGATGACGTCAAGTCAGTCGGTCCCGTCGGCGTCATTGGCTTCTGCATGGGCGGCAGCGCGGCGTTTCTGGCGGCAACGCGGCTCAGCGGCCTGAAAGCCGCCGTCGCATTCTATGGCGGGCAGATCGTCAAGTTTGCCGAC
>CAZIKZ010000028.1:0-22020 GCA_964539845.1 uncultured Hyphomicrobiales bacterium
ATGGCCGCCGAGGCCGGTGTTGCGACCGATCTCCTCGATAGTCTGATCGATATCTACGCACGCGCTGTCCCCAACATCGGCGACCGGGACGTCGCCGCGATTCTCGAGCATTTCGAAACCACCCGAAAAAACTGAAGGAGCGACCTCCATGATTGGAGTGCGAAAAATCTCTCATGCGAGCTACGAGACCCCCGATCTCGAGCACCAGCTTGAATATTACACCAACATTCTCGGACTCACGCTGATCGCGCGCGAACGCGACGCGGCCTATCTCGCAAACACAGTCGATCATCACTCAGTCATTTTGCGGGCGGGATCTCACCCGCGCTGCACGCGGATCGGTTTCCAGCTCGGACCGGACGACGATCTCGACGCGTTCGAAAAGCAGACCGCCGCGCACGGTGTCCGCACCGAACGCAAGAAGAACCCGGAGCCGACGATCGACGACATGGTGTCATTTGAGGACACCAAGGGCACCATCATGGAGGTGTTCAAGCGGCCCGATCCACTGAAGCAGCCGTTCACCAACAACGGCGTTGTACCGCACAAGCTCGGCCACATCGCGTTCCACGTCACCGACGTGCAACGCGCAACACGCTTCTATTGCGATGTACTCGGCTTTCGTGTGTCGGACTGGATGGGCGACTATTTCTCGTTCCTACGCTGCGGCGTCGACCATCACACCATCAACCTGGTCGAGACCGGGAAGAACAAGCACTTTCACACGGCCTTCGAGTTGCGTGACTGGGCGCACATGCAAACCGCGCTCGATTTCATCAGCAAGAATGGCTACAAGACGCTGTGGGGCCCTGGCCGTCACGGCATCGGCCACAACCTGTTCTCCTACCATCGCAGCCCGAACGGGCTGATCACCGAACTGTTCGCCGAACTCGACCTGATGAAGGACGAGGCACTTGGCTATTACGAACCGCGTCCGTGGCACCGCGACAATCCGCAACGTCCGAAGACATGGCCGAAGACACCGGAAGCGGCCAATCTCTGGGGACCGATGCCGCCAGACGAAATGATGGAATAACCTTCGAAACATTTTAACCGGCCGCAAGAAGCCGGACCAAAACAGATGCGCAAAACGGGAGGTATGCAATGAACGGGACGTTACGAACGCTGTGGGCACGCGCCGTCGCTTTGACAGCGATGGTCGTGTTATCGATTTCAGCCGCGTCGGCTCAGGCGCCGAAGGGCGATCCGATCAAGGTGGGGTTCAGCATGTCGCTGACCGGCGCGGTGGCGCCGAACGGCCAGCAATTGCTGCGTGCGCTCGAAATCTGGCGCGACGACGTGAATGCTGCCGGCGGCCTGCTCGGACGCCCGGTCGAACTCATCCACTACGACGACCAGAGTAGCCCGGCGAATGTGCCGGCAATCTACCAGAAGCTGCTCTCGGTCGACAAAGTCGACCTGTTGCTCGGACCCTACGCGACCAACATGGCGGCGCCCGCCATGCCGGTGATCATGCAGGCCGGCAAGACGACGATCTCAATGCTCGCGATCGGCGTGAACCGGCACTTCAACTACGATCGCTATTTCTCGATGGTGCCGGTCTCGACCGAGGGTGTCGCGTCGTTCTCGAAGGGCTTTTTCGAACTCGCGGCCGAGCAGAACCCGAAGCCCGTGACCGTGGCCATGGTGGCGGCGGACGCGGAATTCGCCCGCACCGCAGCGGATGGCGCGAAGGAGAATGCCAAAAAGCTCGGCTTCAAGATCGTGTATGACCGCAGCTATCCGCCGACCACCACGGACTTCGCGCCGATCATGCGCGCTGTCCAGGCCGCTAATCCGGATATCGTGTTCGTTGCCGCCTATCCGCCGGATACGGTTGGCATCGTCCGCTCCTCACACGAAGTCGGTCTGAAGCCGAAAATGTTCGGCGGCACGATGATCGGCTTGCTGGCGACCCCGCTGAAAGTTCAGCTCGGCCCGCTCGCCAACAACCTCGTGATCATGGAGAGCTTCACCCCGGCCTTCAAATTCCCGGGGCTTCCGGAAGTGCTGGCGAAGTATCGCGCTATAGCCGCAGGACAGAAGATCGATCCGTTCGGATACGGCTTCGTTCCGTTCGGCTACGCCGCGGGACAGATCCTCGCGAAAGCGGTGACTGAAACCAAGAGTCTCGATCACGACAAGATCGCAAAATACATTCACGCCAACACCTTCGACACCGTTGCCGGCCAGTTGAAATTCGGCAAGGACGGCGAATGGGCAGAACCACGCACGGTATTCTCACAATTCCAGAACGTGGCTCCGAACGACGTTGCGCAGTTCCGCGACGGAGAGAAGCAGCCGGTGTTGTGGCCTGAGAAATACAAGAACGGCAAGATCGTCTATCCTTACGCGAAGGACTGACGCACGACCTGCCAATCGCGAATGGGCGGACGGCGTCATCGCGCCGCCCGCCCCGTAGCTGTCAAAGACGGCGAGCAATCAAAGAATGAAGTGTGGAGGAACGATGCCGTTCAGCGGATCGATGGATAAGTCTGCGCGCCTTTTGCCAGCGGTGCTTGCCGCGCTATTTCTCGTTATTGCAATTGGCACACCTTCACGCGCATCGGACTACCCCACCCGCCCGATACGGGTCATCGTCGCGGTTGCTCCGGGCGGTGTCGGAGACATCTTCATGCGCTCATTGGGAGAGCGCCTGAGCCAGCGTCTCAAGCAGCCTTTCGTCATCGAGAACAGGCCCGGCGGCGCTTTCAACATCGCAGCGCGCAATTGCGCCGAAGCCGCACCCGACGGCTACACAATCTGCCTCATGCCCGGAGAACCGCTGACCTATAATCCATATCTATTCAAGAATCCCGGATTCGACGCGGCCGCAGACTTCGCGCCGATCACCAATCTGTTCTTCATCACACAGGTTCTGGCAGTCAACGCGTCGCTCGACGTTAAGGACTTCGATTCGCTGGCAGCGCTTTCGAAGCGCAAGCCCGGCACGCTCAGCTATTCGTCGCCGGCGCTGGCGCACACCATGTTCATCGAGGAGTTCAAGAAGCGGACCGGGGCCGATCTCGTCTGGGTGCCGTTCAAGGGCGGCGGCGACGCCATGACCAATTTTCTGTCCGGGAGCGTCCCGGTGGTCTTTCTCGGGCTTGGCAATGTCCTGCCGTTCATCGAATCCGGCAAAGCGAACGTGCTGGTCAGCGACGGCGATAAGCGCTCTCCGCTCATTCCGGATGTTCCGACAGTGAAAGAGACCGGCTACGCGGGCGTGGAATTGACACGCGCCTATTTCGGTCTGCTGGCACCGGCGAAAACGTCGCCCGAGATTATCTCCACGCTCCATCAGGCCATTTCCGACGTCTACAAGGATCAGGACTTCGTGCAGAAGCAGCTTGTCTCGAAGGGCCTCGACCCCGCGCTCAATTCGCCTGCCGAATTTGCCGATTTTATCAAGCACGACCGGACAATCGCGGAGAAGGTCGTCAAAGCCTCCGGCCGACAGCCGCAGTAGCGGCGAGTCCATATTGGCGGCAGCATAATCCGAGTGGAGTAAATATGGACGCGCTTCTGCCAAGCTTCATCGCCACAATCAGTGCGAAAGATGGCGTCGAGCTTGCCGCCGCTGTTTATCTGCCGGAAGGCACCGGGCGTTTTCCGACACTGTTTGCGGCCTCGCCGTATCGGTTCGACAACAACGTCGCACCGGCCATGCCCGTCTTCCTGTGGCGGGAAACCGGGCCGATCGATTACTACCTGTCGCACGGTTACGCGTTCGTCCATCTGGACGTTCGTGGCACCGGGCGCTCCGGTGGCGAGTACCGGTATATGTGCGAGGCCGAGCAGCGCGATCTCTACGACGTCATCGTCTGGATAACACAGCAGACCTGGTCCAACGGCAAGGTCGGCGGAATCGGCCAGTCCTATTACGCCCGCATGCAGTGGTTCATGGGGATTCAGAATCCTCCCGGGCTCGCGTGCATCGCGCCCTATGACGGCAATGTCGATACGTACCGATCATCGGCCTATACCGGCGGGATACCCGGCGCGTTTCCGTCGATCTGGTATAATTCGACGACGCGCAACGTAAACCAGTATCCGGCGAGCGGCCCGTCCCGGCTCATCGAGTGGGATTATGTCGGCGCAGTGAAGCGTCACAATACATACGACGACTTCTGGAAAGTGCGCGCCGCCGCCGAGAACCTCGACAAGATCAAGGTGCCGGTCTTCTCAATCGGCGTATGGACCAAGGTCGACCTGCATCTGAACGGCAATATCGTCGGATTCGAGCGCACGGAATCGTCAAAAAAACTGCTGGTGTTCGGCTCATCGTCGCTGTTTGCCGCGGTCGCGGATTTTTCCAGCGTCGCCTTTCACGAGACCTATCTCCGCCCGTTCTACGATTGCTATCTCAAGGGCGAGAACACGTCTTATCCGGACGAACCGGACGTGCGGTATTTCGTGCCGGGCGCGGAGGAATTTCGCTCCGCGCATTCGTGGCCGCCCGCCAACATCTCCTACCAGACGTATTATCTCGGCGCCGGACCGACCGGCTCGTTGCAATCCCTGAACGACGGCAGTCTCGGCGACGAATCCCGCGACGGAGGATCAACGACGTACGACTACCCCAACCCGCAATGGCGCGCCGGAGTGGTCGGCTTCGACAAGAACGGCCGGCCCGATCCGGTGCGCTACGTGCTCACCTTCACTTCATCCGCGCTCGCGCAGGATGTCGAGATTGCAGGTCCGATCCAGCTCAATCTTTTTGCGTCATCGAGCAACCCCGACACGGATTTCATCATAAAGCTGTCGGAACAATTTCCGCAGGACGGAACTGCATCCGACGGCACCCAGCCGCGGTCGCGCGTCGTGACCAAGGGCTGGTTGCGCGCATCGCACCGCGCGATCGACACCGGAAAGTCGCGGACTTGCGCACCTTGGTACAGTCACGACAATCCAGAGCCGATCGAGCCTGGCCGAGTGTACAAGTTCGAGATCGCAGTCATGCCGACGGCTTATCGCTTCAGCAAAGGCAGCCGGATTCGGCTCGAAATCGCGAACGGCGACTCTCAGCTGACGGAATTCGTGTTTCAGCATGATTACACGCCGAACAAGGTTGGCCGGGACACCATCCATCACAGCGCCGAGCACCCCTCGCACATTCTCCTGCCGGTCGTGCGCGCCTGACGGGCGGTCCAGCACAAATTATTTGCGTATGCAAATAAACTGCCATAGGACATTTTGGGTTATTGAAACGAGACCGGGAGGATGATCATGAAAGGCAAGATTGCTCTTGAGGAGCATTTCGCCATTCCGGATACGCTGCAGGATTCCGCGGGTTTCCTGCCGGACACCGTGTGGGACGAACTGAGTTCGCGTCTGCTCGACATCCATGGCAAGCGCCTGAAGCAGATGGACGAACATGGCATCGAGATGATGCTGCTTTCCCTCAACGCGCCGGCCATCCAGGCGATCCCTGACGTCAAGAAAGCCAATGAGCTGGCGAAAAAGGCCAATGATTTTCTTGCCGAAGAAGTAGCGAAGCGCCCCGATCGCTTCCAGGCCCTGGCTGCACTGCCGATGCAGGATCCCGACCTCGCATCGCGCGAATTGCAGCGCTGCGTGAAAGATCTCGGCTTTGTTGGCTCGCTCGTTAACGGCTTCTCGCAGGCCGGCGACCCGAATATCCCGATCTATTACGATCTCAAGCAATACTGGTCTTTCTGGGCCGAGCACGAGAAGCTCGACGTGCCGTTCTACCTACATCCGCGCAACCCGCTGCCGCAGGACTCGCGCATCTATGCGGGACATCCCTGGCTGCTCGGTCCGACCTGGGCATTCGGGCAAGAGACCGCCGTGCATGCCCTGCGCCTGATGGCGTCAGGCCTGTTCGACGCGCATCCCAACCTGAAGATCGTGCTCGGCCACATGGGCGAGGGACTGCCCTACAGCATGTGGCGCATCGACAACCGCAATGGCTGGACCAATGTGCCACCGGCCTATCCCGCCAAGAAGAAGCTTGCGGAATATTTCCAGGCCAACTTCTGGCTCACCACGTCGGGCAATTTCCGCACCCAGACATTGATCGACGCAATGCTCGAAATCGGCGCCGATCACATCCTGTTCTCGACCGATTGGCCATTCGAGAATATCGACCATGCGGCGATCTGGTTCGACGCTGCGTCAATCAGCGAAAGCGATCGCGTCAAGATTGGCCGCACCAACTGCGTTAATTTGTTCAAGCTGAAGGTTTGACACGCGCCTTGGCGCGCTTCTTGGCCGGCCGTTTTTTCGCGGCCGGCTGACCGGCTTTCGCACCATCGATTTTTTCGAGGTTGCTGTAGACGCGCTTCAGCAAGTCTTTCAGCGTCGCAACCTCGCGCGTGCTCATCCCCTCCATCGCAACGTCCTCATAGTGCAGCGCGTGCGGCACGATTTTCTCTGTCAAGGCAAGACCGCGCGGCGTCAGCGTCAGGCTCAGCGCCCGGCCATCAAGGCCTGACCGCCTCCGAACAACAAGGTTCTTGCGCTGCATCGCAACCACGAGCCGCGACAGCGTGGACATATCGATCGTGGTTCGCTCCGACAATTCTCCGAGCCGATGGTCGCCGTTGTGCCAAAGCTCGACCAGCACGCGCCACATCGGCAACGTCACGTCGAAGGGCTCGATATCGCGCGAAAACATCAGCCCGACGCGCAGACCGGCGCGGTTCAGGAGATAGGGAAGGAAGTCCTGCAGGACCAGTTTGCGTGGCATATTGTCCGATCTACAGCGGCAACTCGGAACCTCGATAGGCGGGCGAGCCCTTGCATTCAAGCAGTTTTCAAGCCTTCGCAGCGCAGCATGAAGCAAGACAATTACTTGCAAATGCAAGTTTATGCTTGCCGCCGACGTAAGGCCAGACTAGTTTCCAGAAAAAGAAGAACAGGGAGGTTACCGCGTGGCCCTTGCAGCAGCTCGCACTGCGTCCGCCCCAAGCGTCGCCGAAATAATTCGGCGCTCGGAGACGATCGGCACGATCGCGCGTGAGCGCGCGCCGGAATTCGAAAAGGCACGGCACGTCTCTGCCGACATGGTCGAGCGGATGCGCGAACTCGAGCTGTTCCGCATCATGCAGCCGAAGCGCTTCGGTGGCTTCGAACTCGGTTACGACGTCTTCGTCGAAGCGGTGTCGGCGGTCGCGAGCGGCGACGGCTCGACGGGCTGGGTCTACAGTCTCGGCGCCGTCCATCCCTGGATGATCGGGTGCTACCCGGACGAAGCGCAGCATGATTTCTGGCGCGACAGTCTCGATACCATCGCTGCCGTCTCCTACGCACCGACCGGGAAAGCCGTACCTGAGCGCGGCGGCTACAAGCTGAGCGGACGCTGGAGCTTCGCCAGCGGCGTCGACAACGCGACATGGGGCATTGTCGGCGGCATCGTGCCGCTCGCCGACGGACCGAAGCCCGGTTTCTTCCTCGTGCCGAAGTCCGACTACTCCATCCATGACGACTGGAACGTGATGGGCCTCGCCGGTACCGGCAGCAAGACCATCGTGATTTCGGACGCATTCATCCCCGCGCATCGCGTCGTGACCTTCGCTGACATGCTGACCGGTCAGGGCCCCGGCACTGCCGTCAACACGAACCCGATTTACCGGCAGCCGATGCTCGCTGTGGTGCCGCAATGCCTGGTCTCTCCTGCGCTCGGAATGGCGCGTGGCGCACTCAAGTCGTTCATCGAGCAGGTCGGCAACCGTACGACACGCGGCGCAGTCGCCGGCGGCAATAACCGGATGTCTGAATTCGCCACGGTGCAGCTTCGCGTCGCGGAGGCGACCGCCTCGATCGACGCAGCGCAGTTGATGATTCACCGCGACCTGCGCGAGACCAGCGCGGTCGTCCATGAGGGCAAGTCGGTCGATCTTGATATGCGCCTGCGCAACCGCCTGACGCACACCTTTGCCACCAAGCTCTGCGTGCAGGCCGTGGATGCGGTGTTCCTCGCCATGGGCGGCTCCGCGCTCGGCATGCATCACCCCGTGCAGCGTTTCTGGCGTGACATCCACGCCGCGAGCTCGCATATCAGCCTGAACTGGGATGCAGTCGGCGCGATGTACGGCCAGCACGCTTTTGGGCTGGAGCCGAAGGGGCAATACTAATCAACCGTTCGTCGTTCGAACGCAATTCAGAACCAAGGGCAGCAAGCCCGTAGAGGGAGAGACAATGAACGCATTTCGCAGTTTAGCGGTCGGTGCCGCCGCACTTCTTTCGGCGACGGCAGCCAATGCGCAAACCTTCACGATGAAGATTTCGTCGCCGACGGTGAACGATCTCACGCAGGAATGGGCCAAGGAATTCAAAGCCGGCGTCGAGGCGCGCTCCGGTGGCAAGATCAAGGTTGAATTCTATCCTGCCAACCAGCTCGGACAAATTCCCGCCACGGTCGAAGGCACCGCGATGGGCACCATCGAGGCAACCGGACCGGCATCGGGCTTCTTCATCGGTCTTGAGCCGCGCTTCCAGGTGTTCGATGCGCCCGGCCTCTTCAAGGACCAGGCCCACGCCCAGCGCGTCTTTGCCGATCCGGAGGTCCGCAAGCAGCTATCGACACTTGGAAACAGCAAGGGCATCGAGCCGATCGCAATCTTCGCGCACGGTCCGCTGCTGCTGCTGTCGCACAAGCCGATCCGCGCCGTGGCCGACTTCAAGGGCCAGAAGATCCGGGTGCCGGGCGCCGCTCCGCTGCAAATCGAACCGTTCAAGAAACTCGGCGCGGCACCCGTTTCAATGCCGTTGGGTGAAGTCCTCTCCGCAATGCAGAATCGCACCATCGACGGCCTGATCGCGAGCGCGACCGTTTTCACCGCGTTCAAGTATTACGACCTCGCCAAGGGCCTGACCGCATTGCCCGGATCGTTTCTGATCGCACCGATAATGGCCAACAGGAACTTCCTGAAGTCGCTCGGGCCCGACCTCGAAGCAATGGTCCGCGAGGAAGCGTTCAAGGCGCAGCGGAAGGTTGAGAAGTTCGGCATCGAGGATGTCTCCCGAACGGCTGACGTCTGGAAGAAGCACGGCGGCGAGAACATCGCGCTCGGGGATGCGGAGAGCAAGGCTTACCTCGATCAGGTGAAGTCGGTTCTGCCCGGCCTGCTCAGCGCCAATGCGGCGATCAAAGCGGATTTCGACCTGCTCTCCGCAGCGGCCCAGCGCGCGAACTGAGGCCTCGGTCGTTGCTTCGATCGATCGATAAACATGTGGACGCGCTCGTGACATGGACCGAGCGCGTCCTTGCTATTGGACTTCTTGTCGGCATCTCTCTCAACGTCATCAACGTTATTGGACGCTATCTTGCAGGCTATTCGCTGAATGGCGTCGACGAGATCGAAATTTACATCCTCATCTGGATCGCCTTCCTCGGCGCGGCCCTGGTGACATGGCGCAATGCTCATCTGCGGATGGACGTCCTCATCGCCGCGTGCCCGCCCGGCGTCAGATCGGTGGTGGTATGGCTCGAGATGCTGGTGATGCTGGTGATCTCGACCTTCGTGGCGTGGCAATCATTCAAATATGTCGAGCGCATTTACGCATTGGGTGCCGTCAGCGACATCGCGCGCATCCCGACATGGATCCCGCATAGCGCGATCGCGATCAGCTTCGCGGCAATCGCTCTGATTGTGGTGTTTCGCGGTCTGCAGCGGATGACATCCGCAAGCACCGGCAACACCGCGGAGCGTATCGAGCCATGAGTTTCGCGCTGGGCGTGATCCCCGTCGTCCTTCTGCTGCTGGGCTTCCCGATATTCCTCGTGATGCTCACAGGCGTCACAGTGGCGCTCGTCTTTTTCATGAACGTTCCGCTGGCGGCGCTGCATCAGAACCTGTTCGGTTCTGTGAATGCCTATGCGCTGCTCGCCATTCCCTATTTCATCTACGCCGGTGAATTGATGGGACGCGGCAGCGTCGCACAGCGGCTGGTCGATTTCGTGCAGAGTGGCGTCGGCCCGCTTCGCGGCAGCCTCGGTATCACCACGGTCGGCACGGCCACGATCTTCGGCGCGATTTCGGGTGTCAGCGCCGCCGCAGTCGCGACCATCGGCAAGGTGATGTACCCGCCAATGGTGAGAGAGGGATATCCGAAGCCGTTCGCGGCCGGTCTTCTCACCGCGGTCGGCGCAATCGATATCATCATCCCGCCCAGCATCCCGATGATCGTTTACGGTGCGGCCGCTCAGGAATCCGTGCCTCGCCTTTACGCGGCCGGCATTATTCCGGGGCTCCTGATCGCCGGCCTGATCGCCGTTTACGTGATGTGGCGCGCCAGGAAGGGAAATTTCGGCATTGGCGAAGCGTTCGACGCGAAGCACTTCCTGCACGCGACGATCCGCGGGCTCTGGGCGCTGGGTGCTCCGGTCATTATCCTCGGCGGCATTTACGGCGGAATATTCTCGCCGACCGAGGCCGCGGCAGTTGCTTGCGTCTACGCGATCTTCGTGACCCGCTTCATATTCCGGGAGTTGTCCTGGGGTGACATCATCGAGGCCGCCGCAGCGACGACGCGCTTTACCGCGCAGATTCTCATTATCGTGGCTTGCGCCGGCGTATTTTCCTGGCTTCTTACGGTCAATCAGGTGCCCGCCGCGCTTGTCAGCTTTCTTCAGTCCCTTGGCGTAGGGCAATGGTCGTTTCTGCTGGTCGTCAACGTATTGTTGCTGCTCGTAGGCTGCTTTCTCGATCCGCTATCGGCGATCCTGCTGCTGACACCGCTCCTGATCCCGGTCGTCAAGGCGCTGGGGATCGATACCGTCCATTTCGGAATCGTCGTGATGGTCAATCTGGCGATCGGTCTCTTCACCCCGCCATTCGGGATCAACATTTTTGTTGCCCAGTCGGTGCTTGGCATCGACCTGAAGACGATCTATCGCGGCATTCTGCCGTTCGTCGTTCTCTACCTGATCGCGCTGGTCCTCATCACCTATATCCCGGCGATATCGCTTGTGGGCGTCTGGATACTTCTGAACTGACGAGCGGAGGAGCGACCGTGCACCTCTTTTCTGCCTGAGGTGATCCCGCTCGACCGCTTTGGTAATTGCTGTGCCCTGTGTTTTTGTGTACCGACCGGCCTGACGACGGCTGGCGGGAGCGCAAGGCATGACACAACCGCGCATTCTTTTTCTGAACGGCCCCAATGCAAACCTCTATGGGTTGGATGCGAAGGGCACATACGGCACGGAAAGCTTCCCGCAGATCGAGGCCCGCTGCCGCGCGCATGCGGAGAGCCTCGGCACGGTGCTCGACTTCCGCCAGTCCAACCATGAAGGCGAGCTGATCGACTGGATCCAGACGGCACGACAAGAGACCGACGGTCTTCTCATCAACGGCGCCGGCCTGACCTACACGTCGATTGCGATCCTCGACGCGCTATTGGCTTACGAGAAGCCGATCATCGAAGTGCATATGAGCAATATCTACAAGCGCGAGCCATTCCGCCATCACTCCTTCATATCGAAGGCGGCGACGGGGATCGTCGCGGGCCTCGGCCCGCTCGGCTACGAGATGGCGATCACGGCAATGGCCCGGCTTCTGGAGAAGGCGCGCAAGGCATGAAGTTCCTTCCGCGAGTCATTCCGGGGCGCTGCGAAGCAGCGAACCCGGAATCCAGTCAAGTATTCGGTGTGGCCTCTGGATTCCGGGTCCGCGCCTTTGGCGTGTCCCGGAATGACGAGAGGTAACGGCATGAGTCGCGACGCCCTGATCTTCTTCAGCGAGTTCGACGATCCCGGCGCGTGGAAGACGACACTGACCGCCGAATTACCCGATCTCGATTTTTACACCGATCCTGACGCCGTCGATCCGTCCCGCGTGCATTACGCGCTGACATGGAAACCGCCGGTAGGCTTTTTCGCCCGCTTTCCCAACCTGAAGCTCGTCACAAATCTCGGCGCCGGTGTGGACTCCCTTGTCGGCCGCACCGATCTCCCGGACGTGCCGATCTCGCGTCTGTCCGACGCTGGGATGGTATCGCTGATGTCGTCCTATGTTCTGTTCTCGGTGATCCGCTACGCGCGCGACATCCAGATTTTCGAGCGCGCGCAACGCCGCGGAGAATGGAAATACGTTCATCCGCGGCCATTGTCGGATATCCGCGTCGGTGTCGTTGGCCTCGGCGAACTCGGGAGCCCATCCGCGCAGGCGCTTGCGCGGACGGGATTCGACGTGCGCGGCTGGAGTCGCAGTCTGAAGAACATTCCGGGCGTGACATGCAGTGCGGGGATCGATGTACTCGACGAGTTCCTGCGCGACGTCGAGATTCTGGTGATCCTGCTGCCACTGACTTCGGACACCCGCGGCCTGATCGACGCGCGGCGGCTATCGCTCCTGCCGGCCGGCGCCAAGCTCATCAATGCCTCCCGCGGCGCCGTGGTCGACGAGCCCGCCTTGATCGCGGCGCTGCAATCCGGACGCATCGCGGAGGCGACACTCGACGTCTTCGTGGTCGAACCGCTGCCGAAGGATCATGTGTTCTGGCGCATGGAGAACGTGCTGATTACGCCGCATCTGGCCAGCATTACTGTGCCGGAAGCAGCAGCGCGCGAAGTGGCGGAAAGTATTCGCCGCGTGCGGTCAGGGCTTCCGCCGCTGCACCAGATCGATTCCCGGCGGGGTTATTGAGCCGGGCGCGAAGATACCGTCCGGCGAAAACGCTTCGTGCACATAAGTCTGGAAGGCCTGCACCGCAGGTCGGGGGGCGTAGTGCTTCAGCCGCAAGGTCATGATGCGAGTGGGCAACAGCGTTTCCTCCAGCGCCAGCACGGCGATACTGTTGCCGTCATAGGCGATCGTGGTCGCGGGGATTGCGTTCTGGATGGCGAAGCCGTGCCCGTGCGCGACCAGGCCGCGGATGAGTTCCTGCGAACGTGACTTGAATACGATCCGCGGCTCGATCCCAGCAGACCGGAACAACCCGAAAAAATATTCCCGCGAGTGCGGCAGATCGAGCAGGATGAATGGCTCGTCGGCAAGCTCGCGCAGGCTTATGGATCGGCGGTGCGCGAACCGGTGATTTGACGCGACGATCGCGAAGGGCGGCAGATCGATCAGCGGCGCCGGTTCAATCTCGTCCGGCACCGCGAGGCTGTAGGCGAGCGCCAGTTCTATCCGGCCGGCGAGCATCGCGGAGATCATTTCCTCTTGATCGCCTTCCTGCAGCGCAACTGTGATGCCGGGATATTTTTGTGCAAATCCGGCGAGCAGCCCCGGCATGAAGCGTATCGCGAGCGTCAGGAAGCAGCCCACGGTGATCTCGCCCTTCAGCGCATCGCCCAGCTCGACCGCGTTCTGCGCAAAATCCTGCGCATGCTTGAGCAACAGCCGCGCCTCGTTCACCACCCGCTCGCCCACCGGCGTGAGCGTCACCCCGCGGGCGTGGCGGCGGATGAACAGGGGCACGCCGACTTCGGCTTCGAGTTCGGCGATCGCACTGGAGATCGAGGGCTGCGACACATTGAGGCGCTTGGCCGCCGCGGTGACATGCCCGGTGTCGGCAGCCGCGACCACATAACGCAATTGCCTTAGAGACAAATTCATATCGCTCGCGCCTGCATCAGAAAATCCGATGCAAATTGGAAGAATAAACTATTTTACCGATTTAGGTGCGGCACGCAATCCTGAGGCAGGTCACGACGCGGAGACGAGGCAATGATCCGGACGGGCGAGCAATACCGGGAAGGCATTCGGGACGGCCGCGAGATCTGGATCGATGGGGAACGCGTCAAGGATGCGACCAGGCATCCGGCCCTGAAGCCGATCGTCGACATTCGCGCCCGCATCTACGACATGCAGCACGAGGACGCACATGCGTCGACGCTGACCTACGTCGAGGACAACACACGTCATTCGATCTTCAATCGCCTGCCGCGCGAGCAGAAGGACTGGCACGACAAGTGGGCGGCCTGCGACGCCGTCATGAACGACATCAAGGGCGTCGTGACCCGCGTCGGGGACGAGACCGTGGGCGAGATGTGGTCGCTCTATGACGGCCGTGACGTGCTCAACGAGATCGATCCGCGCTTCGGCAACAACATCGCCAATCACATTCAGGGTGTGATCGAGAACGATCCGTTCCACGTCTCCGCCAATACCGATCCGAAGGGCGACCGCTCCAAGGCGCCGCAGGATCAGGATCCCGACATGATGGTGCATGTGGTCAAGGAGACCGATGCCGGCATCATCGTACGCGGCGCGAAGTACGAAACCGCTTCCGGCTATGCCGACCAGGCTTTCCTCAAACCAACCGTCGGCGCGTGGACCAACGAGCAACTCTCCGATTACGCGGTCGGAGGCATCGTGCGGATGGGAGCGAAGGGTGTGAAGCATCTCGCTCGCTCGGGCTTTGCCGGTCGCGCGAGCGCTGCCGATTATCCGCTCGCCAACAAGTTCGACGAAGTCGACTTCCTTATGGTGCTGGACGACGTCCTGATCCCCTGGGAAGACGTGTTCTTCTATCGCCACACCAAAGCCGCGCAATATATCCGCGGCACGCTGCACCGCTATTCGGCCTTCCCGTATGTGCTTCGTATTCTTTACGTTGCCGACATGATGATCGGCGCGGCGATGTGGAACGCCAAGCAGACCGGCCTCGACAAGATGCAGGCGGTGCGCGAGAAGCTCGCCGATCTCGTCTGCTATCGGGAAGGCATCAACGCGCATCTCACCGCGTCTATCGCCACCGCGCAGAAAAGCCCGGGCGACCTCCTGATGCCGAACCAGCCGATGCTTTACGCCGGCCGCGTGTTCGCCTGCTCGAACCTGCCGCAAATGATGCACATCGCACGCGAATTGTGCGGCGGACAGATCTGCGTCACCCCGAATGAAGCCGCGTTCAAGGCGCCCGGCTCAGGCAACTGGCTCGAGAAGTTCTATTCGCTCAACGACAACTGGCATGCCGAAGATCGTCGCAAGCTGCTCGCTTTCGCGCGCGATCTCCTCAATTCGGACTATGCCGGCCACCGGCTGACCTTCATCCAGTTCGCGCAGGCGCCGCACTTCAATCATCTCGCCGCGGTCTACAATTCGTTCGATTTCTCCGGCCCGCTCGATTTCGTGAAACGCTCGGCGGACCTGTCCGATCGCGTCACCGGCGGCAAGAAATGACGCGCTATTTCCGTCATCACCTCTATTTGTAGGAGTGCATCGCGCCGTGTCTCATACCCGTATCCGAAAATTCAACACGCGCGACGCCTACCCCGAACAGAAACTCGATAATGATGTCTGCATGGCCGTGCGCGCCGGCAACACGGTCTATTTGCGCGGGCAAACCGCGATGGACCTCGACGGCAACATTGTCGGCATCGGCGATGCTGCAGCACAGACCGAAAACGCAATGAAATGCGGCAAGATCCTGCTCGAAGAGGCCGGCGCGAAACTCGGAGACGTGGTGAAGATCACGATCTACATTACCGATCGCGCCTATCGCGAAGCGGTCTACACTGTCGTGGGGAAATGGCTGAAAGGCGTGTTTCCGGTCTCGACAGGCATTATCGTGAACGGCCTCGCGAAGCCTGAATATCTGATGGAAATCGATATTATCGCTGAAATTCCAGCAGATCGCGCTTAGGAGCGCAAAAACCGCCGCGCGCGTGTCGGGCGCGACGACGGCGGAACTCGAAACCAAAACGTCCGTACGCTATGATCGAGGTCAAGGCGACACGGATGAGGAGACTTGGACAGGCATGGGATGGCAGGCGACTGCCGTCCTCAATTTGCGTCTCCCGATGGCGCGCAACTTGCTTGCTCTCGGGTCGATCAACAGAGGGAGTCTGAGCATGAAACGAATTGTTCTCGCATCGGTGGCGCTCGCCGTCGGCCTGTGGGCTCTGCCAGCAAATGCCGCCGAAAAACTTGTCATCTCGGTCTGGGGTGGCAGCTGGAAAGATCTTGTCGAGCAGACGGTCGCCAAGAAATTCAAGGCGGAGACGGGTGCGGACGTTGAGTTCGTCACCGGCGGCACCATAGATCGTCTCAACAAGGCAAAGCTCGCGAAGGGTAGCCCCGAAAGCGACGTCACCTTCACGACGTCGCATGTCGGCTGGCTGTACGCCAATGACGGGCTCTACGAGCAGCTCGACATGAGCAAGATCCCGAACGCCAAGTCACTCGTCGAGCAGGCCAAAATCAGTCCCTATCACCTCGGCACATGGGCGTATGTCTACACGATCGGCTATCGCCCTGACATGGTGCCCGCCGGCATGACGTTCACGTCTTGGAACGATCTCTGGAATCCCGCACTGAAGGGCAAGATTTCGGCGCCCGACTTCGATGCAAGTCATCTCGTCGCGATCTCGGCAAAGCTCTCAGGCGGTGACGCCGCAAGCTGGGAGAAGGGGAACGACAAGCTGAAGGCACTGAAGCCGAACTTCAAGGCCTACTATGCGAACGACGCGGCCTCGCAACAACTGATGCAGAACGGCGAGGCCCCGGTGCAAGTCATGCTTTCGATGAACGCCTATCACATCGCCAGCCAGGGCGTTCCCGTGAAGCTCGCCATTCCGAAGGAAGGCGCGGTGCTCGGCATCGACACGATCGGCATCATGAAGGGCACCAAGAACGCCGATCTCGCCTACAAGTTCATCAATATCATGCTCGATCCGGCCGTTCAGGCCGAGGTTGCCACGCTGAAGAAGGGCAGCCCGGTCGTGACCAACGCCAAGCTTGGCGATGACGTTGCGAAACTACCCGGCGTGTTCACCACACCGGATCAGTGGAACAAGGAAGCACTGATCATCGATCACAAGCTCCGCGCCGAGAAGACCGGCGAATGGCGCAAGTGGTTCACCGAAAACGTCATCAACTGACTATGAAGGCCGGGTTCGCCGACGTGGCGAGCCCGGCCTTCACGTTTCGCGCCGTCGGACACTTCCTTGGATCAGACAGAACCAGCATCGGAGGCCGCTCAGACTCGGCCCTTTTTGAAGCTGTTCACGGCACCCGCCGTGATCACGGCAGCGATCTTCGCCGTTTCGATGTTTGCGATCTTGCAATACAGCGTCCGCGCCCATATCCCGGGATCGCTGGATGTCGGCGGCTTCACGCTTGCAAATTTCGCAGGAATGCTGCGCCCGCTTTACGCCTGGGTCTTCATCAACACCGTGTGGCTGTGTTTGCTGACCGCCGTGCTAAGCCTGATTTTCGGCTATCCTCTCGCCTACGCGTTGGTCCGCTCGCAAAACCTGTTCATCAAGTCTTTCATTCTCATCGTGACCGTGACGCCGCTGTTTCTCGGCGAGGTGGTGCGCACCTATTCTTGGATCGTGGTGCTCGGAAATAACGGCTTCATCAATTCCGTACTGCGCCACCTTGGCATTATCGAGCAGCCAATCCAGCTCCTGTTCACGGTGACCGGCGTCACCATCGCGCTCGTCCATGTGACTTTGCCGGTTGTGGTCGTCATGCTGGCGGCCGCCATCGCCCACATCGATCCGGCTTACGAAAAGGCGGCTGAGAGCCTCGGCGCCGGACCGGTGCGCGTATTCCTTACCGTCACGCTGCCCCTCTCCGGCCCAGGGATCGTCGCCGGCCTGACAACAGCCTTTGCCTGGACCTTCAGCGCCTTCGCCACGCCGCAGCTTGTCGGCGGCGGCAAGGTCAACATGGTCTCGAATCTCGTCTACCAGCTCGGCTTCGCGAACTTCAATTTCCCATTCGCCGCGGCGCTATGTGTTGCAGGCCTCACTCTGACCTATGTATCGATCGCGGCGATGCGGATCACGTTACGTCCGCTCGAAAAAGTCGGCCTGCACTGATGGCGAAGCCCGTTTCGCACCGGATACTCAACTTTACCGGCAAGGCGCTTGTCGTCGCCGTTCTCGGATTCATTATCCTGCCAGCCTTCGTCGTGACGGTCGCGTCGTTCAACGACAAGGCGCTACTGTCCTTCCCGCCGCAACAATTGTCGCTGCGCTGGTTCTACAACGCGATCAACTACCGGGACTTTCGCGCCGGATTTCAGAACGGCCTGATCATTATGCTGGCTGCGTCATTCCTTGCGCTGATCGTCGGCGCGACCTTCGCGTTCGTGATCGATCGTTACAATTTCCGCGGCAAACGCGTGATCGAGGGCCTGCTGCTGGCGCCGCTGGTGGTTCCGCATTTCACCGTCGGGCTCGGCATCCTCATTCTCGCCGCCCAGATCGGGGTAACGCGAACTTTCACGATCGTGATCATCTGTCACGTCATTCTCGTTCTGCCGTTCGTGCTGCGCAGCGTCTATATTTCGTTCCGCAATCTCGATCATCGGCTGGAACTTGCTGCCGAAAGTCTTGGCGCGCGGCCTTGGCGCGTGTTGTTCACCGTGACGCTTCCGCTCCTTGCGCCCGGCCTCGTCAGCGGCTGGCTGTTCGCGGCGATTTTGTCATTCAACGAATTCACTGCATCGCTCTTTGTCACGGGTCAGCGCACGCAGACGCTCCCGGTCGCGATGTATAACTACGTGCGTGAATATGCGGACCCGACAATGGCTGCAATTTCGGTGATTTTCATTGTCGTCACCGCGACGCTGCTGGCGCTCGCCAATAGGTTTCTTGGTCTCGGAAAGGTGCTGAATGTTGAGCAGGCCCGGTAATGCTTCGGTGACGGCGGCGGCCTCCGGGGCGGAGGCGGTGCGTCTGGACGGAGTAACAAAGCGCTTCGGCCCGAGCGTTGCACTCGATCAGGCTTGCCTCAAGATCGCACGCGGCGAGTTCATGACACTGCTCGGCCCATCCGGCTGTGGCAAGACCACGCTTCTGAACCTGGTTGCCGGCTTTCTTGCACCAAATGAAGGCGAGATCTTCATCGACGGCGCACTCGTGACCGACGTGCCCGCGTTTGCCAGGCAAACCGGCATTGTGTTCCAGAACTACGCATTGTTTCCGCACATGACCGTCGCGAATAACGTGGCCTACGGACTGAAAGCGCGCGGCGTTGCGAAGGAAGAGATCAGGAAGCGCGTCGCCGACATCCTGGCCATGATGAAGCTTACCGGCTACGAAGGTCGCAAGCCCCGCGAATTATCCGGCGGCCAGCAGCAGCGCGTGGCGCTCGCACGCGCGCTCGTGATCGAACCGAAAGTCCTGCTGCTGGACGAACCGTTCTCCGCACTCGACAAGAATCTGCGCGCGTCCATGCAAGTCGAGGTGAAGGAAATCCAGCGGCGGCTGGGCGTGACAACCATTTTCGTTACCCATGACCAGAGCGAAGCGCTGTCCCTTTCCGATCGCATTGCGGTAATGGCATCGGGGCGCATCTGCCAAATCGACACGCCGGAAGCGCTTTACCGGCGTCCGGCTGACCGCTTTGTGGCGTCTTTCATCGGCGAAGGATCGCTACTGCGCGCCTCCCTCGATCAGGTGCAAGGCGATCAGGCGACGGTATCGATCGGACGCGCCAGGATAGCCGTGCCGGCGGCGCCACTCATCGGCCTTGACGCGGGCGCGCGCGTCGACTTGTTCGTGCGTCCCCAGCATCTGCAAGTGACATCAGCCGAACATGCGGCGTTCGCGGGCCAGGTCGCCGCCTCGATCTATCAGGGCGACCATGTCGATCTCTATGTCGACTCCCCCGATGCCACAAACGGCCGCCTCATGATGCGCCTAGCCGCGCGGGATGCGGCCGGCATCTCGGGGGCCGGATCGAAGGTGGCCATCGCAATCACGGGCGAGGATGCGGTTGCCTTTCCCCATCCCGGGGTTTGATGTGAGGGCTTCAGAAACTCGGCGCGGAACCGGGCGCGCGCGCGCGCGACTCGTAAGCCGCGCGTTGTGGAGCGTAGAGACCCCAGATCCGGCGCAGTTCTCCGATCGGATCGTCATGCCAGTCGACACGCAGATCGACCACCGGCCAATCGACAGTGTCGGCGACATGCAGCCCGGCGGCATGTTCGTCGCCGGTTTCACCACCGGCTTCGAGCCCTGCCTCGAGGGCGCGCATCAGCCGTTCCGCCAGCGATTCGCCCGCGGCCGAGACGAAGCCCGCAATCATGCGCGCCGGCACATCAGGAGAGGCGAGCAGATTGCCGAGCGCCATACAGGATGGCCCCTCCGCCACCGCGGCGAGCGGCAGCGCTTCCTTGCCGGAATGCAGTGCAATTTGTCCGTAACGATCGATTACACCGATCTGCCGGAAGTCCGGCTGCGGCGTTCCGTCGAGCAGAAGGCGCAGCACGGCACCGGCCCCAAGGCCCTGCCGCAGCAGGCTGAGGCCCGCAGGCCCGAGCGCAGGATCGGTAATGTTCTGCGTCGACACGCTGCCGAGCGGGCTCACCCACGCGCATCGGCTCGCGACGCAAATCGATGAGGACGTGATGGCAATACCAAAGGCACCGGTCTTGTCACATCGTGCTGCGATCGAATACGTCATTGCGCGTGACCCCGCCTGTCCGCAATCGTGATGCCATACAATGCCGCCTGAGCAAAGCAGCACCATCGGAATTCTGGACAAGCTGATCGGCTTTGCAAGTGTCAGCAGCGAGTCGAATCTCGATATCGTGTCCTGGATTGAGACCTATCTCTCGCAATTTGGCATCGCGTCCCGCCGTATTTACGATCGCACCGGGCGCAAGGCGTCGCTCCTGGCAACCATCGGCCCTGCAGGACGTGCCGGCGTTGTACTCTCGGCTCATACGGATGTTGTTCCGGTTGCAGGACAGGATTGGTCGAGCGCTCCCTTTGCGGCCACGCATCGCGACAACCGTATCATTGGCCGCGGCGCAACCGACATGAAGGGCTTCATCGCGTCCGCCCTTGCTCACGTACCGCAATTCAAGGCCGCAGCGAGCGAGACACCGATCCATATCGCACTGTCCTATGACGAAGAGGTTGGCTGCCTTGGTGCACCCGATCTCGTTGCCGAGATCGCGGCCGCGCAGATCAAGCCGGCGCTTTGCATCGTGGGCGAGCCGACCGGACTTTCCGTCGGCTATGCTCATAAGGGAAAGGTCGCACGTCGCGTCATTGTGACAGGCCGCGGCGGACATTCAGCGCTGCCGCATCGCGCGGCCAATGCGGTGTTCGCAGCGGCACGCGTCGTTGCGGCGTTAGAAGACCTCGCTCAACGCGTCGCACGCGAGGGCCTGCACGATGCCGCCTTTGATCCACCCTACACCACAATCCATGTCGGCTCGCTGCATGGCGGGACCGCGCTCAACTTCGTACCCGATCACGCCACCTTGGAATTTGAAATCCGCTATATCCCCGGCACCGATGTTTCCACGCTGATCGCGGAAGCCGACGCGGTAATCGGAGCGGCACGCGATACACTAAAAGAACAGGCGCCTGAAGCCGACATAATCGTGGAAGCTATGGCGTCCTATCCGGCTCTGATGACCGAAGCGACAAGTCCCGTGATCGCCGCTGCGCAGCGCCTCGCCGGTCACACCGCCAGCGCCACGACCGTCAGCTTCGGCACCGAAGCCGGGCTCTACGCACAGGCCGGCATCCCGACCGTGGTCTGCGGTCCCGGTGACATCGGGCGCGCGCACAAGGCCGATGAGTGGATCGGACTTGATGAACTTTTCGCGTGCGACCGGATGATGCAGCGGCTCGCATCAAAGCTCGATGAGCCCGTGGAAGAATGGATCAAACGATGACACAACAAACGAAAGCCGCGACCCGGCCGTTTCTCAAGCTCACACATCACGGCGCGATGATCGCGCTGCAGGGTGCGATCGCGAAAGCCGAGGAGCTTGGCGTTCCCCAGAACATCACCATCGTCGACGATGGCGGCAACATGCTGGCTTATATCCGCATGGATGGCGCGAAATTGCTGTCGGCCGAGACATCGAAGAGCAAGGCGATCACCGCCGCGTCGCACCGGCAGCCGACCTCACGGCTCGACCCAACTCTTGAAGTAAAGCTTGCCATCGCAGCGGGCGGGCGGCTCACCAATCTCGAAGGCGGACTGCCGATCGTCATCGACGGCGTCTGCATCGGGGCCGTTGGTGTCGGCTCCGGCACCGGCGCGCAGGATGTCGAAGTTGCACGCGCCGCGCTCAAGGCGCTCGGCGCAGAGGATCAGGTGCCGTGAGCGCTGACACCTTCATCTTCTT
>CAZIKZ010000029.1:0-14704 GCA_964539845.1 uncultured Hyphomicrobiales bacterium
GAGCCCGCGCGGAAGATCAGGAGCGCGGTCTTGTTCTTGCTTTGCGCCTGCGCTTCGCTCTCGGCTGCGGTTTCGACACCGATTGCGCCCGCCCGCGCTGAGCCGAAGGCCGTCGCAATCCCATTCGGGTCGAGGATCATGATGACTGCACCGTCGCCGAGGATGGTGTTGCCCGTGAAGGCGTGGATGTGCCGCAACTTGCTGGCCAGCGGCTTCACGACGATCTCTTCGGTGTGGAAGACGCGGTCCACGACGATCCCGAACGATTCGGGGCCAACCTGCGTCACCACCACAAAACCCTTTTCGGTTTCCTGCTCGGCTTCCTCGCCAAGATGCAGGAATTTCCGCAGAAAGATCAGCGGCAGGAGCTTGTTGCGCAACCGCAAGACCGGAGTGTCCTTGATGCGCTCGACACGATGCTCGCCGTCGCCGCGCACCCGCACGAGTTCCATCACAGCGACCTGCGGGATGGCGAAGCGCTCACCCGAAGCCTCTACAATCAGCGCGGAAACAATGGCGAGCGTCAGCGGAATCTTGATGGTGAAGACAGTGCCCTGCCCCGGCACGGATTTGACATCGATCGTGCCGCCGATCTGATCGATATTGCTTTGCACGACGTCCATACCGACGCCGCGTCCTGAAATGCTGGTGATGGTGTCGGCGGTCGACATGCCGGCCGCGAAGATGAATCGCTGAACCTGAGCGTCCGACATTTTTTCGAGATCGGCCGCGCTCGCGAGACCGTCAGCCAGAACTCTCGCACGGATCTTCCGGGTGTCGAGGCCGCGGCCGTCGTCCGACACCTCGAGAATGATGTGGCCACCCTCGTGGCGAGCCGTAAGCCGGATGGTCGCACGCTCCGGCTTTCCGGCCGCGCGTCGGTCCGCGGGCGTCTCGATCCCATGATCCGCGGAGTTGCGCACCATATGCGTCAGCGGGTCCTTGATCATGTCGAGGACCTGCCGGTCGAGTTCGGTCTCGGCTCCTTGCATCTCAAGTTCGATCTGCTTGCCGAGGTCAGCCGAAACGTCGCGCACCAGTCGCGGCAATTTCTGCCAGGCATTGCCGATCGGCTGCATTCGCGTCTTCATGACGCCTTCCTGCAACTCGGCAGTGACCTGCGAAAGCCGCTGCAGCGGCACCTTGAATTCCGTTTCACTTTGCCGGCGCGCCAGTTCCATCAATTGATTGCGCGTCAGGACCAGCTCCGACACCATGGTCATCAGATGCTCGAGCGTCTCGACGTTGACGCGGATCGACTGGTTCACGACCTTAGTGTCATGACGCTCGGCGGTAATTTCGGCTGCCGCCTGAATGGCTGCCGCGGGCGCAGGACCGGGGGTCTCGCGGAACGCACGCTCCAGTTCGTCGAGTGTCGCCTCACCGGGCTTCAGCGGACGTTCCAGCACCTGATAGATCAGTGTGCCCGACGCCTGAGAGGCAGCCTGCGGGGCCGAGTGCGCCATCGCGTCGAGTCGCGAGATCAGATCGTCGTCGGTTTCCGAAGACTCGCTCTGATGCTGTTCCAGCGTCTCCAGGATGTCCTTGATGCGATCGAGCGTTACAAGGATCAGCGATACCGCATCCTGCGTGACCGGCATTCCGTCGCGGAAGCGACCCATCAGGCTTTCGGCCGCGTGCGCAAGCGTCGCAAGCCGCGGCAGGTTCAGAAAGCCGCAGGTCCCCTTGATGGTGTGAACCAGGCGGAAAATATTGGCGAGAATTTCGGCATTGTTCGGCTCCTGCTCGAAACGCACGAGCTCGGAATCGACCGTGTCGAGACTTTCATGGGTCTCGGTCAGGAAATCCCGCAACAACTCATCCATGGGCAATAGGCCTTCCGCGCCGGAAAACCCCAGCGCCGCACCGCAACCATGGTAGTGTGTTGGTAACCGTTTAATATTGCGTAAGGGCGACGCAACAACGCGGCGCATTAACGCCGCGTTAACCGCACGGACATCCGGCGTAGTTAAGCGGCTAGCGGGCCGCGACGACGATAACTTCGCCTTCGCTGGCTGCGGTCACCGTCAGCCCGCAATCCTGCGCGAGCAGACAAGTGTAATAAGGCTGCACCGCATGAGCATCGATGCTGCCGCCATGCAAGCCGCCAGCGAGCAGATCCGGAACGGCTTGCGGCACTTTGGCATAACCGCCGGTGGCGGAAATCCGGAACGCCATGGCCTCGCCTTCGCCCACCGGATCGACCGTGATCTGGCCGCCGCGCGGGATGGATTGTCCGGCGATCAGCAACATGTTGAGCAGAAGCTTCACCCGGTTCTTCGGCAACAAGAGACGCGGCAGATTCCAGGCAATCTTGGTTTTGTCGTCCTCAAGGAAGCCACGCGCCACCTTTTCGGCATCGCCAATGTCGATCTGTGCGCCGGCCGAGCCCGCGGCTCCGAAGGCGAGCCGGCAGAATTGCAGCTTCGCCGAGGCCTGCCGCACGCTCTTCTTGATCAGGTCCATGGCGAAAGCCTTGGTTTCCTGGTCGTTGTCATCCTCCATGACCTCGAGGCCATTGACTATCGCACCGACAGGACTGATCAGGTCGTGGCAAACTCGCGAGCACAACAGGGCGGCGAGGTCCAACGACTCGATCTTGGTGGGCGACGTCTGGGCTACGGGCGTCTCGGAAACAGACATTTGAGCAGCAGAAGTGGCGGACATGAATCTGGCTCCGATCAAAGCGGCGCGGGAACGCGAATCACTCGATGCTGATGCGGCCGGCCGCTTGATACACCGCGCACGCCGCAGCGCCAAGCTGTGTCTGGCGCCGCAAGACACCACCGGAGCCGCGGCATGACACAGGAGTTTACCGATCCGTCCCTGCTCGATGCATTGACGGACATCGCATCGGAAGCGGGCGCGGCGATCATGCGCGTTCGCAGCGCAGGTGCTGTGGTCCGCACCAAGGCGGACGCAAGCCCTGTCACCGAGGCCGACGAAACGGCGGAAGCAATCATCCTTGCCGGGCTTGCACGCACGTTGCCGGGCATCACGGTGGTGTCCGAGGAAGCTGCGTCGCAAGGGATCATGCCGGCATTGCCCGATACCTTCATCCTAGTTGACCCGCTGGACGGCACCCGCGAATTCATCGATGGCCGCGACGAGTTCACCGTCAATATCGCGATTGTGCGGGACGGACGCCCTCTTGCCGGTATCATCGCCGCGCCGGCGCTTGATACCGTCTGGCGCGGCGCAATCGGCGCGGAGTCCGAACGATTGCGGCTGTGCCCTGGCGCTTCATGCAAAGATGCAGGCGAGCGGAGGACCTTGCGCACGCACGCCCATCGGGAGGGACCCTGGCGCGCGGTTGTCAGCCGCTCTCATCTTGATCCGAAGACCGAGCAATGGCTCACGCGCCTGACCGCGGTGGAGCGCATGGATTGCGGCTCGTCGGTAAAATTCTGCCGGATCGCCGAGGGCAAGGCCGATGTCTATCCGCGCCTTGGTCCGACCTCGGAATGGGATATCGCCGCAGGCGATGCGGTGCTCTGTGCCGCCGGTGGCGTGGTGTTGTCGCTCGATGGCACGCCGGTGCGTTACGGCCAGGTCGCGCGCGCGCTCAAGGTGCCATCCTTTGTCGCCTGGTGCGATGCGGCGGACGCTGCGCTGTTCGTCTGATCAGGGGACGAGCGTCTTGCTCACATGCGGCCAGTTTACGTCCGCCTGCAATGCCATCTGGTTGGGATCAGCCTTGAAATGTTTACGGGCGTCTTCCGAATAGAACAGGAACAGGCGGTCTTGATGGATCGCAAAAAAATCCGGGTGGCCGGCGCGCGCGATATTGCTTGAAATCGCAATGGGGTCGTGGCCGCCATATTGCGGCATGTAGACGTCCGGATCCTGCGCAAATGCGTCCCGGTTGCCCTCGTTGTAGAAGCGCCAGGTGACGCCGGCATGCTTCACCTCAAGGTCCCCGCGCCCCATCTTCGCCGCACGGTCGGTGAAATAGGCGACCGGGTCATAGCCGTAGATGGCAAGGCCGGTGTTCTGGTCGGTTACGATCTGCTCGGTGGTGGCGGCGTGGCCGGACTGCCACAGCAAAGCGGCGGGCGCGGTCGAAACCAGCAGCCAGAACAGTGCCAGGCGGACGCCAAGCCGTTGACGGCGCAGTGTTGTCATGATTCGGTCCAATAAGTGTTCCGATTCGGATGCCTTTAACTGACAGCATCCGCGTGAGTAACCGGTTAAGCCCACGCGACCGACCCGTCCTTCATGGAGCACCGAATGCGTTCGCCGATCCGCTTGCTGGCCGCTGCGGCCTGTCTGGCCTGCGTCCACAGCCAGCCCGCGCTGGCGCAGCAGCCGCAACCCGTGCCGCCGCCCGCGCAGCACCCTCAACCGGTGCCGCAGCAACAGCCGCAGGCAGCACAACCGCGATATTCCTCGAACGAGATTCTCGATAACGGCCACCGCTTCTTTGGCACCGTCTCGCGCGGGCTCGCCCAGGTGGTGGAAAAGGCCTTCAGCGAGTTCGGACAGCCAAACGGCTATATTCTCGGCGAGGAAGCTGGCGGCGCCTTCGTGGCGGGGCTGCGCTATGGCGAGGGCACGCTTTACACCAAGAACGCCGGAGACCTCCGGGTGTTCTGGCAAGGCCCGTCGATCGGCTTGGACGCTGGCGGCGAAGGCGCGCGGACCATGATGCTGATCTACAACCTGCCCTCGACCGAGACGATCTATAATCGTTTTGGCGGCATCGACGGCTCCGCCTATTTCATCGGCGGCTTTGGCATGACCGCGCTTGGCGCCGGCAACATTGTGGTGGTGCCGATCCGGGCCGGAGTCGGTCTGCGGCTTGGCGCCAATATCGGCTATCTCAAGTTCACGCCCAAGGCGACCTGGAACCCATTCTAACTTTCGTTGATCGCTACGAAATTCCCTTCCCCGCCAGCCATCCGGCGGTTTAGGTTAAAATGGACAAGGCGCCGGCGAGCGGCCGCGCCTCCGTGACATGGGTTCCCTGCCACGCCATCCGCTCGGCGCCCGTCGGTTGGAGTTTCCGTCATGATCGAGCCGGCCATGTATTTGGGCATCGGCTTTCTGGTGGCGAGCCTGTTCGGGCTCATCTTTATCCCTCTGGTCCACGCGCGCGCCGTGCGGCTGACCGTGCGCAGGATGGAAGCGGCAACGCCGCTCTCGATGGCGGAAATTCAGGCCGACAAGGATCAACTCCGCGCCGAATTTGCGATGTCGACGCGCCGGCTCGAGATGAATGTCGAGCAGCTGAAGGCTAAGAGTACGAGCCAGCTCGCAGAACTCGGCAAGAAGAGCGACGCCATCAACCGCCTGAAGGCAGAGCTTGGCGAGAAATCGGCCACTATTTTCGCGCTCGAGGCGCGCGAGAAGGCGCTGAAGGACCAGATGAAGGCGACGGAAGACGAGCTTTCCGTCAAGGCTCTCGGGCTGCACGAAACCGAACGCAGTCTCTCGGACAAGGAAGCCGAAATGGCGCGGCTCTCGGGCGACCTCGGGGACCGCACCGCGACCACCGAAGCCCAGCGGGTCGAGCTGATCTCGCTCAGGACGCAGATCGACGCGCTCAAGCTGCGCATCGGCGACTACGAACACGACATCAGGAAAACCGAAGATCGCCTCGACAAGGAGCGCCAGGAAGCGGCCGCAGCGACCAGCAACCTCACTGACGAGCGCGGCAAGGTCGAAAATCTTGGCAAGCGCGTCGCGCAGCTCGAGCAGCAGCTGATCGCGCAGACCACCGAAGCCGAATTGCTCGGCAAGCGCGTGGTGGAACTCGAAGGCCGCGCCAACGACCAGGGACGTGTGCTGGTCGAGCGCGAATATGAGTGCGACCGCTTGCGCACCGAACTCGAGAATGCGCGCCGCACGGGCTTCCACCTGCGTGAGGAACTCGCCTCATCCGGCAGCCAGCAGCGGGACTTCGTGAAGACGCTGAGCTCCGAGAAGGAGGTTCTGCAGAAGGAGCTGGATCTCGCCAATACCGAGCGCAGTAAAATGCAGGCCGAACTCGCTGCGATGAAGCGCGAAGCCGAGTCCAGCTGGGCGGCCGAGCGCGTGGAAAACGCGCTTCTGCGCGAACGCATTAACGACGTAGCGGCCGAAGTAGCCAAGCTCGCCGTCACGCTCGAGGGTCCGAATTCCCCGATCGAGGCTATTCTTGCCTCAGCGGAGACCAGTCCGAAGCCCGCGCGAGTTGCGCCCAGTGGAACAGTGCCAGTGCCGGCGCCAGCCAACGACATCGGCGACGACAACAAGGGCAGCCTTGCCGATCGGATGCGCGCGCTCCAGAGCCGTGCGTCGCGACTCAGCACCACACCCTGACGAAGCATTGCTTTCGTCCGCCCTGCAGAGAAGCTAAATCAGCTCGCGGATCACGCGATGCCAAACGGGAGGCCCTGTGCCGAAGCGTGGAACGTCATGACGATTGCGCGCTTGCCGCATTCGATCCCCGATTGGCCGGGCCTGTTCCGTGGTCTGCGCCGCGGCGTTGCGGTGCTCCTGCTCGCCGCTGTTGCAATGGCCGCATTGCCGGCCACCGCGGTCGCGGATCATCCGGACGTCGCCAAGCGCCGCGCCGCCGAACGCAAGACATTCACCGATGCCGAGATCACGGACGGATTTTTCCGCATCGTATTCGGCGCGGAGTTTCATGTAGCCGGCCGCGTCGATCGCATCCGCAAATATGAAATGCCGGTGCGCGTCTATGCCGACAGCCGCGCGAAGCCCGATCGCCGCAAGCAGGTCGCTTCCGTGGTCGACGATATCCGCTCAAAGGTGCGCAACCTTGATATTGCCATGGTCGAGAACCGCAAGGATGCCAACGTCACCGTGACGCTGGTGCGCGACCGCGACATCGAGAAGACCATCCGGCGATTTTATGGCCGCGAACAAGCCGCAAAAATCGTTAAATCGCTTGAACCGCAATGCCTCTCCGGCTTCCGCAAGGACGACCTGTTCCGCATCCAGCATTCCGACGTGATCATCGTGGTCGATGCCGGCGAGTTCATCTTCATGGACTGCGTTTATGAGGAACTTCTGCAGGCGCTCGGTCCGATCAACGATGACGACGACCTGCCCTTCACGATGTTCAACGACGAGGTCCAGATGGGCTTCTTCGACATCTTCGATCAATACCTGCTCAACATCCTGTACGATCCGCGCATCCGCGCCGGCATGACCAAGGAGCAGGTGAAGGAGCTGTTGCCGCAGATCCTGCCCGATGTGCGTGCGTGGGTCACGAAGGTGAATGGCCTGACGGAATAGCCCGACGCTTGTAGCCCGGATGAGCAAAGCGAAATCCGGAGGCAGCCGACCCGCTCCAGAGATCCATCAGCTCGTCGTTCCCGCGAAAGCGAAAGCGAGGACCCATATTCCAGAGTGGCGGCTATGGGCCCCCGCTTTCACGGGGGCGACGGCCCTACAGCCCCTTCAACCATCCGATGATCTGTCCGCGCGACTGGTAGGGCGTCGACATATGCATGCTGGCGGTGACGGAATATTTGCTCTTCGGATGCCGGACGCCGCGACCGTAAACGTAATCCTTTCCGTGCAGGATCATGGGATCGGCGACGCCGACGATCCACAGCAGCGGCACATCGTCCATCGCGGCCGCGTTCTTCGGCATCACCGCGGGCCCATTGGGGTCGAACATCGACAGATAGACTTCCGGCGTTGCACGGATCTGGAACGGTATGCCCTGCGCGAGATCCGGAAATGACATGCGCACGTTGCCCTTCCCGGCGGCGACCATTTTTTTCGCCTCCGCGATCGCGCCGCTGGTTCGCGCGCGCAAAGCCCAGGCTTCCGGCAAATGTCCCGGCGCGAGTGCGACAACGCCGTGCAGTCCCTTGCGCCGCGCGCCATATCCGATCGCAGCATTGGCGCCGAGGCTATGGCCTATAACCACGATCCTTTGCGCGCCGGCCTTCTTCAGCCGCTCAGCGGCCGCATCGATCTCGGTCATCGCCTGATCGAACGTCGCATCATAGATGCGACGCGCCGACCACGGCATTTCCGGCGCGTCCACCAGCGCGCCTTCACGCTTCAACGATTCATGCAGCCCCTCGATCATGGTTGTCGGGGTACCGCCCTTGCCGTGGATCAGCACGATGCCAAGGCCGGAAAGCCCTTGTTGGGCGAGTGACGCGCCAGAATGCATCGTCGCCGCGAGCGCAGCGAACAGTCCAACAACGATCGTGCGGACACGCATGCGCATGATCCTGGGCCCGGTCCGAATCATGGGAGCTCATCATAGGCAGGCAAGGGCCGCCGCGCGACCCCATCCAGACCGTAGGTTTGTCGCAGGATTACGTCTTATTCGGAAACGCCGATCAGGCCGGCCAGCCGCTCCGGGTCGTCACGCAGCGGCTGCGATGGACCGTCATAAACGATCCTGCCCTTATCCATGACGATGGTCCGGGGAGAAAAAGCGAGTGCGACGCGGCTGTTCTGTTCCACCAGCACAATGGTCAGCGCGCCCTCATCGCGCAGCTTGCCGAGCACCTCAGCAAGCGTCTCGACCAGAACCGGCGCCAATCCTTCCGTCGGCTCGTCCATCAGCAGCACCGACGGATTGGTCATCAGTGCGCGCGCAATCGAAAGCATCTGCTGCTCGCCGCCGGAAAGCTGGTTGCCCATATTGCCGAGACGTTCGCGCAGACGCGGAAACAGGTCGTAGATCCGGGCTTCGGTCCAGTAGCCGGGGCGTGTAGCAATTTCGAGATTCTCGCGCACCGACAGGGACGGAAAGATTTCGCGCTCCTGCGGAACGAGACCGATACCCCTCAGCGCCCGCTGATAGATCGGCAATTGCGTGACCGGACTGCCGTCGAGCAGAACGTCTCCGCTCTTGACGTTGGTATGGCCCATGGCGGTGACCAGCAACGTAGTCTTGCCGACACCATTGCGTCCAATGATGGACACGCTCTCGCCCGCCGCTACGGCAAGATCGATATCCTCAAGCACCACGGTGTCGCCGTAGCCGGCGGACAGATTCTTCCAGGCGAGCGCGCTAGCCATGAGCACCCTGCCCCAGATACACCGCGCGGACATCGGCGTTGGCCCCGATCTCTTTCGGCGTTCCTTCCGCGAAAATCCGTCCACCCACCAGCACGGTGATGCGCTCGGCAAACCGGAAAACAAGATCCATGTCGTGTTCGATGATCAGGACACCGATATCCTTCGGCAGCCTCGCGATGGCATCCAGAATGATATGGCTCTCCGCGCTCGGCACGCCGGCCGCTGGCTCGTCGAGCAGCAGCACCTTGGGCGCAAGACCGAGCGCAATCGCTATTTCTACCAGCCGCTGGCGCCCATACGGCAATTCGGAAATCTTGTGGCCGGCATCGTCCTGCAGCTTGAGCATTTCAAGGAGCGCCATCGAGGCGTCGATGACGTCCTTGCGCAGGCCCGCGGGCTTGAACATGGTAGGCGCGGCGCCGAGCTGCTCGGAGACCGGAATGTAGACATTCTCCAGCACCGACAGACCGCGAAACAGCCGGTTGATCTGGAACGTGCGTGCGATCCCGCGCTTGACGCGCTCGGACTGCGCGACCTGCGTCACGTCATCGCCGTTGAGAAAGACACGTCCCTCGGTCGGCGTCAGAACTCCAGTAAGCAGGTTGATGAAGGTGGTCTTGCCGGCCCCGTTCGGCCCGATCAGGGCGTGGCGTCCGCCCTTCTCGAGCTGGAAATTGATGTTGCTCGCCGCGACCAGCGCGCCGAAGGTTTTTCCGACATCGCGGGCTTCCAGCAGGACTTCGGTCATGACGCGGCGCGCTTGCCGCGCACGCGGCTCAGGAGAGAATCGAAGATGCCAAGGATGCCGTTGCGCGCGAACAATGCGATGATCATCAGCATCAGACCGAGCCCAAGCTGCCACGCGGTCGGATAGATTTTCGCGAGATAGTGCGAAAGCACCATGTAAGCGACCGCCCCGACAAACGCGCCGTAGAGCCTTCCATAGCCGCCGAGCACCAGGATGATGAGCACCGTCGCTGCGCGGTCGAGACTGAGCACGCTGAGATTCACATAGGCATTGGCCTGCGCCCATAGTCCGCCGGCAATGGCAGCGATCGCAGCCGAGATCGCGTAGCACAAAACCAGTCGCGCCCGGACCGGCGCGCCAACGGCATACATGCGCAGCGTGTTTTCACGGATGCCTGTCAGGCTCTGTCCGAACGGCGAATAGACCAGCGTCCGCAGGAACACGAAACAGATAAACATGACGCCCAGAACATAAAGATATTGTGTGGTCGGATAGAGCGGGCTGAACTCGAACATTCCGAACAGCGGCTGGATCGTCACATTAGGCAGCCCGTCGAACCCGCCGGTCCATTCGTGCCCAAGATTGGCCACCTCCTCCAGAAGCACCATTGTGCAGAGCGTCAGCATCAGGAGCGTAAGGCCGGTTGTGCGCAACAGCACAAAGCCCGAGGCAAGCCCGCACAAAGCGCCGACCAAAGCGGCGACGAAAAGGCTGGAAATAGGCTCGTTCCAGATGCCGTGATTGGCGAGCATGCCGACGGCGTAGGCACCCACGCCAAAGAAGGCCGCATGGCCGAGCGTAACGATGCCGGCATAGCCAAGCGCAAGATCGAGCGACAGCGCGAACAGGATCGTGATCAGAAGCTCGGCGCCGAAACCCAGATGGTTCGGAAACGCGAAGAAAAAGCCGAGCGCAAGGAGCCAGGGGATCGGCTCCCACCAACGCAGCTTATGACGCTCGATCAGACTTTGGGTCGGAGGTGGCATGCTCATGCCTCTTTCCTCCCGAACAGTCCCTGCGGCCGCCACAGCAGCAGCAGGATCGTCAGCACATAGATGAACAATGTGCCACCCTGCGGAACGTATTTCTTCAAGACGAAATCAAGCACCCCGATCAGCAGCGACGCGTAGAAAACGCCGGTGACGCGGCCAAGTCCGCCGACAGACACCGCGATCAGAAAGTAGACGAGATATTTGATCGCATATTGCGGATCGAGCCCGAGGAATTCCGCACCCAGTCCGCCGCCCAGAGCCGCCATGCCGCTGCCGAACGCAAACACGATGGTGAACAGGCGATCGATATTGATGCCGAGCGACTCGGTCATGCGCCGGTTGTCGACCGCGGCGCGGATCTGCGCGCCAATGCGGGTGCGCTCGAAGCCGAGCCATAGCCCCAGCATGATGAGCGTGCCGACAACGATCAGCACGATCGAATAGGTACGGTATTCCACGAAACCGAGATTGATCTGGCCCTGCAGATATGACGGAAGCACCAGCGGCTGGTTTTCAGGCCCGACCAGCAGCGTCACCGACGAAATCATGACGAAGACGAGACCGATGGTGAACAACACCTGATCGAGCTCGGCGGCGCGATAGAGCTTCGAATAGAAGAGGCGCTCCATGACCACACTGAACGCCGCGATGACGAGAAAGCCGACGACCAGCGCGGGGACGAACGGCAGGCCGAGTTTCGTCATCGACAGGACGATCACATAGCCGCCGAGCATGGCAAAGCCGCCGTGCGCGAGATTGACGAAGCCCATTAGCCCCATCGTGATCGACAGCCCGACCGACACGATGAACAGCACCATTCCCGCGGCGAGACCGCCGAGAATCATGCTCGCGATATCGATCCCGAAAATCACCGAAGCTCGCCCCAAAAACCGTTCAAGGCCGCCGCGACGCTGATGCGCAGCAGCGGCCTTGAACCAAGCCGTCGACTATCACGAAATCACTTCTTGGTCGCGCAAGGTCCGATCTGCTGTTCCTTGCACTGATCCTTCACCGCGTCGATCTTACCGATCACCTTCTGCTCGAGCTTGCCGTCCTTCTTGATCAACTCGGACAGGTACTCGTTCATGACGATGTCGCGCGTGTTCGGATCGATGGAGATGGGCCCACGCGGGCTGTTGTATTTCCAGCCCTTGAGTGACGCGAGCGCCGCGTCGGTGTCCATCTTGCCCTTGGTCGCCTGGATCGCATGCACGATCGCGGCCATGCCGTCGTAGCCGCCGACAGCCATGAAGTCCGGCGTCGAGTCGGCGCCGTAATCCTTCTTCCAGGAGTCCACGAGCCGCTTGTTCTCGGGATTGTCGAGGAAGGCGTGATAATGATGCATGGTGATGAGACCCACAGCTGCGTCGCCCATCGCCTGCAGCTTGTTGTCCTGGGTGATATCGCCCGGGCCGATCAGCTTGATGCCGGCTTCCTTCATGCCGAGCGCGCCGTAGGTCTTGGCGACCGCGGAGGCATGGTCGCCAGCCGGCACGAACACATAGAACACGTCCGGCTTCTTCTCCTTGGCGCGCTGGAAGAACGGCGTCATGTCCGGGACGGCGCCGGCGCCGCCCATCGGAATCTCGTCGATCACCTTGCCGCCGAACTTCTCGAAGCCGTTCTTGAACGCCGCGAGGCTGTCCTTGCCGGGCGGGAAGTCGGTATAGCCAACCACCGCGGTCTTGGCGCCGAGCTGCTTCGCCGCTGCTTCACCCAGGGCATAGCCCGAATGCCACATGCTGAAGGCGGTCCGGACATATTGCGGCGCCATGTTCGTGATGTGCGCGGTGCCAGCGTTCATGATCACCGCGAGTTTCTTGCCGGCGTTCACTATCGGCGCCGAGGCGATCGCATCCGGCGAATACAGAAAGCCGGCCAGCGCATCGACCTTGTCCTGGGTCAGCAGTTCCTGGACCGCAACCTTTGCATCCGCACCGCCGGGGTTCTTTGAATCCCGCTTGATCAGCGTGATCTTGTAGGGAGCGACCTTGTCGGCATTGAGCTTCAGATATTGCTCCATGCCGCGTTGCACCTGCTGGCCGAATTCGGCGCCGATCCCGGTATAGGGCAGGACGACACCGACCTTGACCTCCTGAGCGGCGGCGAAACCGGTGGTGGCAGCCAGGACGGCGGCCGGCAAAACCCATTTTTTAAGCATGCTGGACTCCCTCTCGCGTAGCGCTTGGTGCGCTTGTTTGGCTGCAATCTATAGGGCAAGCGCCCACAGGTGCAAGCCGCGCCAGACGCGCCAGAAGGAAGCAGGAGACGAAATTCGCGCGTCCTGTGAAAATCATTGCTTATTGTTAAGGCGCGCCGCCGCCGGTCGAAGCATGCGCTGCACAATCTCGTGCTGCGGGAGGCGGGCGAGACCTGTCAAACCCGATTTTGTTACATGTCCACCCAGCCGTCCGGCGGTGTCTTGCCCGGATGCATCGTCCCGCATTTCGGGCAGGTCCGCGCCTTGTCGTCGGCGTAGAAGGCCTCGTAAAGCGGCGGCAGGTCCTTCACGATATCCTTGACCTGCACCTCAACGCGGTGAACCAGACCGCCGCAGTTAAAGCAGAACCATTCAAAGCCATCGCGCATCGCAGCGGAGCGGGTCCCTTCGACCACGAGGCCGACCGAGCCCTCCATTGGCCGTTGCGGCGAGTGGCGAACGTGCGGCGGCAACAGGAAGACGTCACCCTCCTTGATCTTCACGTCATAGATCTTGCCGTCCTCCGCGATCTTCAGAAGCATGTCGCCCTTGAGTTGGTAGAAAAACTCTTCCACCGGGTCGTCATGGAAATCGACGCGCTTGTTCGGCCCACCGACGATCATCACCACCATGCCGGTCTTCTCGTCAAACAATTGCTTGTTCGACACCGGCGGCTTCAGGTTGCCCTTGTTGCGCTCGATCCAGTCCTGGAAGTTGAACGCCTTCATGCGGGGATGGGCGATCATCGGAAGTCTCCTTCGCTCAACGGTGTGTGGCGCCGCCATCGACCGTCAGACATTGTCCGGTCAGAAAGGCGGATGAATCGGACGACAAGAACAGCACCGTACCGACCAGATCGTCGGGCGTCTCGGCGCGCGGAATACATTGCTGCGCGACGATACGAACCTTTTGCTCGGGGCTCACGGTCTTGCGTTCAATTTCGGTGAAGGTGGCGCCGGGAAGAATTGCATTCACGGTGATGCCGGAGGCACCGAGTTCGCGTGCCATCGAGCCGGTCATTCCGGAAAGCGCGCCCTTCGAGGCAATGTAATGGAGATAGTTCGGCCGGCCCATGGTGACGGCGCCGGACGCCATGTGAATGATGCGCCCCCATTGCGCACGCCGCATCGCAGGGAGAACCGCGCGCGAACACAGAAACGGGCCGGTCACGTTGACTCGCAATACCCGCTCCCACTCTTCGAGTGGGATCTGATCGAAGGGGCGCATGTCGAGCGTGGAAAACAGGCCGGCGTTATTGACCAGGATGTCGATACGGCCATAGCGGCGCTCAACCGCGTCGATCATTGCGGCGATGGAATCGGGCGATGCCACATCGGTCGCAACTGCAAAAGCCCGGCCGCCGCCGTCCGCGATCTCTTTGGCGACCGCCTCCCCCTTGGGCGCATTGAGTTCGGCGATCACGGGAATAGCCCCGCATTCCGCGAAGGCCTTCGCGAAAACCTTGCCGATCCCTTGCCCGGCTCCGGTGATGACGACGACCCGGTCTTTCAGCGAAGCGAAGTCGGGTTGCGAGATGGCGGCGACAGATTGCGTGCTCATCTTACGCTGCCTTCGACGACGCGAGGGTCTCGAGCGCCGCGCGCGAATCCCATGGCGTCCACCATGGCTTCAGCCCAAGGTCGCGCGCGATAATCCCTGCCGCGATATAGCTCGGCCCGCCCGAAATCGCGCCGCCCGGATGCGCACCCGAACCCGCATAGTAAAAATTGGGCAGCGGGGTGCGATAGCCGAAATGGTTGTACA
>CAZIKZ010000029.1:14714-21838 GCA_964539845.1 uncultured Hyphomicrobiales bacterium
CATCACCTGGTCGGCATTGAACGCGCCCATGAAGATGTCGCCGCCCCGCATGTTCGGCAGTTCCGGCACATACTCGCGGGCGGTGTAGACGTGGCGCGCGATGATGTTGTCCTTCGTCATATTGGGACAATAGCGCGCATAGACCTCTTCGATCTTGTCGGAAAATTCTTCCTTGAAGGTCTCGAAATCACGGTCGCTCATCTCGTCAAGCAGCGGCATGACGTGCCAAGCATAGGTCGTGTGCTTGCCCGGCGGCGCCTGTGTCGGGTCGAGCAGGCTCAGCGGACCTGAGCCGAATTGCACCAGCTTTGGCACGCGTCCGGCCTGCACGTCTTGATGTGCCTCAAAAAGGTCCTGCATGCTCTCGGCACCAAGGCTCCATTTCAGCGCACGATCGACATTCGGATCGAACGACGCGGCGGCAAAGCTCGGGCTTTCATGCAGGGCATGGTGCAGCCCGAACAAGGTCCAGGCCGTATACTTGAAGCCATCGAGCTTCTCGCGGAAATGCTCCGGCAATTGCTCGCGGCCCAGCAGGCCTTCCAGTGTCGTATGCACATCAACGGTGCTTGCGACGAATTGCGACGCACGCACCGTGCGGCCGTCTGTGAGCGCGATACCGGTCGCGCGCCCGCCCTCAACCACGACCCGATCGATCGCCACCTGCGGCTGAAACGTCCCACCAGCGGCGATAAAGGTCTCCATCAGCCCGCGCGCGAGGTTGAACGAGCCGCCCTGGCACAACTGGTAGCCGGTCTGCAGATCGAACGCGCGGATCACCGAACCTGTCGGGCTGGTCTTTGACAGGGTGTCGGTCAGCCACGTGCCGAATAGCGACACCTTGAACAGGAACAGAAGCTTCACGTGCTCGTTCTCGAACAGTTCCTCCACGACATCGAGCGGCTGCCGGTTCGTCACCTCAAGAAAATCGCGCCCGATCGCGGTGCGCGACAGCAGCGCTTCGCGCTCTGCCTGCGACAGGGGCTCGCCATAGCGTTCCGGGATCAGGATCTTGGCGGTGATCTCCTCCGCCCGCGCATTCCATTCGCGGAAGGTTTGCGCGTCCTTCTTGGAGAAGCGCGCAATATTGGCGACAGTCTCTTCAAGGTCGCGGCCGAGAACGAGCGCGGTGCCATCGAGATGCGCCTGCCCAAATTCATAGCGCGGCGTGATGTAGGTGACCTTGTCGGCGAGGTTCAGGTCATTGAACCACGGTGTATCGCTGATACTGAAATGATTGATCGAATGCAGGTTGTGATAGAAGCCCGGCTTGGTCACCTCGCGCGTGCAAAGTCCACCGCCATAGGTGAGCCTGCGATCAACCAGCAGGATTTTCAGGCCGGCCTTGGCGAGATACGAGCCGAGCAGGAGACCATGCTGGCCCGCGCCGATGATAATGCCGTCATAAGTCCGGTCGAGCGCAGTCGTCACACAAGTCTCCCATCGCCGCAGCGTCCATGCCGCGAAACGGACGCATCATACACTCGGCATGATGATGCGAAACGGTGAAGGGCCGCTCCTGACCGAATAGCGGCTCTGCTTTTGCGCGGCAGCTATTGGACCTGAATCCCCGCCGCGGCGACCATCTCCTTCGCCCGTTTGATCTCTTCGACGACGAAGGTCCCCAACTCCGCCGGACTGGTCGGCCGAGCCTCGAGAGAGAGTTGGAACAGCCGCTTGACCACCGCAGGATCCTTGAGCGCGGTGCTGAAAGCCTGATTGAGCTTGTCTATAACCGCAGATGGCGTCTTGGCAGGCGCAAAGCAGGCGATCCAGGCTGTCACGTTGATGTCCTTCACACCGGCCTCGCCGATGGTCGGCACATCCGGCAGCAGCGCGGAGCGCTTGAGGCCGGTCACGGCGAAGAATTTAATCTTGCCGGCGTCGCGATGCGGGATGGTGCTCACGAGATCGGTGAACGACATCGCGATCTGACCGGAGATCAGGTCGGTGACCGTTTGCGACAGCCCCTTGTAGGGCACGCTGACCGTGTCGATCCCGTTCTGGACGCGAAACATCTCCCCCGCCACCAGCGACCCGCCGGAGCCGGAGCCGACCGTCAGTTTGCCTGGATTAGCTTTCGCATAAGCGACAAGCTCCTTGACGCTAGTGGCCGGCACCGAAGGATGCGTTGCCAGAACGAACATCGAATCTGCAACCTTGGTGATCGGCGCAAAGTCCTTCACCGCATCGTAAGGCAGCGACTTCGACATCGCCTGGTTGAGACCATGCGTGGACGCCGAGCCAAACAGAAGCGTATATCCGTCGGCGTTCGAGCGGATCACGGTCTGCGCGGCCAGAACGCCATTGGCGCCGGCGACATTCTCGACGATCATCGGTTGTCCGAGCTCTTTCGATGCGCGCTCCGTGACCAGCCGTGCAACAACATCGGTGGGAGCGCCGGCCGCGAACGGCACGACAATCTTGATCGGTCGCACCGGATATTCCTGCGACACAGCGGGCGCCGCTGCGCCGAAGATGAACGAAAAGCCAAGGACGATCGTCCGGAAATGCTTCGTCAAGGTCCCCTCCTGTTTTTCTATTGCGCCTGGGACGGTGTGTTTTGCGGATCGTTCAACAGCACCACATCAACCGGCATCGACAGCAGCAGAAAGCTGACCGCCTTGCCGTGCAGATCGACGCAGAGAGAGGAGTTCACCCCTCCCTCCAGAGCCTCGTGCATGACGAAATTCAGTCCATGCAATTCGTCGATTTCGTATCGCTCGACCTTGCCGCGAAACTGGTTCGGAAAAGCCGCCTTCACGCGCTCGGCGGTGAGGCTCGCCTTCACATCCTCGTAGTGGCGCGGGTCATAAACCCAGACGCAGACATTGCAGATATTGCCCTTGTCTCCGGCCCGCGCACTGGCCACTTCCCGTAACGGCACATTGGTTTTCATCGTTGGATCAGCCCGGCTTGTCGGATCGGATCAGCTCTGCAGCAGCGAGAGCCTATAATTGACCTTGTTGCGGTCGACGTAGGTCGAATGGGTGGCGACACTCGGAACGATGGTCGCGCGAAAGCCTCCGCCGCCGGCCGGTCCGGTAATGCCCATGCACTCGATCTCTTCCGCGACCCGTTCTGCGCGCTCACGCACGCGTGTCCGCATCGCGATCCTGACCCGCACGTCTTCTGTGCGCGCTTCGCGTTTGACCGCCGTCAGATGCACGGAGTCCACACCAATCAGATCGACGCGAACCGGCTCAGGGTACTGGAAAAGGTTCTTGAACCGCTCGATCAGGATCGAGCGCGCGAGTTCACCGCGGTTCATCGCGCCCGGCCCTGCATAGCTGATCTCGGCCTCGACGAAGAACCCGGCGTCAAAACCGACCGTCACCTTCAACTGGTCGGGCCGCGGCTTACCCGTCGCATTCCTGACCTCGATGCGGTCCTTGCCGAGCGAGGCGAGCTGGACTGTCGCAAAATTCGCCGTAACGTCCGGCGTCTTGTAGGCGCGCGGGTCGTGAACTTCGTACAGCAATTGCTCCTTCACGGTGTGGATGCTCACCAGCCCACCGGTGCCATCGAGCTTGGTCAGGATAAAGCTTCCGTCGTCTCCGACCTCCGCAAACGGATAACCGACATAAGCAATGTCCGGCACCTCCTTGTAGCCGGGATCGGCAAAGCATCCGCCGGTCACCTGCCCCGTGCACTCCATCAGATGCCCCGCGACCGCGCCGCGCGCCAGGCGATCCCAGTCGTCGTTGCGCCAGCCGAAATGATGTGCGATCGGCGCGACGAACAAGGACGAATCCGAGGCGCGGCCGGCCAGAACGACATCGGCGCCGGCCTCCAGCGCGGGCCGCAGACCGTCGACGCCGATATAGGCGTTGGCGCTGATCATCGGCATTCCGAGACCGCCGATGGTGGTTCCGAGTTCCGGCAGTGGCGTGTCATCGGACATCAGATCGATCACATCGTCGCCCTCGACGACGCCGATCTTGACGCCTTTCAGGCCAAGTTCGCGCGCGACATTGCAGGCCGCTTCGCCCGCGGCACGCGGATTGGCGCTGCCCATATTGCTGACGATGCGCGTGCCATTCTCGACACAGAGCGGCAGAATATTGCGCAACCGCCGCTCGAGCCCGGTATTGTATCCCTTGTCCGGATCGCGCATGCGTTGCGCTTGCGAGATTGCAAGCGTGCGTTCTGCAAGACATTCAAAGACGATGTAATCGAGCTGTCCGCGCCTGACGAGATCGACAGCCGGCTCGACGCGATCGTTTGAGAAAGCCGCGCCCGAACCGATCCTCAGCGTCATCGAAACACTCCCAGCACACCGGGCTTTGGAAAGCCTCTGTTCAGGAGGGTCTATAATACGATTTCGTCTCGCAGTGTTCCGCTATCCCGAAATTGCGCGATATTGTCGAAGATTGCAGCCATGCGCTTCTGGAAGGTGTCGAAGGTTCCAACAGCGTTGTGCGGCGTGAGCACAACCGTCGGCAGCATGCAAAGCGGATGCGACTTCGGCAGAGGCTCTTCCATGAATGCATCGAGTCCCGCACCGAGCAGATGTCCGCTGCGGATCGCTTCGCAAAGCGCGTTCTCGTCGACCAGACCGCCCCGCGCCGTGTTGATCAGGATCGCGCCCGGCGGCATTTGACGCAGCGTGGCGGCATCGATCATGCCGCGCGTTTGATCGCTCAACGGCAGGTGGAGCGACAGCACCTCGGAGTTGCGAACCAGATCCGGCAAAGGCATCCAGCCGATACCAGGAGGGGGCTCGCGCTCGGGCGACAGTGGTCCCGACAGGTTCGTGTAGGACATCGCGACATCGAAAGCCTGCAACCGCCGCGCAGTCTCCTGCGCAATGCGACCCATGCCGACGAAGCCCACACGGCGGCCCTGCAGGTTGCGCGACCGGAGCCGGAACGTCTGCCGGTCGAATGTCCCCTGTCTGATGTTCCGGTCGCACAATGCTGCGTGCCGATAGACCATCAGCATCAGCATGATCGCATGCTCGGCGACAGCCTCGGCGATGCCGTCCGGCGTGATTGCGAACCGGACGCCGCGCGCTTTCAGCGCGGCGAGGTCGACCGAATCCTCGTAGCCGACGCCCTGATGGATAACGAGCCGCAGGCGCGGCGCGGCGGCGATTTCAGCCTCGGACAGCCATGAGGTCGCCGCGACCATGATGTCGCAAGACTGCGCACAGCGCAGGCGCTCCTGCGGCGTGTCCGCCGGCAGGGTCGGCAGTTCGATTCCAGATGGGGCGACCGCGCGGATCGCGCGATAGACCTCATCGTTCGCGAATGCGGTGTAGAAGATCCGCAAGTTTTTACTTTCGATGCTTCAATCGCTCTTCAGGGCCGCTCGTCGGCGTCTTCGGCACATCGCATCACGCGCCGCTCGCGGCCGGGCGTCGGCGCAGCATATGAACGCAACGCAGCGTCAGGATCATTTCGTCGCTCTGATTCCAGCACGGATGATCCATGATGACCACGCCGCGGTCCGGCTTCGAAGATGATATTCGCACCTCGATCACCTCCGCCGCACCACGAATGGTGTCGCCGGGCCGCATCGGCTTCAGCCATTTCACATTTTCCATGCCTGGTGACGCAATCACCGAGGCCGGCCAAAGGTTCAGATCGAAGAACAGCCGCATCGACAGGCTGAGCGTATGAAATCCCGACGCGATCAAGCCGCCGAACGCGGACTTCTGCGCAGCGACCGGATCGATATGGTAATATTGCGGGTCGAATTGCTTTGCGAAGGCGATGATTTCGGCTTCGGTCACCGTGCGGCTCGCCGTCTCGAACCGCTGACCGGCTTTCAGGTCATCCAGATAAAGGCTCATTGCTACGCTCCCAACCCCGCCTCTTTCTAAGGCTGCCGGGACGCGAAGTCTCCCCCGATTTTTTCCGAATCCGGATTTGATTTTTTTGGGCCATTTGATAGCGTGCCGAAAAATGGAGGACGCCCATGCTCGATCTACCCCGTGCGGATCATGTCGGAAGCCTGCTGCGGCCGGATGCGCTCAAGAAAGCGCACCGCGCTCACATGGAAAAGAAGATCGATGACGCCGCACTTGAGAAGGTGGTGGCGGAATGCATCACCAATGCAGTGCAGCATGAGGAGCAGGCAGACCTCCGCTTTGTCACCGACGGTGAATTCCGGCGCGGCTCCTGGTTTCTCGGCTTCGTCGAATCGCTGTCCGGCATCGAACTGAAAAAGGCCGAACTGATGTTTCGCCTGGGCGGCCACGAGGCAGTCTGGTTTGGTCCGGTCGTCACCGGCAAGCTCGCCCGGAAACACCCGATCGTGGTGAACGATTATCGTTTCCTCGCAGGCGTCACGTCCCGCACGGCCAAGGTGACCCTGCCCACACCGAGCATCCTGCACTTTTTTGCCGGCAAGGAGGGCATGGACCCGAAATCCTACAAGGATCGCGACGCTCTCGCCGAAGACCTGTGCGCGATTTACCGGCAGGAGATCGACGAACTCTATCGCGCGGGCTGCCGCGTGGTCCAACTCGACGAGGTCGCGCTCGCGCTGCTGTGCGACGAGAACATCCGCGCTTCGCTGAAGGCCGGCGGCGAAGACCCGCAGAAGCTGACCGAGTTTTATTTCGACATGATCGCGTTGGCACTCAAAGACAAGCCCGCCGATCTCGCCGTGCTCGTGCATCTGTGCCGCGGCAATTACAAAGGCCACTGGATGGGTCAGGGCGGCTACGACCCGATCGCAGAGCGGCTGTTTTCCGTACCGGGCGTCGACGGCTTTCTGCTCGAATATGACAGCGAGCGCGCGGGAAGCTTCGCCCCGCTGCGTTTCCTCCCCAAGGGCAAGCGCGGCTATCTCGGCGTCATTAGCAGCAAGTCCGGCGCGATGGAGGACCTCGATGAGCTTCGCCGCCGCCTCGACGAAGCTTTCAAGCATGCGCCGGAGGATCGGCTCGGCGTCAGTCCGCAATGCGGTTTCGCCTCCAGCGTCGGCGGCAACCCGATCAGCGAAGCCGACCAATGGGCAAAGCTCGCCCGCGTAACCGAGTTGGCCCGCGCGGTCTGGGGCACGAACTAGCTCACTCGGTCATTGCCGGGCTTGACCCGGCAATCCATCAAATCGAAGAAGATGGATGCGCGGGTCATAGGCGAGCGACGCGACGCCGTCCTTCGGACGGCTAT
>CAZIKZ010000030.1:0-21356 GCA_964539845.1 uncultured Hyphomicrobiales bacterium
ACCAGCGGTCCGTCGACGCCGACCGGCCGCACCGCGACGTTGACGCGTGAGCCGTCAAGCAGGCGCGCGTCGCACAATGGGTGCATTTCATCGACACGCCGTCCGACAGCGGACACGATCTTGTTGATGATACGCAAGAGATGCGCCTCATCCTTGAAGCGGCAGGCGATCGGCTCAAGCATGCCGCCGCGCTCGATATACGTGCATTCGTGGCCGTTGATCAGGATGTCGCTGATGCTTGGATCCTTGAGCAGCGGCTCAAGCGGTCCGAGACCGGTCATCTCGTCGAGAATTTCGGTCACGAACGAGTTCAGTTCCTGGGTGTTCAGCGCAAGACGTTCGCTCACGACATACTGGCCGACCAGCCTCTGGATATGCTCGCGCATCTGGTCTTCCGGCAGCTTTTCAAGCGCCTGCAGATTGACCTCTTCGAGCAGGCGGCGGTGCAGCCGCACCTTGGCGTCGAGCAGCTTGTCGCTATGCAGCGGATTGGCCGGCGCCGCCACGGCAGCGGGTGGCGGAGGCAGCGGTGCTGCGGGCGCGAGGGCGGGCGCTTGTTCGGGCTCGACGAATACCGGCCAAGACGAGCCGTCCGGTGACGTGCCCTCCGGCGCCGGCGCACGATCCCGCTCCGCGACCGGTGCGGACTGCGGCGCAGGATTTCGTCGGGCAGTAAAGCGGCCAATCATGATGTGCTCGTTTATCTCCGGACCGATGCGTCAGCGCGCGAGAGAGAGGCTGAATTTCTTCTGATCTGCGGCCGGAGCCTTCTCGGAAGTCCTGGGTGCCTGTGGCGCGACCAGTTTGCGCAGTTCCTGCGTGATGGCGTTGCCGCGCTTGACCTCGTCGAGCGGCACACCGCGATCGATCGCCTCACGCACCAGCCGGTAATTATTCGGGATTGCGCCCGCGAGATCGTTTCCGATCGCCTGCTCGATATCGTTCCGCTTCAGGCCGGGGGCGAACAACCGCTGCTCGAAGCGGTTGACGATGACCTGCGGCTGCGGGCCCTCGAGCATCCGCATTCGGATCGCTGCGAGGATGTGCTTGGTGTTCTTGAGACTCGGCACCGTCATCTCGCTGACGATGAAGACGCGGTTCGACCCGAGGATGACGTCGTCGGTCCACGCAAACCAGGTGCGCGGCATGTCGATCACGACATACTCGAAATGCGACGAGACAAGATCGAGCAGCTTGGTGACGACATCGGGATCGAACGAGCGCATCTCGGCCGGCCGCGGCGGCGCCGCGATCACCGCGAGTCCCGAGGGGTGATAGGCGGTCATGACTTCGAGCAATTGCCGGTCCAGCCGATCCGGACGCGGCTCGATCTCCGTCAGATCGAGACGCGGTTCGAGATCAAGATAGTCGGCGCAGGACCCATGTTGCAGGTTGAGATCGACCAGGCATGTCGAGGCGCGGCCGCGGGGCCCGCTCGAGAGCAGCAGCATCGCAGTCTGGATCGAGAGCGTCGTGACACCGGCGCCGCCGACAGCAGCGATGAAGGAGAATATCTCGGCCTCCGCGCCCTCGCTTGCGACGGGCTTGACCGCGCGCGCGCAGGTCCGGACCAGTTCGACCGGGGAGACCGGCTTCACCAGAAAATCCGCGATCTTCATCTGGATCAAAGTGCGCGCGACATTGGCGTCGAACGTCTGCGCGACCACCACGATCGGCGGCTTGCCGCCGGTGCGGATGGCAAGCCGTTCCAGCGCCTGCATCTCGTCATCGCGGGTGGCGTCGAGATCAATCACGATCACGGTCGCCCCGTCCGGGTCGATCCGGTCACCGGCGTCGGCCACCGTCGCGGCGGTCAGGCTCAGCCCGATCTGGGGGCTGGTGCTAAAGGTCTCGCGCACCTGCTGCTCGAAATGCGAGTCGGGAGTCAGCACGACCACACTGGTCGTGCTGCTCGGGGGCGTTGCTCGGCTGATACGCATGACGAGGACTCGGGCTTCTACGAGCGTTACGGTTGCGCTTGTGTCTGCGGTTTGCCCGCCCACGGCGAGGGTGCCGACCCCGGCGGCGGCGTCGGAGCCCCCCCCCGAGTCTGAGGAACACCCCGGACCTGTTCGGTCGTGAGATCGGGCGGCGGCTGCGGCTGACTGCCCGACTCGGACGTGAGCGGACTCATCGGCCGGATCACATTGTGAGTCCGGTAGCGCTCGACCGCGCCCTGCATGCGCTCGCCGTTAAAGGCGATGTTGCGATTGGCACTATGGGCCGGCCAGGGATCGACCATCATGGTGACCTGATTGATCGCCTTGGCGTCACCCGCATACGGCACAACCGTTTCACGCCGGTCGAAATAGATATCCGAGCAGCCGGACAGCGCACAGGACAGCGCGAGCGCGGAGAGCGCGAGCGTCGTTGCTTTAGTATTTGACGGACAGGACATGACCCACCTCTCTTGAGACGGCAGCGGTCGGGCGCGGCTGCACATTCAGCATGTGACCGGTATAGGCACGGACGACACCGTTCTGCAGCTTCTCGACCGCACGCGGCACTTCCGGTTTGCCCATCAGGAAGAAGTCGACATCGTTCGGCGGAAGCGTACTGTCGAGCGGCGTCGCGATCTTGTCGCCGGGACGCGCGGGACGGACCAGCCGCGGCGTCACGATGATGGCGAGGTCGGTCTCTTTCTTTTTGTAGGCAGCCGAGCGGAACAGTGCACCGAGGATCGGCACGTCGCCGAGCCATGGCAATTGCTCCTGAGCGGTTTCACCCTGGCTCTGCAACAGCCCGCCGATCACGAAGCTCTGGCCGTCACGCAATTCCACCGTCGTTGATGCGCGCCGCACGATCAGCGGTGGCACCGAGACGCCAGCGACCATCACCGGATTCGAGCTATCGAGCTGACTGACTTCCGGCTCGATCTTCAGATTGATCAGGCCATCCGCCAGCACGGTGGGTGTGAAGGCGAGACCGACACCGTATTTCTTATAGGTGATAGCAACCGCGCCGAGCCCTTGCGGCACCGGCACCGGGAATTCGCCACCAGCGAGGAAGCTCGCCGTATCGCCAGACAAGGCCGTCAGATTCGGTTCGGCCAGCGAGCGTGCCATGCCCTTGGCTTCAAGCGCGTTGATCAGCACATCGACCGAAAGGCCATTGGTAATCAGCTTGCCGATCAGGAAGCCGAAGGGCGCTGCACCCGACAGCACACCCGCAGCGACGATCTGCGAGATGGGAAGCTGACCGGGCTGAACATTCGCGCCACCAGCCGTCACGCCGGGCTGTTTCCACGCATCCGCGCCCGGCGTTGCATTGGTCCCGGTAATTGGCAAACGGTTTGCGGGCTGCCGCGAACCGATATTGCCCATGAGACGACCGTTGCTGGCCGTCGGATTCCACTGGACGCCCAGTTCCCGACCGGCCTGACGATTGGCCTCAATGAACCGCACCTCGAGCATCACCTGCTGCGGCGAGAGAATCGTCATCGTGTTGATGATGTCCGGCCCGAACTGGCGAGCGAGTGTGACCGCCTTGTCGACCGTGGGGGCGTCATGGACCGCGCCGGTCAGCATGATACGGCCATTCACGGAGGTGGCGCGGATTCCCGAGCCAGGAAAGTGACGGTTGAGGGTCGTCTGTAACAGCGAGGTGTCGTAGGTCACCTCGATGTCGAACACACCGACGAGCTTCTTGCCCTCGGAATAAGCCGACACCCGCGTCGTGCCGCTCTTGCGGCCGAGGATGGAGAGCGTACGGTCCGTGAGCGGCGACACGTCGGCAATCTCCGGATCGGCGACCACCAGCTCGACAAAGCTCGCATCCGTCCGAACGTCTTCGGTCTTGCCGATCTGGACGCCAATCGTTGCGGTCCGCTTGGCTGCGATCATCTGCACGACCCGTTGCGCGGACGCGACGCCGAGGCCCGGCAGCGTCGGTTCCGCCATCACGATCGCAAGTCCAACCGCCAGGGCACGAACCCCCAGCGAACTCCGCGCGCCTGACTTCAATCCCCTGCCCGTCCGTTTTACTGAGGCGGCGGACTTTTCAAATCTGTTCTTCACGACACACTCCCCACCCAAAACCAAGGTCCCCGTTATTGTCTCCGAGCTTTCGTCCCCCCGGACGCAAACTCGGAATTTCCGGCGCCTTCGACAGGCACCTCGTAACTTTGTCTCTGGCCTCCGCGCTGCACCGACACGCTCGTCACGCTGTTGCTTTTCTGCGGCGTAACCCGGTCAGGCTTGCTCAGATCATCGAGCGTCACGCGACGCGTCGGTTCGGAATCCATTTCGCCGGCCTTGCGCAACAGGAGCGACAGGCTGCCGACCGAAGCGGCAAGCCAGACTTTCTGCGCACCGACGGTATCGACTTCGAGCGTCACAGCCTTTGCAACGGCGGCCTTGCTGGCGCGATCGTCGGCACTCTGGTCAACGGCGAGGACGCGCGCATTCTGCAGAACGACCTCGGTTGTCGCGTTGCCCTTTTCGAGCTGGCGGGTCAGCACCACATCGACACGGTCGCCCGGAAGCACGAAGCCGCCGACGCCCTCGACATCGTTAACACGCACCGACACAGCTTTCATGCCGTCGCCGACGATCGCAGACAGCGTCGCGCGTTGACCAGGCCCGGTGATTTTGATCGCAAGCACGGGCTCATTCGGCTCGACCGGGGCAAGAACGGTACGCTTGCCGGCGGACAAAAGTTCACTGACGGTGGCGAATGAACCCTGCGGCATCGACTCGGCCGGCCACGGCACTTCGCGCAGATGTTCCTTGCCGAGTTCGACACCGAATGGCAGCCGCTGCGCAGCAACAACGATGGTGTTGGTCGCAAGCGGCTTCTTCTGCGCCTCAAGACTCCGCATTCGGCGCTCGGCCTGGCCGTTCAGCCAGGCCTGCGCAATGAAGACCGCGAGTAGTCCGAAGACTACTGCAAACGCGACCATCACGATTGTGGACTTGCGCACGACGACCTTCCCGAAACCTCTGGCGCGGTTGTTTGCGCCTTTTCTCGGAGGTCACTATCGCGATGGGGTCGTGTTGAATTCGTGAAGCGTTTCGGGCAACTGACCCTATGCTAAAAATTGGTTGAATGCGCAGGCTTTACGAAACCTGTCTGGATTTGCTCAACGCGCGCTTAACCTTTGCGCGCTTGCCCGACGCGTCGTTAGGCTCTCGCTGCCCCACCCGCGTGCAATTCCGGCATTCTCGCCGTTTCACAACTGTTTTGACAAAGGCGCGCATGCCCGGGATTGTGCCGACGCATGCAATCCCGAGACGCGTTAGTGAAGCAAATCGGAATCGACTTGGTTAAACGCGATTCACGACGTTTGGATATCCCGGCCGCCGTGGCGCGCGAGCCTATGCCGGCACGGCCGGGCGCGACTGCGCGGCCTGAGCCCGCTCTTCCTTGGCCTGCTTGGTGAGCGTCAGAAGATCGACCTTGCCGGATCCCAGCATTGGCAACTTCTCCATGACGATAACCTCCGCGGGGATCATCAACTCCGACGCATGACGCGAACGCGCGAACGCGATGAAATCAGAACGCGCCGCCTTTTCGTTGTTCGTATACAGCAACAGGCGCTCGCCTTTCCGTGCGTCGGGCACCGACACCACCGCCGAGATCGCGTCCGGCCAGAGATCGCCGGCCAGCAATTCGACCGCAGCAAACGAAACCATCTCGCCACCAATCTTTGCGAACCGCTTGGCGCGACCCATGATCCTGATGAAGCCCTGCGCATCGATGGTGACGATATCGCCAGTGTCGTGCCAGCCCTCGGCCGGACGTTCCAGCACACCTGGATTCTCGACGCGCAAATAACCGAGCATGACGTTCGGGCCCTTCACAAACAGGCGGCCGCCCTCGTCCACGCCTTCAACCGTCTCCAGCTTGGCCTCCATCCCCGGCAGAAGCCGGCCGACAGTGCCGAATTTGTTGAACATCGGAGTGTTGAGCGCGAGCGCCGGGGCCGTCTCGGTCACGCCGTAGCCTTCGAGAATCCGGACGCCGAACTTCTCAAGATATATCTGCCGTGTGGATTCACGCACCGGCTCGGCGCCCGCCAGCATGTAACGGATCGAACGGAAGTCGTAAGGGTTAGCCGACCGTGCGTAGCCGTTCAGGAAGGTGTCGGTTCCGAACATGATCGTGGCGTTGGTGACGTAAACAAGTTCCGGCACCGTGCGGTAATGCAGCGGGGACGGATAAAGGAAAATCGGCACGCCAGACACGATCGGCAAGATCACGCCGACCGTCAGCCCAAACGAATGGAACACGGGCAGGATGTTGAACACCTTGTCCATGCGGTTGAAGTCGATGCGCGCGCGTGCCTGTGCCGCATTGGTGAGAATGTTGCGGTGGGAGAGCACAACGCCCTTTGGCACGCCTTCCGACCCGGAGGTGAACAGAATCGCCGCCCAGTCATCCGGCTTTCGCGATACCAGCGGCTTCTTGTAGCTCAGCAGACCGCTGAGCTTATCCAGCAAACCGACCTGAGCACGGACGTCTTCCAGATAAACGAACTTCACCTCCGCCGACATCTTCTCGACCAGCGGCTCAAGCTTGCCGCGCTCGATGAACGTGCGCGACGTGACCACCGTGTCGATCCCGGCCGCACGGCAGCCGGCGAGAATATTGGTCGCGCCGGCGGTGAAATTGATCATGGCAGGAACACGCCCGGCCGACATCAGGCCGAAAATCGAAACCACCGCACCGTTCGCATTCGGAAGCATCACGCCGAGCGGCTTGCCGACATCCGCGAGCGGCATGAGTTTCTTGCCGAGGATGCGGCTGCCCAGCAGGAGGCGCTTGTAAGTCAGCGTTCCCGTCACGAGATCCTCGGTCGCAACCGTCTTCATGCCGTGCTCTTGCGCGGCCTCGACCAGCGCCTGCACGATTGTGCGGTCTGTGCTCGTGGTCTCGTAGATCATGTTCGACATGATGTCGTAGAGCGCAGCGCCAGCCGCGCGCCGCCGCGCCTTCCCGCGCAGCGCAGGATCGAGCTGGAGCTTGGTCGGCTCAAGCACCGTGACCCTGACCTTGGGAAAGAACTGCTTGCGAATCTGGTAGCCCTTCAGGCGCGTGAAAAAGGATCGCTCCAGACCCTCGATCCGGATCGGGACAATGACGGCATCCGACTTGTCGGCGATCAGGCCGGCGCCGTCATAGACCTTCATCAGCGAGCCGGTCATGGTCAGCCGGCCTTCGGGGAAGATGATCAGCGTCTCACCGCCTGCCACCGCCTGGATCAGCGTACGCGTCGCCATCGGCTTGAGCGGGTCGATCGGCAGCGCGCGGGTCAGGCGCGAGAACGGCTTGACCCACCATTTCTGAGCTATTGAGGTATCGATCGCGAAGAGTGGATCGCGACCGAGCAGCGACAGCGCGATTCCGGCGTCAAGAAAGCTGACGTGGTTGAGGGCCAGGATGACGTTCGGCTGCTTCACCTTCTGCAGATTTTCGAGCCCCTCCACCTCGGCACGGAAGAATGCGCGGTAGATGATCGACAGCGCATCCGCGAAGGGCCGCGTCGGCATGGTGAAGCCGATCGCCACGGCCACGGCCAGGTTCGCGACACCGAGCCCGATGAACAGCATCGGAGTCGTGACGCCAGCGGCTCCCTGAAGCGTCGCCACCACCAGCGTGGCAACCGTCATGAACAGGGCGTTGAGGATATTGACGGCGGCCACCACGCGCGCGCGCCGGTCGGCGCCGGCCCATGCCTGAACCGCAGAGAACGCCGGCACGATGAACATGCCGCCGCCGATGGCAAGGCCGACCAGCGCGATCGCGACATTGACGCCGCGCGTGGTGCGAAACACTTCAAACGGGCCCACGAACTGTGTCGCCGGCACAGCGCCGTAAAGGGAGTAGCCCATGAACAGCGCAAAGCCAGCGAGCAGCAATCCGCCGAGCAGCGTCGGAAGCAGGATAATGCGTCCGCTGGCGAGCCAGGCGGCGAGGCCGGAGCCAACCGCGACCGCAATCGAGAAAATCGCGAGGTAGGCCGTGACCGTGTCTTCGTTGCCACCCACCAGCGTCTTTGCCGCCGGCGGAAGGAGCGAAAGCACAACCACACCGGTAAGCCAGAACCAGCTGGTGACGAGCGCGCCCCACCATAGCCGATGGTCGCTGCGCAGATCCTGGATCAGCTTCCAGGTCGAGGTCGCGATATTCTTGTTGATGATGAGATTGGGCGCGGCCTCTCCGGTACGCGGAATGAGGAGCGCCGAAACCCAGCACAGCAGAGCAAAGACCATGACCAGAGCGGAGAAGCCGAGCGGGCTGCCGCCGCCCTTCGCTGCAATCCCGCCGACAATGGTGCCGAGCAGGATCGCGATGAAGGTCGCGCCCTCCACGAGGGCGTTGCCCGCGGGCAATTCCCGGCGCTCCAGATGGTCTGGCAGAATGCCGTATTTGATCGGCCCGAACAGCGAACCGATCACGCCGAAGCCGGCCAGTGCAATGAACAGAATAACCAAAGAATGGCTGACGAAGCCGACCACCGCCACCGCTGCGACGGCGATCTCGACGAGTTTCAGGCGCTGCGCCACGACTGCCTTGTCGTAGCGGTCGGCCATCTCGCCGCCGAGCGCCGACAGGAAGAAATACGGAGCGATAAACACCGCGCCCGCAAGCGTGATCAGCGCTTCGCCTTGCGACCCCATATGGAACAGGATCAGGAAGACGATCGAGTTCTTCAGCAGATTATCGTTGAAGGCAGAGAAGAACTGGCACCAGAACAATGGCGCGAAGCGCCAGGACAGCATCAGTGGCTTCGACGGTTCGGCCATGCGCGTCTATCGTCCGATGTTGTTTAACTGATTGATCTTAGCAGATTACGGCCTCCGCCGGTATGACGGAAACGGCCGGTCAGACGGCGCGCGCAAGGACCGTCGGCTGCTTTATGCAATCCTCGTCGACGCCATTATGCAGCTTGTACTGGCTGAATCCGACATGGCTCGCGGGCGACCCCGACACTACGACAAGGTAGGCAAATTCGGTGCGATGCCGTTTGGCGTCGCTGAAGACCTCGTCGTATTCGGTCCAACCCCAGATCAGCAGCTTGCCCTGCAGATCGCGAACCTGGCGCAGTATCGCCGGTTCCATGCTGATGATCGGAGACAGCGCGGTTGCACGTGGTCCGACAATCAGCGGCTTGTAGGCGTCGTAGGACAGGATGCGGTTTCCGAGTTCGTCAAAGTCGGCGAAATCGAACTCAGCCGGCACCGAGCGGTCGAAGTATTTCCAGTTCACATGCCCGCGACCGTTCCGGGTCGGCGTCGTTCCGGTGTTCTCCCAAATCGGCTGGATGGTGCAGGTCTGGATTTCGTCGTTCAGCGGATTCTTGGTCATCGCCACCTGGAATTCGCGCAGCGAAACATAGGCACGCTGGGCGGAGATCAAGCCCTCGTTGACAAGACTCGCGGTCCGATCGGAAGCGCGCACCGCACGCAGCATCCAGAGCCCCTGGAATATTGTCGCCAGCAGGAGAAACGCGGCAAAGCCGATCAGCAGCACGTCCGTGATGCGGATGTCACAGAGGAAGCGATCACGCCAGCTCATCGCGCCAGGCTGAGCCTGCGGCGTCGCCTGCGCTTGCCACATCAACCCGTCGAGGCTCTCCCGGGTGAAAACCGCACGCTCGATCACGACGTCGGAGACCGGGCTCTCAAATTGAATCGGCAGCCGCGACGGCGTCCGTGCGGGTGCCGGAGCTGGCTCTACCGCGCACACAGTGGACAGAACAACCACGGAACCCGCGATCGCGGCCAGCGCGACCAACGCAGAAATCAAAAATGCACTGATAGTCTTCATTACACAGAACGCCTGGCGGTGCCGCTTATGCCGTCATAGCGCCGCGAGGCCCCCCGCGACCGGCCAGACGTTAGAGAGCGGACCCGGATCAGTCAAACTGATACCGCAAACAGGCCGGGAACGCGCAGGACACGACCGATTTCGTCGTATCGTACATGGCTGCACGTCGTGCGGCGCCATAGCCAGGATCGGGCCGGACCTGTATCCGGGACCATAAACGAATCGGATGGCACCTTGCCGGACCTGCACCCGCGTGCCGCGCTGTCGGCGACTACCCTCGGGGTCCTGTGCGGGGTCGCCGCCTCGATCTGCTGGGCCATCGGGTTCGTCGCCGGAAAGCACGGCATTGCCGCTGGACTAACCCCTCCCGATCTCGCGTTTCATCGATTTGTCTGGTCCGGGATATTGATGGTCCCGCTGGTGGCGCGGGCGGGTCTCACCGATCTCGGCGGCCTTGGCTGGTTCCGCGGAATTGTCATCCTCGCCCTGGCGGGACCGCCTCAGGCGCTTCTCAGTTATACTGGGCTGACACTCGCGCCGCTCGGGCATGGCGCAGTGATCCAACCAGGCTCGGCGGCTTTGGGCGGGCTGCTCCTTGCCTTCCTTATTCTGCACGAAAAACTGACACGAGCGCGTGTGATCGGCGTCATCGCGATCCTGCTCGGCCTCATCGTGCTCGCCGGCGAAGCCATCACCACAATCCGCGGCAATGCTCTCACTGGCGATCTCATGTTCGCTGCCGCGGGTTGGACCTGGGCGGCCTTCACGATCTGCCTGCGCGGATGGCGCACCAGCGGCTTGCTCGCCGCGCAGGTTGTCGGCGTGCTGTCACTCTTCGTCTACGTGCCGCTCTATGCGTTCCTGTACGGCTTCGACCACATGTTCGCTGCGGGACTGTCCGAGAACCTGCTTCAACTGGTCGCGCAGGGCGGCTTCGCCGGATTGCTCGCGCTTTATCTGTTTGCCCGTGCTGTCACTGCGCTCGGCGCCGGACGCGCCTCGATGTTTCCCGCGCTGGTGCCACCCATGACGATGCTGATCGGGTTTCTGGCGATCGGCGAGGTACCGACACTCCCGCAACTCGTCGGTCTCGCAATCGTCGCGGTTGGATTCCGTTTCGCACTCAAGCCGTAAGCGGCGCTACTGCGCCTTGCACAAGATGGCCGGCTTCTTTGGCCGCTTCAGGGTCGCTTCCTGTCCCTTGATCCAGAACGACACGCCGCCTTTGGCATAGCGCGCGCCGGAGCCGGAAAGCCGCTGCGGCAAGACCAGCGACCTGCCGCTGAGCTGCATGTGCATTCGCTTCTCGCCCTTGTAGAAGGCGGCGGAAATGTTGCTGCCGTCGGCACAGGTATAGGCGACGAAAGTTTGCGCCTGAGTTGACGTGCCAAACAACACCAGACCCAGAACCGCACCAATACGCATCATTGTCATCTGATTATGCTGCCTTCCGCGTCGACAGGAATTCGCCCATACGATCGAGCGCCTTCAAAATGTTCTCGGTCGAGTTGGCATAGGATAGCCGCACATAGCCCTCTCCGAGAACGCCAAAATCCGGCCCGCCGATGATCGCAACACCGGCATCATCCAGCAGGGACGAGGCGAGCGCCTTCGCCTTCCATCCCGTCTGCTTTATATTTGGAAAAGCATAGAACGCGCCCTTCGGGATCGCGCAGGAGACGCCGGGAAGCTTGTTCAGCCCGTCGACCACAACTTTGCGGCGACGGTCAAACTCGGCCACCATCTTCGTAACCTCGTCCTGCGGGCCGGTCAGCGCAGCGAGCCCAGCATATTGCGCGGAAGCGTTCACGCAGGAATGCAGATTGACCGCAAGCTTGCGCGCATAGTCGTAAAGCTTGCCCGGCCACACTGCGTAACCGAGCCGCCAGCCCGTCATCGCATAGGTCTTCGACCAGCCATTAAGCAGGATGAGGCGATCCCGGACCTGAGGATAGGACAAGAGGCAAACATGCGCCTCACCATCATAAACCATGTGGTCGTAGATCTCATCCGACATCACGGCGACATCGGGATATCGCTCGAGACCTGCAACCAGTTTGTCGACCTCTGACTTCGGCGTGACGCCTCCGGTTGGATTGGCCGGAGAATTGACGATCAGAAGCCGCGTCTTCGGCGTGATCAGCCTCAACGTTTCCTCGGCTGAAAACGCAAAGCCGTTCTCTTCATGAATAGGAACGGGCACCGGGTTCGCGCCGGTGAATTCGATCATAGAGCGATAGATCGGAAAGCCCGGGTCCGGATAGAGGATGTCAACGCCCGGCTCACCGAACATCATAATGGCCATGAACATGGTCGGCTTGCCGCCCGGCATAATCATGACCTCATCCGGCGACACATCGACGGCAAATCGTTGATTCAGGTCGGCGGCCACGGCTTCGCGCAGCGCGGGGATACCAGTCGCGGGCGTATAGCCGTGATGACCATCGCGCAAAGCCTTGATCGCCGCCTCGACGATGAAATCCGGCGTGCGGAAATCCGGCTGACCGATGCCGAGGTTTATGACATCGCGGCCCTCGGCGATCAGCGCATTGGCACGCGCAAGCACGGCGAAAGCGTTTTCCTCGCCGATGCGGTCGAAGGCCGAGACGGTACGGAGCATGGCGTTTTCCTCGTTACAGCGTCATTAGGCCGGCTTGATCCGGCGCCGGTCAACTCGTTCGGTGGCCCGGCCGGTCAGCACTTCGTCCATCCGCACCACGTCGAGATGCCTTTGCAGAGGGTCCAAACCTGCGAGTTGGTTTCCCGGCCCGGGGCGGCGTGATTTTGTTTCAAAATATCTTGGACCTCGGACGTTGCCGAGCGCGGTGCGGCGTGCCACATAGGCTGGATTATGACGGTCTGGCTCGAACTTGCCATCGTCGTTGGGCTCACCCTACTCAACGGCTTTTTCGCGATGGCTGAGCTGGCGATTGTGTCCTCGCGACGCATCCGCCTGCAGCAAATGGCGGAATCGGGCAGCAGCGGCGCAACACGCGCGCTGGCGCTCGCCGAAAATCCCGGGCGCTTTCTGTCTGGCGTACAGGTCGGCATCACGCTGATCGGCATCATGTCAGGCGCCTATGGTGGCGCCACCCTGGGTGCGCGCCTCGGCAGCGTGCTGAACCAATATCCCTTCTTTGCGCCGCGCGGCGAGGAAGTCGCCTTTATCCTCGTTGTGATCGCGATCACCGCACTGTCGGTTGTGGTCGGTGAACTCGTCCCGAAGCGCATCGCACTGCTGCAACCGGAACGTATTGCCGCTGTCGTAGCCGGTCCGCTTCAGCTTCTGGTGCTGGTCGCGCGCCCGCTGGTCTGGTTTCTGGAAACATCGACGTCGCTCCTGCTCAAGCTGTTGCGCATTCCGGAAAGGAGATCCGGGTCCGTTACCGAAGAAGAGGTCAAGATCGCAATTGCTGAAGGCACCGAAGCCGGCGTGATCGACCAGGTCGAGGAAGAGATGATTCATGGCGTGCTTGCGCTCGCGGATTCATCGGTTGCCTCGATCATGGTGCCCAGGCCCGACGTCTACTGGATCGACCTTTCGGACGAACAGCAAGCCATCGAACGCGAAATCGCCGATTGCCCCTACTCACGCATCGTGGTCGCTCGCGATGGCGATATCGGCCGCCCGCTCGGCGTGATTCAGAAGAAGGATCTGGTCGGCGACCTCATTTCCGGGCGTGGCATCCGGATCGAGGAACGGCTGATCGAACCTGCCTTCGTGCCCGAATCCATGCCGGTGCTGCGGCTGCTCGAGACCTTCAAGGCAACCACCGTCCATCTCGCTTTCGTGGTGGACGAATATGGCGACTTCCTCGGGGTCGCGACGCTGAACGACGTGCTGGAAGGCATCGCGGGCGATCTTGGCGAGGACCACGAGCAGCATTCCGAAGATATTATCCGGCGGCCGGACGGATCATGGCTGGTCGATGGACGCGCGCCGGCGTCCGATCTGCTCGAAAAGCTGAAGCTTCCGGAGACTTCGGGAGAATTTCACACCGCAGCCGGCTTTGCGCTCGAACGCCTCGCGCATATTCCGGTCGAGTGCGAGACCTTCGAGATACCGGGCTGGCGGATCGAAATCCTCGACATGGACGGCAAGCGGATCGACAAGCTGCTCTTTACGCCAATGCCGGAAACGGCTGCCGGGTAAGGGGAACGGTTTGGCGCCAGATCCGTTGTCTCGTGTTGTGTTGCACGGACGAGGCGATGACAAGTAACGCGAAGCGCAGGCTGCGTTCACAGCTATGGTTCGATAATCCCGACAATCCCGGTATGACCGCGCTCTATCTGGAGCGCTACCTCAATTACGGGCTGACCCTTCAGGATCTCACCGCGGGAAAGCCGATCATCGGCATCGCGCAGACCGGAAGCGATCTCGCGCCCTGCAACCGGCACCACCTCGATCTCGCGAAGCGCGTGCGAGAGGGTATCCGCGAAGCCGGCGGCATCCCGTTCGAATTTCCGATGCATCCTATCTTCGAGAACGGCCGGCGCCCGACCGCCGCCATCGATCGCAATCTCGCCTATCTCGGACTCGTTGAGATCCTTTACGGCTATCCGCTGGACGGCGTCGTGCTGACCACCGGCTGCGACAAGACCACGCCGGCGGCGCTGATGGCCGCGGCCACCGTCAACATTCCCGCCATCGTGCTGTCGGGCGGACCGATGCTGAACGGCTGGCATAACGGCGAACGCTCGGGCTCCGGCACCATAATCTGGCAGGCGCGCAAGGACCTCGCCGCGGGAAAAATCGACTATCGTGAATTCCTTGCGATGGTCGCGTCTTCCGCGCCCTCCATCGGCCACTGCAATACCATGGGCACCGCCTCGACGATGAATGCGCTCGCCGAAGCCCTCGGCATGTCGCTGCCGGGCTGCGCAGCAATCCCGGCGCCCTATCGCGAACGCGCGCAGATTGCATACGACACGGGCCGGCGCGCGGTGACCATCGTGCACGAAGACCTGAAGCCGTCCGACATCATGACGCGTCAGGCGTTCGAGAATGCAATCGTCGCATGCTCAGCAATCGGCGGCTCGACCAACGCACCGATCCATATCAACGCGATCGCACGGCATGTCGGCATCGAATTGTCGATCGACGATTGGGAGCGGATCGGATTCGACGTCCCGCTCCTGCTCAACATGCAACCAGCGGGCTACTATCTCGGGGAAGACTATTACCGCGCCGGCGGGCTTCCTGCCGTATTGCACGAATTGATGAATGCTGGACGCATCCACGGAGATGCGATCACGATCAATCGCAAGACAATCGGCGACAATGTGAGCGAGGCAAAGGCAAAGAATGCCGACGTGATCCGGCCATACGATCAGCCGCTCAAGCACGAGGCGGGCTTCCGCGTCCTGCGCGGCAATCTGTTCGACTCCGCCATCATGAAGACCAGCGTGATCTCCGACGATTTCCGCAAGCGCTATCTCTCTAATCCCGGCGATCCCGAGGCTTTCGAGGGCAAAGCCGTGGTCTTTGACGGACCGGAGGATTATCACGCCCGGATCGACGATCCCGCGCTCGCGATCGACGAAAACAGCATCCTGGTCATGCGCGGCGTCGGACCGATCGGCTATCCGGGTTCGGCTGAAGTTGTGAATATGCAGCCTCCGGCGGCACTGATCAAAAGCGGCATCGAATCGCTGCCGTGTCTTGGCGACGGCCGTCAGTCCGGGACCTCCGGTTCTCCTTCGATCCTGAACGCTTCGCCCGAAGCCGCGGCCGGCGGGGGGCTGGCCTTGGTTGCGACCGGCGACCGCCTCCGTATCGACCTGCGCAAAGGCACCGCCGATATGCTGATACCGCAGGTAGAGCTCGAGCGTCGCCGCGCGGCGCTGCAGCAGGGCGGCGGATGCGCGGTGCCGGACAGTCAGACCCCCTGGCAGCAGATGTATCGCGCGACCGTCACTCAGATGGCGGATGGTCAGATCATTCGCGGCGCGGACGCCTACCAGCGCGTCGCTCAAAGGAATATCCCGCGCGACAATCATTGATCGGCCACGCAGCTACTCTCTGTTCCCGGAAGAGTGCAGTGCAGCGACGCTAATTTCAGCCCGCGAAATCCACCGGACGCTGCGCGCTCCATTTACGCAGCCTTTATATCGTTGACTTCGCCCCTGCCTCCGCCCGATGCTTGCAGCATAAAACATATAAGCCGCGCCATGCGGCATCGGGAGGAAACCATGATCATGCGCCACGTTGTGGGTGCGCTTGCGTTAGGCGCGCTCGTTGTCACGACCGCAACTGCGTCAGGCCAGGAGACGATCAGGCTGCGGATCGCGTCCGGCCATCCGCCGGTGAATACCTACGTCAACCTGATGCAGAATTTCTTCGTGCCGGAAGTCACCAAGCGTGTTGCGGCGAAGACCAAGCACAAGATCGAGTTCGTTGAAGGCTACGGCGGCGCGATGGTGAAGGTCGCTGACACGCTTGAAGGCGTGCAGTCCGGCATCATCGACATCGGCGGCTATTGCTTCTGCTTCGAACCCTCGAACCTGCCGCTGCATGCCTTTCAGGTGATGTTGCCATTCGGCACAATGAGCCCGGTCACGAGCGTCCGATTAGCGCGCGAGGTGTACGATCAGGTGCCGTACATGTCGAAGGTGTTCGAGGACAAGTATCGCCAGAAGCTGATCGCGCTGATCGCAGACAATGGCTACAACCTCGGCACCAACTTTGAATGGAACAAGGTCTCGGATCTGAAGGGCCAGAAACTGGCGGGGGCCGGCCTCAATCTGAAATGGCTCGAATATGCCGGCGCGACACCGGTGCAGTCGTCATTGCCTGATGCCTACACCTCGATGCAGACCGGCGTTTACAACGGCTGGATCATGTTTCCGTCGGGTTGGGTGAACTTCAAGCTGTTCGAAGTCGGCAAATATTATACCGAGATCGGCTTCGGTGCGATCACCTGGCACGGGCTGACCATCAACAAGGCACGCTTCGACAAGTTGCCGAAAGAGGTTCAGGACATCATCGTAGAGGTCGGCAAGGAGTACGAGGCGCTCACCGGCACGGTCAACGAGGCGAATTATCCCAAGCAACTCGACGACCTGAAATCCAAGGGCACGAACGTACGAAAGCTGCCCGACAGCGTGCAAGCCGACTGGGCAAAATCCCTCGCGAGCTGGCCGAAGGAAAAAGCCAAGGAGCTTGACGCGCAGGGCTTGCCGGCGACGCAGGTTCTGGAAGCGACCCTCGCGGCAGCGGAAAAAAACGGCCATAAATGGCCGGTACGCTACTCGATCAAATAACATCGCAAGTCATGGCCGGACACCGTCCGGCCATGACTGTCTTGTGCAGGGTGGATACGGGCGGGCGGCACGAATGCAGATCGAACAATTCGTAACGCGCCTGGTGCACAGCCTGCTCGCGGTCGCGGCGGCCATCATCTTCCTCCTGAGCTTCCTTGTTGTCGCCGACGTGATCGGTCGCGGCGTGTTTAATTCTCCGGTAAAAGGCACGCCGGAAATCGTCTCGATGTCGATCGTGATCATCTGCTTCCTGCTGGCGGCTTATGCCATCCAGAGCGGCGCGATGCTGCGCACGGATGTTATTGTTTCCATGTTCGGTCGCCGCGGCTTTGCGTTCGCCGATCTGATGTCTGGACTGCTCGGCGCCTTCTTCTTCCTGCTGATCGTATGGGGCAGCTTCGAGCCATCCCTGCATGCCTGGACCAGCAACGAGTTTGAGGGCGAAGGCGCGCTGCGCGTCCCGGTCTGGCCCGCCCGTTTCGTCGTGATGATCGGCTCGGCGCTGGTCATCGCGATTTATCTTGGACAGGCGGCGCTTGCGGTTTTTGCGCTCATGCGCCCGGATGACGCGCCTCCGCCCGTTTCGACCACCCACTGAAAGTAGCTGGCAATGTTCGGCCACAGCGAAATGATCCTGGTCGTCGTCGTGCTGCTGGCGCTGGTCTTTGCCGGCGTCCATATCGCGATCGCACTCGGCATGACCGCTGCGATCGGCATTTACCTGATGACTGGCGACATCGAGGTGGTGCGCACCTTTGTCGCGAATACCGCTTATGAGGCGCTTCGCGACTATGTGTTCGCTGTAATCCCGCTATTTATGCTGATGGGAGACTTTCTCGCCAAATGCGGCGCAGCGACCGACCTTTACACATTGGCACACCGCATGAGCCGCTGGCTGCCGGCGCGGCTTGCCGTCGCCACCATCATTGCCAATGCGATCTTCGCTTTCGTCACCGGCGTCAGCATCGCTGCGGCGGCAGCCTTCTCCCGGATCGCCTATCCGGAGATGCGACGCTACGGCTATAGCCGCGAGTTCGCACTCGGCTGCATTGCCGGCAGCGCGTGCCTCGGCATGCTCATTCCACCTTCGGTGCTGATGATCGTGTGGGGCGTGCTGACGGAGCTGTCGATCGGCAAGCTGTTCCTCGCGGGTGTCCTGCCGGGACTGCTGTTGGCCTTCGGCTTCTGTCTCTATGTCGTGATCGCCGCGATGATCAGACCTGAACTGGTTGGCGAAGGGGACGGCGCCCGCGTGCGCGCTGCCCCGCTGGGGGCGGCAGTGGCGAGGCCGGCACCGAGCGATGATCCCGACGAACAATCGATGGGATCGCTGCTCTTCAGCACCGCTTTGGTGATGGCGTTGATCCTTGCCGTACTTGGGTCGATCTGGCTCGGTCTCTGCACACCAACGGAAGGCGCCGGTGTCGGCGCAGTCGGAGCGCTCATCCTGGCGATGATCAAGGGCATCACCTGGCGCGAGGTGTGGCAGGTGGTGCTCAATGTCGGCCGCACATCGGGGCCGCTATTGCTGCTCTTATTCTGCGCGCAGCTCTATTCGCGCGTGCTGTCGATGACAGGCTTCACGGAGACCGCCAAGTCCTTCCTGCTCGGTACGGGCCTGGGGCCGATGGGTATCCTGCTCGTGATGCTGCTGATCTGGGTCATTCTGGGCTGCCTGATCGACTCGATCTCGATCATCCTGCTCACCGTGCCGATCTTCGCACCGATCGCCATGACGCTCGGATTTGATCCGCTTGCATTTGCAATCATCGGCATTCTGGCGATCGAAACCGGATTGCTGACGCCACCCTTCGGCATTCTGGTGTTCACGGTGAAGGCGGCCATTCCCGAGCACAATGTCCCTCTCTCGGAAATCTTCATGGGCTCGATCCCCTATTGGATCATCCTTCTGCTGGTGGTCGCAGCCGTTATCATGTTCCCGCAGATTGCGACCTTCTTACCGACGCTATAATGGCGGCTCAGGGCTTCGCACCCGCTGGCGCCACCACCGAGTTCTTCAGCCCGATCTCGTCAAAGCTTTTGCGCACCGCGCCGGATGCCTTCTGCTCCTCGACGAACGCCGAGACATAAGCCAGCGCGTCCGGCTTGCCGTTTGGCACCGCTGCAGCGGTGAAGGTGTTCAGAAACCCGCCATCGAGAATGCGCGAACCGGGAAGCTTGTCGGCCAAGCCGGTCAGCGACTCGCGCGACAGTGCGATCGCGTCGACCTTGCCTTCTTTGAGGAGCGCGACACCCTCATCGACGCCCTTGATGGTCACGAATTTGGCGTCCTTCGAGGAAGCTTGCGCCGCGCGCGAGGTCGCCGTGCCGTCCACAATTGCGATCCGGATATCCGGCTTGTTGGCATCGGCGATCGCCTTCACGGGCGCATTGGGCATCACGAGATACGTCGACGTGAGGATGTGATAGGCCGCACCGAACGAGACACGTTTTGCGCGCTCGGCATCGACCGGCATGAAGGTCACGTCCCACACGCCCTTGTCTCCGTCGCTGGTGATCGCCCCGGAGGCAAGGTATTCGACATATTGCACAGGCTTGCCTATCTTTTTCGCAAGTGCGTCACCCAAATCGACTGCGACTCCGCGCGGCTTGCCGCTCGCGTCCCGAACCGCATAGAGCGCCGAGGGCGCCGGCCCCACCGCAATCGCGACACGCAACGTGTCGCCTGCGGCAAGCTGCTTGATGGCGGCTTCGTTTGCCGCGGCTTCCTTCGCAGGTGCGAAAAGAAAGAGGACCAATGCAGTCAGCGTCATGAGACGCATGGTGTAATCTCCGGCATGTCAGCGATGCGCCGCACGGGTAACTGAATGCGGCAATTGTAGTTTAACAACCGCTCTCATCGCCCCACAATGCTCATCTCACTCGACCGAGCCCGGATTTTATCATGTCGACACCCGCCGAGAAGCGCCGCGCCTTCCGAAGCCTGCATGAAAGCGGTTGCTTTGTAATCCCCAACCCATGGGACGTCGGCAGCGCGCGCTATCTGCAGCATATGGGCTTCAAAGCGCTGGCGACCACGAGTCTTGGCTATGCATTTGCCGCGGGCTATGCCGACGGCGCAGTACCGCGGGATCTGATGCTCACCCATATCGCCGAGCTCGCCGGCGCTTGTGAGGTTCCGTTCAACGCGGATTTCGAGGGCGGATATGCCGACGATCCGGAAGGCGTCGCCGAGAGCGTGACCTTATGCGTCAAGACCGGTGTCGCCGGGCTGTCGATCGAGGACTCCACGGCGGACAAGGCCAATCCGCTTTATCCGTTCGATCTCGCGCTTTCCCGCATCAAGGCCGCACGCGCCGCCATCGACAAGACTGGCGAGGATGTGCTGCTGACTGCGCGGACCGAGGGCTTCATCCGCGGCCGGCCAGACATGGACGAAACCCTGCGCCGGTTGCGCGCCTTCGCGGAAGCCGGCGCGGACTGTCTTTATGCACCGGGCATCAGGACGCGCGAAGAGATCGAAATTGTCGTGAACGCTGTCGCACCAAAGCCGGTCAACATCCTGATTGGATGGCCGAGCGACCTCACTGTAAAAGACATTGCCAAGCTCGGCGCGCGACGCATCAGCGTCGGCGGATCGCTTGCAAGGGCCGCCTGGGGCGGATTCATGCGTGCCACGCGTCAGCTCGCGGATGGCGGCTGCTTCGGAGGCTTCGCTGACGCCGCGCCCGCGGCAGACTTGAATGCCCTCTTTCGCGAGGGCCGCGCCAAGCGGCCAGTTGTGTGAACGATCCCGCGACCTATGGCGGAGGCCAGCGGCCAGGCCCGATCGTACTCACGGGCCAGTACGGTCGTGTGGAGAAACTCGATCCGGCCCAACACGGCGCAGCGTTGTGGGACGCCATGAAGGTCGATCCCACGCTGTGGGGCTACATGGCCTACGGCCCGTTTCATTCCGTCGACCAGTTCCAATCATGGCTGTCGGAACGGGCGACACTCACCGACCCCTACGTTTATGCGGTCGTCGCCCCTGATGGACGCGCGCTCGGCATTGCGGCGTTGATGCGGATCACGCCCGACATGGGCGTGATTGAGGTCGGGCACATCGCGTATTCTCCGGCCCTGCAGCGCACGCCGCTCGGAACCGAAGCGCAGTTTCTCCTCGCGCGCTATGCCTTTGATACCCTCCACTACCGGCGCTATGAATGGAAATGCAACGCGCTCAACGCCGCATCTCGCCGCGCCGCCGAGCGTTACGGCTTCGCGTTCGAAGGGATTTTCAGGCAGCATATGATCGTGAAGGGCAAGAACCGCGACACGGCCTGGTATTCAATCGTCGATTCCGAATGGCCGGCACGCAA
>CAZIKZ010000031.1:0-8690 GCA_964539845.1 uncultured Hyphomicrobiales bacterium
GTAAATCCCTCGTGCAGAAGGTCGCTTCAGGTCCTGCGCCCGGTCGGACGCAGGATCTGCGATCGGCGCTTAGCTGCGCGCTCCGCCGCCGAAGCCACCACCGCCGCCAAAGCCACTTCCACCGCCCGGGCGCGGACCACGTCCACCATCACGGCCGCCGGCGGCGCCCATCACAGGCTTCGGCTTCATCGGCAGCAGGCCTTCGCGCTGCAGCTTCTTGCGCGCCAGCTTGCGTGCACGCCGCACGGCTTCAGCCTTCTGGCGAGCCTTCTTCTCGGACGGCTTCTCGTAATGGCCGCGAAGCTTCATTTCGCGGAAAATGCCCTCGCGCTGCATCTTCTTCTTGAGCGCTTTCAGAGCCTGATCGACGTTGTTGTCGCGGACGAGAACCTGCACGGATAATCCTTCTTCGCGGATGCCACCCAAGCCGGCCGGGCCGGCGGGCAGGGGCATGAATGTGTACGGGAATTAAAAAGGGCTGAATCCGGCCCTTCGAGTCGGGCCGCGAAATAGCAGAAAGCCAGGGGGAAGTCCACTTCGCTTTCGGGCCGGGCGGGCTTCCACGGCCGCGATGTCACACGCGCCCAATTTTCCCCGTTCGGCCTTGTCTGGGTCCCGTTTCGCAGCCATGCCTGCTGTACGGCGGCAAATCAGCGGAGGTCAAATTGTCAGGTATCAAGGGGGCAGTATTAGCAGCGTTTCTGGTGTGTGGCTCGGCTGGGGCAGCCTCGGCTCAGCAGCAACAGCCAGTGCCTTTTCCTTTCCCCAACATGATGCAGGGGACGCCTGAGGAAGAAGCGGCCTGCGCGCCCGATTCCACCAAATTCTGCAAACGATTCGAGCCCGATGCGCTGCAGGTGCTGGGGTGCCTCCAGCAGAATCGCGCCCGGCTCACCAAAGCCTGTCAGTCGGTTCTGCGGAACCGCGGGGTCTGATTGGTCATTCCGGGCACGCCGAAGGTGTGAACCCGGAATCCAGTGGCCAGTTCGTAAGGGAATGGATCCGGGTCCGCCGCTTCGCGACGCCCCGGAATGACCCAGAACTAATCCACCTGCACGCGGGTGACGTGGCCCATCTTGCGGCCGGGAACCGGATCGCCCTTGCCGTAAAGGTGCAGAGAGACGCCCGGTACCGTCAGCCACCGCCCGTAATCGGCAGCTTCCGCTCCGATCAGGTTGACCATCTCGACCCGGCCAAGCCGGACCGGGACCGCCAGCGGCCAGCTGGCGATCGCGCGGATATGCTGCTCGAATTGCGAGACCGAGCAGCCGTCGATGGTCCAGTGCCCGGAATTGTGGACGCGCGGCGCGATTTCGTTGACCAGCACGCGCTGTGTGGTGCCGTTGCGCACAACGAACATCTCGACCGCCAGCACGCCCACGTAATCGAACGCCGTCGCGATGCTCTCGGCGATTCTCACCGCTTCGCCCGCGACCTGATCGGGGATCGCGGCCGGAACGCGCGACACTTTCAGAATGTGGTCGCGGTGTTCGTTCTCGGTGACATCGAAGCTTTGCAGTGAGCCGTTGCGGCCGCGCGCGACCACGACCGAGATTTCGCGCTCGAATGGAACGAACCCTTCGAGGATGCAGGGCGCGGCATTGAGTGCACGCCAGCCCACGGCCGGTTCACCGCCCTGGTCGATCTTGTACTGGCCCTTGCCGTCGTAACCGAGACGCCGCGTCTTCAGGATCGCCGGCAGTCCGATCCTGCGCGCGGCCTCGAACAGCTGCGGTACGTCGCCAGCGGCGGCATAGGGCGCGGTGGCGATGTCGAGCGTCTCGACGAATTCCTTCTCGATCAGCCGGTCCTGTGTGATCGCGAGCACGCGCGGATCCGGAAGGACGGGCTTGCGCTGCGACAGGAACGATGCGGTCTGTGACGGCACATTCTCGAATTCGTAGGTGATGACGTCGCAGTCACTGGCGAAGCGCGCCAGCGCATCCTGATCGTCATAGGCTGCGACGGTCGCGCGCTTCACCACCTCGAAGGCGCAGGCGTCGGCTTCCGGTGCAAAGACATGACAGTTCAGCCCGATACGCGATGCGGCCTGAGCCAGCATGCGCGCAAGCTGACCGCCGCCAAGAATGCCGATGGTCGATCCGGGAGGGAGCGGGGCGTTGTCGCGCTTCAGCATTGTTACTTGGGTCGCTTTGTCTCGTTCACGGCCTTCGGCCTTTTGGCGACGCTTGCGGTCTGCGCCTTGCGGAGCAAGGCGAGCCGCTTGGCCAGCGCCTTGTCGTCGAGCGCAAGCACCGCGGCCGCGAGCAGTGCCGCGTTGATCGCGCCGGGCTTGCCGATCGCGAGCGTGCCGACGGGAATACCGGCCGGCATCTGCACGATGGAGAGCAGCGAATCCTTGCCTTCCAGCGCGGTGACGTTCATCGGCACCCCGAATACCGGCAGCATGGTCATCGCGGCGGCCATGCCGGGCAGATGCGCGGCACCGCCGGCGCCGGCGATGACGATCCTGTGCTTTTTGTGCGCGGACTTCGCGAAGGCATAGAGCCGGTTGGGCGTGCGATGCGCGGACACAATCAGCGCTTCGTAGCCGACCTTGAGACGGTCGAGCATCTCGGCGGCATGCTGCATGGTCGCCCAGTCGGACTGGCTACCCATGATGATGGCGACGGGCTTCTTTCTGGATGATGGTTTCGGCCGGGCGGCCATTATGGCGAATCCGTGAGCAAAAGAAGCGGCTGACTATACGCAGCAGCCGGGGAGCGGCAAGGGAGAGGGGGCGGTATTCCTGCTGTCTACGCAATGATATCCGGCGTCAGCTGGTCCTCGATGAAGGAGATCCGGTCGCGCAGGAACAGCTTGCGCTTTTTCAGGCGCTGCACCTGGATCTGGTCGCGACCGAGGGAGTCGCTCAACGCCTCGATGGCGACGTCGAGGTCACGGTGCTCCTGTTGCAACCGCGCCAGTTCCTCTCGCAACATGATCTCGTCGTCGTCAGCCGTCATGCGAAATCGTCTGTGAAACCCACTGGGTTCAAAGGGTTGCAGCTTTCCCTCGTTCCAGCCCGGGGGACTCTTGTGCCGCGAGACGGGAACCCGTTCAAGCTCGGTCGCAAAAAACTAACGAAAAGCGGGGATTTGCCGCAATGCGATCCGGGCTGCTGTCGACTTGCCACAATTCGCATGTCAAACTGTTCAGGTTAGGACTCCAACTCATCCGAGGAGGCCAATACCCCCATGTCTATTCAAGAGCATCTTGTGGTGCTCGAGGCCCGTCACCGGGAACTCGAGCAAGAAATCGCCGATGCGCTCGCGCATCCGTCGTCCGACGATACGAAGATCGCCGAGTTGAAGCGTCGCAAGCTGCATGTGAAGGATGAGATCGCCCGGATGTCGACCAGCATCCACTGACCCGCGATCCGCAATCTTGGAGTAAATGACGGCTCAGCCGCCGGCTCTCGCAAGGGAGTCCGGCGGTCTTGTTTTTGGGAACGCCGCATCTGACATTGGGCCTCTGAGAAAAAAATAGGGGGAACGGTCGTGAGGTGCATCGTGGACGGAACCGCGAAATCAATGCTTGGCGGCCTTGGGCTGCTGGCATGTCTTGCCGGCGCGATGGTGGCGCCCGCACAGGCGCAGGATTATCCGACCCGCCCGATCACCTTGATCGTGCCGTTCCCGCCGGGCGGCGGCAACGACGCGATGGCCCGTATCATCGCTGACAAGCTGTCGACCTCGCTCGGCCAGCAGATCGTGGTCGACAATCGCGGCGGCGCCGGCGGCGTGATCGGCTCGCGCGCTGCCGCGAAGGCCGCGCCCGATGGCTACACGCTGCTGCTCGGCCATACCGGTACGATGGGCATCAACCCGAGCCTCTACACTGCCCCGGGTTACGACATCCGCAAGGACTTTGCGCCGATCGGCCTGATCGCGGTGATGCCGATGGCGTTCATGACGCAGCCGGGCTCGCCGTACAAAAACGTCGGCGAACTCATCGCCGCGGCAAAGAAAGAGCCCGGCAAGATCAATGTCGGCTCCTCGCCGAAAGGCACCGGCTCGCATCTGTGCGCGGAGTTGTTCATGGCCTCCGCCGGTGTGAACATGAACCTCATACCCTACAAGGGCACGGCGCAAAGCATCACCGATCTGGTCGGCGGTCATGTCGCGGTGGCCTGCAACATCATCCCGCCCGCCTTCGGCAACCTGAAGGCGGGTACGCTTCGGGCGCTGGCGGTGACATCGGCCAAGCGTTCGAGCCATTTGCCCGATGTGCCGACCGTTGCGGAATCCGGGTTGCCGGGTTTCGAGGCCGATCTGTATTACGGTCTGCTTGCGCCGGCCGGCACGCCGCGTCCGATCGTCGAGCGGCTGAACAAGGAATTGCGCGCGGCGCTGGCACAGCCTGACGTGCGCGCGCGTATCGCCAACGATGCTGCGGAGCCGTTGTCGAGCAGCCCCGACGAACACGGCGCATTGCTCGATCGCGACGAGACCAAGTGGTCGACGCTGATCCGCAAGCTGAACCTGAAGATCGACTAGTGGAGCGGATTTGACATTCGCTGCCCATCTAGCCGCGGGCTCGCAAAGCGAATGTCAAATCCAAGCTCCACTAGAATCAAATATTTGCTAGTGGTCCTCTGATGCTCACATTCGCAAGACAGCCTGCCGAGAAGGGATGCGAATGTGAGCATCGGACCACTCGTATGCGCCGCGCCGTTCTTGCGCTCACACTCTTGTTCGCATGCGGCGGCGCGCTTGCCTCGGAGTCGTTTGACCGGCCGGCCTCGCAAGCGCCGCAGCTTGCGGAGCCGGCGCAGAAATTTGCCGAAGACTCCAAGCTCGACCTGCAAAAGCCCGAGGACGATGCGCCGAAAGTCGACGAAAGCTGGTGGCAGAAGGTCGTGCGCGAGGCGCCCAACTGCAAATCCTTCACCGATGGCTGCCGCACCTGTAGCCAAACCGTCTGCTCCAATATCGGAATCGCCTGTCAGCCGAAGGAATGGTCCTGCAGCGATGCCAATGCAAATGCCCAACCTGAGGCCAAACCAGATGCCAATCCGCAATCCGAGTCCGCTGCCGAGCCCGCTCCCAAATCCGACGCCAAACCGTAAGCACCTGCACGCGGCTTATCTTGTTGCGGGCGCGTTCGCGCTGATGGCGATCGCGCCCGTGCATGCGCAGGACGTGCGCGGACTGGAAGTCTGCACCGCGGAAAAGCAGATGGAGCGCCGCACCAGTTGCCTGCAGGCCAATACGGATTTTCTTCAGGGTGTGATCGACCGCAACGCCCGCGATGCAAGGCAAAAGCTCGATGCTGCGGCGAAAGAGCTTTCGGCTGCACGGACCGAAGTCAATACGCTGAAGGCTACACTTGCCGCGATCCAGGTGCGCCTGGAGAAGCTGGAAAAGGGGGCGGCGGAAAAGGGCAAGGGAAAGTGATGTCCCGTCATTCCGGGACGCGCGTGAAACGCGCGGACCCGGAATCCAATCGAATATTCCGAGCCTGACTTCTGGATTCCGGGTTCGCTCGCTTTGCGAGCGCCCCGGAATGACGAAGAATTACTTCGCCAGTGCCGTGCTCTGCACCGGAACCGCCTTCGTCATCGCCTGGCAATAGGCGGAGATCACGCCGTCCACCATCTCGTCGACCGAGAACGACGACGCCACACGCAGCCGCAAGTCATCCGCGAGTTTATCTGCCGACGCGGGATTGTTCATCGTGTGGGCGATCGCGCCGGCGAGCGCGTCGATATTGCCGGCCTCGATCAATGCGGGCGAGAGGGGACCGTAGATCTCCGGGATGCCGCCGACATTGGTGGTGATCATCGGTTTGCCGGCCGCCGCGGTCTCCAGCACCACATAGGGCAGTGATTCCGCGCGCGACGGGATCACCATGATGCGGCCGAGCGTGAGCGCCTTGCGCGCAGGCATCGCCGGCAGGATGCGGATGGCGTGCTGCAACGACAGGCGCTGAACCTGCGCTTTCAGCGCAGCCTCGTCCGGGCCGCTGCCAACCAGCGTTGCGGTCACTGCGCGGCCCGCTTCATGCAGGCGCGCGATCGCATCGATGAGAATGTCGATGCCCTTCACCGGGCGGAGTTCGCCGATGAAGATGAGGTCGGTCGCATCCGGTGCAAGCGCGACCGGTTCGAACTCGGTCTTCGACACGCCGTTATGGATGACGCGCACGAGACCGTTCGGCTTGCCGATCTTCTCGTGGAAAATCTGGCCGCTATAGGCGCTCTCGAACAGGAACAAAGCCGGGCGCATGAGCAGGATGCGCTCGAGCGTGAGATACATGCGGCCCGACAGGTTGTCGTGACTGAGCAGCAGGCTTCCGCCATGCGGCGTGTAAGCGCGCACGACGCGGCGCCCGGGCATGGCAAGCCGCGCATAAGCGCCGCCTTTGGCGCCGTGGCCATGGATCACATCGGCGCCGGTCTCGCGAACGCGGCGCGTGACATGCAGGACCGCGGGCAGATCGAGCGGGTCAAGCTGGCGGCGCATCGCAATGCGCGTCAGTCCGAGCGCAAGCTGCGGCGCAAGTTCGGCGAAGATTTTGTCTGCGCCGGCGCTGCCGCTGGAGGAATCCGCGATGATGCCGACGCGATGGCCGCGCGCGATCTGTCCTCGTACGAGATCGACGACATGGCGGAACAGGCCGCCGATGGGGGCACGAAAAACATGGATGACATTGAGCGGCATAGCGAGCTTCGCCTGAATTCTGGCGGCTTCACCTCTGCGCCCTGAAGCAGTCTTCAGTTAGGAAGCAAGCCGTAGTTCTACAGGTTTAGGCCTGTTGCTTTGCCGCATCCTTAACGCGGGCAAAGCCGGCCATCCGTTCTGCGCAAACTTGCCATGAAGCGAGACGCCAGCGGTGCTTGTTTCGCGGGCTCTTGCGGGGGTCGTAAAGACTCCGGTTACCATATCGCGCATTCGGCTGCTGGTTGTGTGGAGCGAGCGCTCACACCTCACGCGCCATATCCCGCAGTTTGAATTTCTGGATCTTGCCGGTTGAGGTCTTCGGCAATTCGGAGAATACGATGTGGCGGGGCACCTTGTAGCCGGCGAGATTTTCGCGGCACCAGGCCATCAGATCGTCCGCGCTTGCGCTCGCGCCGGGCTTCAGTTCGATGAAGGCGCAGGGTGTCTCGCCCCATTTGTCGTCGGGTTTTGCGACTACGGCCGCCGCCTGCACGGATGGATGTTTGTAAAGCGCGTCTTCCACTTCGATCGACGAAATGTTCTCGCCGCCGGAGATGATGATGTCCTTCGAGCGATCCTTGAGCTGGATATAGCCGTCGGGATGCATCACGCCGAGATCGCCGGTGTGAAACCAGCCGCCCGCGAATGCCTTGGCCGATGCGGACGGATTCTTGAGATAGCCCTTCATCACGACGTTGCCGCGCATCATCACTTCGCCGATGGCGGTGCCGTCGCGTGTGACCGGCTGCATGGTCTCGGGATCCATCACCTCGAGCGCTTCCAGCGCACCGTAGCGCACGCCCTGCCGCGCTTTCTTCGCGGCCTGTTCGGCGAGCGGCAGCGCGTCCCATTCGTCGTGCCAGTCATTGACCACGGCGGGGCCATAGCATTCGGTCAGCCCGTAGAGATGCGTGACGTTGAAGCCGGCCTGTTTCATCCCGGCCAGCACGGCTTCCGGCGGGGGCGCGGCCGCGGTGAAGAATTCGACCACATGCGGCAGTGGCTTCTTCTCATGTGCCGGCGCATTGAGCAGCGTCGCCATCACGATCGGCGCGCCGCACAGATGCGTCACCTTGTGGGTCGCAATTGCATCATACATCGCGGATGCACGAACCTGACGCAGGCAGACATGCGTTCCGGCCAGCACCGAGATCGACCATGGAAAGCACCAGCCGTTGCAATGAAACATCGGCAGCGTCCACAGATACACGGGATGCTTGGCCATGCCGCAGGTCACGACATTGCCGGTGGCAAGCAGATAGGCGCCACGGTGGTGATAGACCACGCCCTTCGGATCGCCGGTGGTCCCTGAGGTGTAGTTGAGCGAGATCGCGTCCCATTCGTCGCCGGGCATCTGCCACGCGAAGTCCGGATCGCCTTCTTTCAAAAGCTCCTCGTATTCGAGCGTGCCGATGCGTTCGCCGTCGCCGGAATATTCCGGATCGTCGTAATCGATCACCAGCGGCTTCACGCTGGCGCGCGACAGTGCATCCTTCATCACGCGGGAGAATTCGCGATCGACGATCAGTACCTTGGCTTCGGCATGATCGAGCGTGAAGGCATTCACGGCGGCGTCGAGCCGGGTGTTGATGGTATTGAGCACGGCGCCCGTCATCGGCACGCCGTAATGGCATTCGAGCATCGCGGGCGTATTGGCGAGCACGACCGATACGGTGTCGCCGCGCTTGATGCCACGCTTGGCCAGCGCCGAGGCGAGGCGGCGGGCACGCGCGTAGAAGTCGCGATAATTGCGCCGCAGGGGGCCATGGATGATGGCGGTGTGATCGGGATGCGTGCTTGCCGCGCGCTCCAGGAATTGCAGCGGCGTCAGCGGCTGGAAGTTCGCCGGGTTGCGGTCGAGGTCGATGTCGTACGGCGTCAGGTTTTGGGGCGTTTTCGCCATTGGGTCGCTTCCTCTTGGATTTTGAGAGCGACGTTAGCGAACAAACTTTCGGTCGTCATCGCCGGGCTTGACCCGGCGATCCATCTATTTCGCCAACAATGGATCACCGGGTCACGGCGCTT
>CAZIKZ010000031.1:8790-21109 GCA_964539845.1 uncultured Hyphomicrobiales bacterium
CTTCGGCGGCGTGACGCCTTTCGGCAGCGCGGCGCGGGCGCGATCGGGGTAATCCGAAATGATGCCGTCCACGCCGGTCTGGTACATCAGTTCGAGGTCGGCCATCTCGTTCACGGTCCAGGGGATGACCTTCAGCCCGAGATCGTGCGCTTCCTTCACAACAGCCGCCGTGACGTTGTGAAAATACGGCGACCAGACCGCGCAATCGGCGGCCTTGACGAGACGCGGAACCGAGCCGCCGACATCATCGATGTCGAACCCCGCGGTCCAGGGCGAGGGGCCGGGCAGGTTGCGGCGGATATTGTCCTCGCCGGGACTCTGGATGGTGAGGCAGACGCGTTCGATTTCCGGTGCGATCCGCTTCATCGCGACCAGTGTGCGCCAGTCGAAACTCTGTACGGAGGCACGCGCGGTCAGCCCGGCGTCCTTGATCGCTCTGGCGAGTGCGGCTGCGAACGTGTCCGGATCGGGTGTGTCGGCGCCGGATGTGGGGGTGAGTTTGGTCTCGATATTGAAGCGGATGTGACCGGCACCGTTTCGCTTCACGAGATCGAAGACGTCGGTCAGCGGCGGGATGCGGACATTGTCGGCGCCACGCTGCGTCGAGAAGCGCGCGGCGTAGGCGGTGCCCGGCTGGAGGCGTCCGACGTCGTAGCGCTGCAACTCCGCGAAGGTGAGCGAACGGATGGCCGGTCCCTGTTCTTTCAGGAAGGCGCCATCCGGCCCGCGTGTGTGCTCGGGATTGAGATACGAGTCATGGCTGACGACGAGAACGTTGTCCCTGGTCATGGCGAGGTCGAGTTCAAGCGTGGTGACGCCGATTTTCAGCGCGGTCTCGAACGCCAGAATTGTGTTTTCCGGCGCGAGCCCGCGGGCGCCGCGATGGCCTTGCAGATCGAATCCGTGAGCAGGAAGAGTCATGAGGGCGAGCACCGTGATGAACACGATTTGCTTCATAGCGTGAAGCTAGACGTACGCTGTGTCAGCACCGTGACGCGGGACTAGGTGCCCCTTATCAGTCCCGTGATGCCCTGCCACAGCAGCATCACGGACACGCAGAACACCAGAGTATAGGCGATCCGATAGAACATCTCGACCGGGGTCACGCGGACGAGATAGATGCCGAGCGCATTGGAGGCGACCGCAATCGGCAGCAGCACCATCGAGGTTGCGAAGTTGACAGTCGAGAATTGCCCCAGCGCGAAATACGGACCGATCTTCAGCGCGTTGACGATCGCAAAGAAAATGACGGTGGTGCCGACCAGCTTCATTTTCGGCAAACGCTGCGGCAGCACATGCACCTGATAGGGCGGTCCGCCGGCCTGCGACAGGAATGAGGTGAAGCCCGAGACACTGCCCCAGAACGCGCCGCTCAGCGCTGTCTGTTTGCGGCCTTCCGCCGGGATGTGCGTGAACACCGAATAAATGACGAAAGAGATGCCGATGACGCCGACCGAGATACGGAGCGCGTCGTCGCTGACCCAGGCCGCGAAAATCCACGCCAGCGCCATGCCGGTCAGCGCGCCGGGCAGCATGACTTTCAGATTCCATGGATCGAAATCGCGGCGGTACCACCAGACAGAAATGACATCCTGCACGATCAAGACCGGCAGGATCAGCGCGGCCGCTTCCAGCGGCGGCAGATAGAGCGCGGTCAGCGGCGTTGCGATCACACCGACGCCGGCAAAGCCGCCTTTCGACAGCCCGAGCGCGATCAGGGCCGGTATCGCGACCATGTAGAACAGGGGATCGGTGATGATGGACATGACTAGAGCCCGACGCTCCAACTTGCGTCATGCCCGCGCTTGTCGCGGGCATCCACGTCTTGAAGGACGATCCGATTTGAAGACGTGGATGGCCGGGACAAGCCCGGCCATGACAAAGAACGACAATCCCGGTCGATCATGAGCTGAACAGGCCAAAAGCAGTCACGCCGTTGCGGATCAGTTCGATCGAGATCACGAAGGTGATCACATACACGATCTTGTAGAACATCTCCTGCGGCGTAATGCGGACCAGCCAGAGGCCGAGGTAGTTCGTGGCGATCGCCAGCGGAAACAGCACCGCCGAGATCCAGAGATTGTCGGTGGTGAACTGGCCGAGCGCGAAATAGGGGATCACCTTCGCAAGATTGGTGGCGGCGAAATACATGGTCGCGGTGCCGGCAAAAACCAGCTTTGGCAGATGCTGCGGCATCATGTGGACCTGCCAGGGTGGCGCTCCGGCATTGGCCAGTGTCGACGTAAACCCGGAAATCGAGCCCCAGAACACGCCGCTTGCGGCGCTCGGCCGGATGCCGATATCGCCGCTGGCCGGCCCGAACCAGCGCCAGAGCACGAAGGTCACGCCGATGATGCCGACGGCGAGCCGCACCGCCGCGTCCGGCACATAGGCTGCGAGCAGACCGCCGGCCGCGACCCCGATCAGCCCGCCCGGAATCAGCACCTTGAGGTTCCAGGCATCCCAGTGGCGGCGGTAGGCCCAGACCGAAACCACGTCTTGCACAAGAAGGATCGGAAGCATGATCGCGACCGCCTGCAGCGGCGGCATGATCAGCGCCAGCATCGGTGTTCCGACCATCCCGACGCCGGTGAAGCCGCCCTTGGCCAGCCCGACCAGCGTCACGGCGACCGCAGCGACGATCCAGAACAGGGGCTCGGTGGGGAGGTTCAAACGGGGGGTCTCGATTTGCGGCGGATCAAATACGAGCGGCCGCGCCGCCGCTACTGCAAATTGCGAATGGCGCGCCTGCGTTGCGCTTGTTCCGAATTTGCGCCTGCACGGTGCTTGCAATGAGACTGCGGTCGCCCACAATGCGGGCAAAGCGATAATCCCCGTCATCCTGAGGTGCGAGCGAGCGGAAGCGAGCGAGCCTCGAAGGATGGCGGGCCGCACCCTTCGAGGCTCGGCTTCGCCGAGCACCTCAGGGTGACGGAGAGGGAGAAGTGTAGCCGATGGATGCCAAATCTTCGCGCGCAGTGACCACCAGCCGCTACCACGAGGTCTATGCGCAATGGCAGCGCGACCCGGAAGGATTCTGGGCGGAGGCCGCAAAGGAGATCGACTGGTTCGAGCCGGCCAAAAAGGTGTTCGATCCGTCGATGGGCATCTATGGCCGCTGGTTCGCGGGCGGCGTTCTGAACACCTGCTACAACGCGCTTGACCGGCATGTCTTGCGCGGGCGCGGAGCGCAGGCGGCACTGATCTACGATTCACCCGTCACCGGGACGGTGTCATCGTTTTCCTATGACCAGATGCTGTTCGAAGTCTCGACGCTCGCCGCGATCCTGCAGGATTTCGGTGTCGGCAAGGGCGACCGCGTCATCATCTACATGCCGCTGGTGCCGGAAGCGGCATTCGCGATGCTCGCCTGCGCGCGGATCGGCGCGGTGCATTCGGTGGTGTTCGGCGGCTTTGCGGCGACCGAACTCGCCAAGCGCATCGACGATTCGGCGCCGAAGCTGATCCTGACCGCCAGCTGCGGCATCGAGCCGGGGCGCATCGTCAAGTACAAGCCGCTGCTCGACGAGGCGATTGCGATGGCAAAATTCAAGCCATCCGCTTGCGTCGTGCTGCAACGGCCGCAGGAGCTGGCAACGTTGACCGCCGGCCGCGATCACGACTGGGCGACATTGCGCGATGCCGCCATCGCCGCGAAAAAGAGTGCGGATTGCGTTCCGGTGCTTGCGACCGATCCGCTCTACATCCTCTACACCTCCGGTACGACCGGCGTTCCGAAGGGTGTGGTGCGCGACAATGGCGGACACGCCGTTGCGCTGAAATGGTCGATGAAGAATCTCTACGACGTCGATCCCGGCGAAGTGTGGTGGTGCGGCTCCGACATCGGCTGGGTGGTCGGGCATTCTTACATCGTCTACGGACCGCTGCTGCACGGCGCGACCTCGATCATGTACGAGGGCAAGCCGGTCGGCACGCCGGATGCCGGTGCCTATTGGCGTGTGATCTCGCAACACAAGGCGGTTGCCTTCTTCACGGCGCCGACCGCCTTTCGCGCGATCAAGAAGGAAGATCCGGAGGGCACGTTCCTTCCGAAATACGATCTCTCGACATTCCGCACGCTGTTTCTGGCGGGTGAACGCGCCGATCCGCCGACGGTGGAATGGGCGGAGCAGAAGCTCGACAAGCCGGTGGTCGATCACTGGTGGCAGACCGAAACCGGGTGGTGCATCGCCGGAAATCCGGTGGGCCTTGGCATGCTGCCGGTGAAGCACGGCTCTGCAACGGTGCCGATGCCCGGCTGGGATATTCGTGTGGTTGACGAAAGCTGCAAGGAATTGCCGGCCGGCACTATCGGCTCGATCGTCGCGAAACTGCCGATGCCGCCCGGGTCTTTCCCTACGCTGTGGCATCAGGACGATCGCTTCCGGGAAGCCTATCTCGACGAGTTTCCCGGCTATTACAAAACCGCCGACGCCGGCTTCGTTGACGAGGATGGCTATGTGCATGTGATGGGCCGCACCGACGACATCATCAATGTCGCGGGCCATCGGCTCTCGACCGGCGGCATGGAGGAGGTGCTTGCGGCACATCCCGACGTTGCCGAATGCGCAGTGATCGGTATGGCGGATACGCTGAAGGGCGAGGTGCCGTGCGGCTTCGTGGTGCTGAAGGCGGGCGTGACGCGCGACCATGCGCTGATCGAGAAAGAGATTGTGGGCCTCGTGCGCGAGCGCATCGGCCCGGTCGCGGCGTTCAAGCTTGTGATCACGGTGCTGCGGCTGCCAAAGACGCGCTCCGGCAAGATCCTGCGCGGTACGATGAAGAAGATCGCCGATGGCGAACCCTGGGCGATGCCCGCGACGATCGAGGACCCAAAGGTGCTCGACGAGATCGGCGAGGCGGTGCGGGGCAGGGGAGCTTAAGGCGCAGAAATCGGCGTCATGGCCGGGCTTGTCCCGGCCATCCACGTCTTAGATCAGATGGTCGTACAAATCGGTCCAGTCGGGGTTCATGGCGTGAATAAGCCTGACCTTCCATGCGCGCGGCCAATGCTTCATGGTCTTCTCGCGCTGGATCGCTGACGTCATGGTGTCGTGGGTTTCGTACCAGACCAACCTTTTGAGTCCGTATCGTTTGGTGAAGCCCGAGATCGATCCTTCGCGATGTTCGTGAATCCGTCGCGGCAGATTGCCCGTCACTCCTGTGTAAAGAATGCCGTCGCGATCATTTGTGACGATGTAGACGAACGGCGCGCGCATATCCCCATTGAAGCAAGACGTGGATGGCCGGGACAAGCCCGGCCATGACGTGCTGTGAGTGATAGCGCAAAAACAAACGGCCGGGCTTTCGCCCGGCCGCTTGGCCCCCGCAACAATTCTGTTGCGTCGCCCCCTGTAATGCTCTCAGCAGCTCTAACGCTGCACGACCACCGGCGCGCCCATGCGCGTGCGGTTATAGAGATCGATCACGTCCTCATTGGTCATGCGGATGCAGCCGGACGAGACCTCTTCGCCGATCATCCAGGGCTCGTTGGTGCCGTGGATGCGATAGAGCGTGTCGCCGAGATAAAGCGCGCGTGCGCCCATCGGATTTTGCGGGCCGCCTTCCATGTGGCGCGGCAAATTCGGCTGGCGCGCGAGGATTGCCGGCGTCGGCGTCCAGCTCGGCCATTCGCGCTTGTTCGAAACCGTCGACGTGCCCGACCAGGCCGCTCCTTCACGCCCGACAGCGACTGCGTAGCGAAGCGCCTGGCCGTTGCCGAGTACGTAATAGAGGCGCTTCTCGCGATGGCGCACGATGATGGTGCCGGGCGCGTAGCTTTCGCGGAATGTCACGGTCTCGCGCGGGACCACGCTGTAGAACCTGCCGAGAAACAGGCGGTTGCTCGGCCGGGCGGAATAAGCCGGCGCCGCCGGATATTGCGGCTGCTGCCGCGCGCCTTGCTGTGAGCCTTGGCGCGGATCGGCCGGCGGATTGTTGACGCCCCACATGGTGCGCATCCGCTCCTGCCACGTTGCGGGCCGCTGTTCTTGCGGCTGCTGTTGCTGCTGGCGTTGTCGCGCCACCGGCCGCCGGACCGGACGCGCCGTGGGCTTTGCGTCAGATGCGGGCGCGGGATCGACGGCCGCGGTCGCCGCCGGGGCAGCCATTGGCGGTGTCCGCGCCGATGCGGGCTCCGCGGCTGTGACGGCCGGACTGGCTGCGGCGAGCCGGGTTTCAGCGGTCTGGGCGGAGGCTTGCGTGGCAACGAAAGCGAGCACCGAACAGGTTAGAACAACTTGAAATCTCATGGATATTTCCCTCGACGCCCCCGCCGATGAGGGGCGGACATTATCCGCGTTGCTGCATCGCACCTAGTGCACGGAAGCCACAAGTGACGCGGAACGATCACAACCGAGGGTGCGTAGATGAATACCACCTGAGTCGCCGCAAACTTTCCACAGGCGGCGAGACACCGGCGCAATGCGCAAAGAATGTCCAGGTGAAAGCGGCGATCCGGCGCGAGACCGTCGCGAACGGCAAGCTCGCGGTGGATCGAACGAGCTGCCGATGTTGGTTTGCCGCACAGGCGGCAATCCCGGCGCAATTGAAGCGCATCCCCGCTTGCGCGGAGACGCGCGCGTAACCTCAGTCTTCCTCGACCTTCGTGCCGCCGATCTTCTTCAACTTGGCGAAGACCGACGCGACGTCGGCGTCTTCCTGCGACTTGGCGCTCGCGGCCGCGACGCGCGAATCTTCCACCGGCTCATATTCCGGCGCGGTGGTGACAGAGGCCGGCAGGAGCGTGACGCGCTCATGCTCGGACGGCGCGGGCTTCTCCTTCGCCGCCTTGGCCACCTGCATGTCGAGATCAATCTGCGAGCACAGGCCAAGCGTGACCGGATCGAGCGGCGACAGGTTTGCCGCGTTCCAGTGTGAGCGCTCGCGAATGCTCTGGATCGTCGACTTGGTGGTGCCGACCAGCCGCATGATCTGGCTGTCCTTGAGTTCGGGATGATTGCGTAGCAGCCACAAGATCGCGTTCGGGCGATCCTGTCGGCGCGACACCGGCGTGTAGCGCGGGCCGCGCTTCGCGGTCTGCTCGGGGACGCGAACCTTGCGGTCTGCGATATGCAGACGGCGGTTTTTGTCGCCTTCGCCGCGCTCGATCTCCTCGCGGGTGAGCTGGCCGGTCTGGATCGGGTCCATACCCTTGATCCCCTGGGCCGCATCGCCGTCGGCGATCGCCTTCACCTCGAGCGGGTGCAGCTTGCAGAATTCGGCGATCTGATCGAACGACAGCGCGGTGTTCTCGACCAGCCACACGGCGGTGGCCTTCGGCATCAACGGCGCTTCCTGCATAGCAAAATCTCCTTCGTGCCCCGCCCGCCCGTCAGGGCGTATTTGGAAGGCGAAGCAGGTCGTCATCGGGGATGACAGGAATGGCCAGAATATAGGCGTACAAACGCCGAGGAGCAACAGAATAGGGGTGTTGCGCGGGCGGAATCAGCAGCCGCGGCAGATGTCCATGACCCGCTTCAGGCGGGCGTCCTCGCGCCGTTCCTTCTCCCACCATTGGTCGGTGAAGGGCTTGTTGGCGTTGGTCTGGACCGAGTTCCGCGCGCCCGTCGTGCTGGACGTGCTTGAGATATCGTCGGCTCGCTCGATGGCGGTCGGCCGTGTGCGGACAATGGCGCGGGTTGGCGCCCCGGGTTCCACTGGCTCCGCGTAACGGCGCTCGACGGTCCTGTCTGGTGTCTGCGCCAGCCGCCGTGCGGTCGGCCCGGTTCCATCGAGGTATACCTCGTCGGCGAGAGCATGGTGCGGAATCGCTCGCCCGGTGGCGTTTTCGACCTGATAGCCACTATAGCCACTGCCGGTGCCCGCGCAGCCGGAGAGCGCAAGAGCGCAGGCTGCAGCTGCCAGCAGTTTCATGTGGATCGTGTTCATGCCCCAGTGCCCCGGTCCGCCCCACCGACCATAAAAGCACTATAGCTTTTCAGAGGTGTTAAGTCGAATGCTGCGCCTTGACTTCCCGGGGCTCTCAACCCCATGTCGCGGGGAGAGTTCCGATGAAAATTGCGCCAATGACTGGCCCTGCGGTCACGCCCGGCGGGGAAAAACCGCCGCTTCGAGTCATTCTATGTTCTCCGCGTGGTTTCTGCGCCGGTGTGGTGCGGGCCATCGATTCGGTGGAGCGCGCGCTCGCGATCTATGGCGCACCGGTCTATGTGCGGCACGAGATTGTGCATAACCGCTACGTGGTCGACAGTCTGAAGGCCAAGGGCGCGGTCTTTGTCGAAGAACTGGACGAGATTCCCGAGACCGACGCGCCGGTGGTGTTTTCCGCTCACGGTGTGCCCAAGTCGGTGCCCGAGGATGCCAGAACCCGAAACTTCATCACGCTCGACGCCACCTGTCCGCTGGTCACAAAGGTCCATCGCGAGGCCGAGATCCATTTCCGCCGCGGCCGCGAGATCGTTCTGATCGGTCATTTCGGTCATCCGGAAGTGGTCGGCACCATGGGTCAATTGCCGCAAGGCGCGATCACGTTGATCCAGACTCTGGAAGAGGCCCGTGCTTTTGTCCCGAAAGATGCGGACAACCTTGCGTTTGTGACGCAGACCACGCTGTCGGTTTCTGATACTTCTGAGATCGTCGACGTGTTGCGCGCCCGTTTTCCGGTGATTGTCGGTCCGCACCGGGAAGACATTTGCTATGCCACGACCAACCGCCAGGACGCCGTGAAGCTCGTCGCGCCGCTTGTGCAGGCGATGGTCGTTGTCGGTGCGCCGAACTCGTCCAACTCGCAGCGTCTGAAGGAGGTCGCGGAACGCGCCGGTTGCCCCTATGCGGTGCTGGTTCAGCGTGCGGCCGATATCGACTGGAGCAAGCTCAGTGCCATCACCTCGCTCGGTGTCAGCGCCGACGCACCGGCGCTGACACTGCTGGTCGAGGAAGTGCTCGACGCGTTCGCGCAGCGCTATGCGCTGAATGTCGAGACGATGGCGGCGACCGAGGAGAATATGTTCTTTCCGCTGCCGCGCCCGTTGCGCACACCCGAAGCGGCGGAGTGATCCGTGGCGGTCTATACCGATGTCCCGGCCGAAGAACTGGACGCCTTTCTCGCTCGCTACGAGATCGGCAAGCTCCTGTCCTACAAGGGCATCGCGGAGGGCGTGCAGAATTCCAATTTTCTGCTGCACACCGACGCCGGCTATTTCATCCTTACGCTCTACGAACGGCTGGTCGAGGTCGAGGATATTCCGTTCTTCATCTCGCTGATGGAGCATCTCGCGCTGCGGGGCATCAATTGTCCGCAGCCGGTGCGGATGCGCGACGGTAACGCGCTTGGCGAATTATGCGGGAGAGCGGCCGCGATCGTGACGTTCCTCGATGGCGTCTGGATGCGCCGGGTGGAAGCGCGCCATTGTTCGGCGGTCGGGGAAGCGCTCGCGAAACTGCATCTCGCCGGCGCGGACTTCAAAGGTCATCGCGCCAATGCGCTCGCGGCCACCAAGCTGCGCCCGCTGTTCGATTCATGCGCCGATCGCATCGACACCATCCAGCACGGCATGCTGGCGGCGATCCGCGACGAACTCGATTTTCTGGAAAGCGCGTGGCCGCGCGGATTGCCGGAAGGCGTCATCCATGCCGACATGTTTCCCGACAACGTGTTCTTTCTCGGTGAGCGCTTGTCGGGCCTGATAGACTTCTATTTTGCCTGCAACGACATGTTCGCCTATGACGTGGCGATCTGCCTGAATGCCTGGTGCTTCGAGAACGATTATTCCTACAACGTTACCAAGGGGCGCGCGTTGTTGCAGGCCTATGCGAAAGTCCGGCCGCTGACCGATGCCGAGCTTGTGGCGATGCCGTTGCTCGCGCGTGGTGCCGCATTGCGTTTCCTCGCGACCCGCGTGGTGGATTGGCTGAACGTCCCACCCGGCGCGCTGGTGCGTCCGAAAGCGCCGCAGGAATATTTCCGCAAGCTGCGCTTCCATCAGCACGCCAAGAGCGTGCACGATTACGGCATTGAGGCGCGGGAACTCGCGTGAGTCTGCCGCACGTCATCGTTCATACCGACGGCGCTTGTTCGGGCAATCCCGGTCCGGGTGGCTGGGGTGCGATCCTGCAAGCCGGCGGTCACACCAAGGAACTGAAGGGCGGCGAGGCGCACACGACCAACAACCGCATGGAATTGATGGCTGCAATCTCCGCGCTTGAGGCGTTGACCAAGCCATGCCACGTCGACCTCTACACCGACAGTCAGTATGTGCGGAACGGGATCTCAGCCTGGATTCACGGCTGGAAGAAGAATGGCTGGCGTACCGCCGACAAGAAACCGGTGAAGAATGTCGATCTGTGGCAACGCCTCGATGCGGCGCTCGCGCAGCATGAGGTCAAATGGCATTGGGTCAAGGGCCATGCCGGACACGATCTCAACGAACGCGCCGATGAGCTTGCTCGCGCGGGCATTGCGGAATTGCGGGCAACAAAGTAGCGCGTCAATGATCGCCAGTTCGTCATTGCGAGGCGCGTAAGCGACGAAGCAATCCATTCCGGGATCACCCGATGGATTGCTTCGCTTCGCTCGCAATGACGACTGATTACAGCGACTTCAGCAGCGCCTCGGCGCCCGACGCGTCGGCCTTGCCGGGCGCGTCTTCGATCGCAAGCGATTTCACCACGCCATTGTCCACGACCATGCAATAGCGCTTGGAGCGGATGCCGAGGCCGCCACCCGAAGCGTCGAGCTCGAGGCCGGTGGCCTTGGCAAAATCGGCGCTGCCGTCGGCGAGGAACTCGATGTCGTCGGAGCCAGCCGCAGCCTTCCATGCGCCCATCACGAACGGATCGTTGACCGCGGTGACCGCGATCGCGTCGATGCCCTTGGCCTTGATCGCGGCGGCATTGGTTACGAAGCCCGGCAGGTGGTTCTTCGTGCAGGTCGGGGTGAAGGCGCCGGGGACTGCGAACAGCACCACCTTTTTGCCCTTGAACACCTCGTCGGTGGTTTTCGGCTTCGGGCCGTCCGAGGTCATGACGCGGAACGTGGTGTTGGGCAATGTGTCGCCGACCTTGATGGCCATGGAATCCTCTCTGCGTGTCACGGGGTTGCGCTGCAAAATAGGCGCGGTGGATGCGTTAGTCGAGCCGGAAGGTGGTCTCGATTGCTTCGGTGCCTGCGACCGCGGTCACCTTGAGCGTCGTACCCTTGCTGGTTGCGCCGGGCGGGAGACCATCGAGAGCGAAGACAAAGCGCTGCAAGCCAACCGGCGCGCCGTCAATTTTGGTGGGGACCGGCAGCGCCCAATCCGGCGACGGGCCTTCCGCGAACACCGAAACCGGCCTGTCCGCGGGTGCGGCAATATCGACCAGGACGCGCGCGGGCTTTTTGCTGTCGTCGCGCTGGAAAGCCTTGATGGAGAGCGCTGCGTCTGCGCCAAGCGGCTGCGTGCGCGGGACCGTTTTTTCGGCTGCAGTGATCGCCGCGTCGGCCTTGCCGCCGCCCTTGATCGCCAGCTCTGCCTTGGCCTGGACCGGGATGCAGACTTTCTCGCAGATCGCGTAATCGAGCACGAGGCGTAACACCACCGGCAGGCTTGCGTCTTTCGGTTCGATCGTCAGCGGAAAAAGAACGTTGCTGCGATAGCCGATCACAGTGCCATCGGCATCGACGAATTCTTCCGGCGCCGGCCACAATAATTGCACCGATTTTACGTTTTCGGATTTTCCAAAGTCGAATTGCGGAGGGACGCCGGAATCGCCCGGGTAGCGCCAATAGGTTTTCCATCCCGGCGCAAGGCGGATCTCTACGCCGCCGCGCAAGACTGGCTGATCTTCGACTTTGGTACCGCCGGACACGATCCGCATGCTCGCGCGCGTATCGCCGTTCCAGGCAGAGGCGTCCGCCAATGCCGCAGGTGCGGAAATCGCCATTGCCGCGAGGGCAATTGTGGCAACAACGGGCAGGCGAATTTTTGCTGGATGCATCGCAACGATTTAGGCAATTGGCGCGTTTCGCACCACTGAATTCAACGTGAAGTGCGGCTAAACTACCGTTTCACAAGGCCGTGCGAAGGCGCTAACCTTGAAAACATGAAGATTCCGAAGACAGGCTTGGCGCAGAAATCGCTCGGTGGCGGACAGCCGGCACGTGGCTATCTCGATGGCCAGATGCTGATCGCCTCACCGTCGATGAGCGACGACCGCTTTGCCAAGAGCCTGATCTACATCTGCGCGCATTCGCCGGAAGGCGCGATGGGCATCGTGGTCAATCAGCCGGCCGACAACATCAAGTTTCCCGACCTGCTGGTGCAACTCAACGTGGTGCCGGATGGCGAAGCCATTCAGGTTTCGACGAACCATGACGATG
>CAZIKZ010000032.1:0-21058 GCA_964539845.1 uncultured Hyphomicrobiales bacterium
CCGCATGTCGACGATGTCATGCGGGTAGGGGTAGACGTAGTGCATGCGCACCCAGACCCCGAGTTCGCCCAGTTCGCGTGCGAGCGGGACGAACTTTGCCTGCACATCGCGGCCCTGCCATTGGCTGATCGCGTATTTCGTATCGACGCCATAGGCCGAGGTGTCCTGCGAGATGACGAGCAGTTCCTTGACGCCGGCTTCGACCAGCTTTTCTGCTTCGCGCAGAACATCGGCGGCCGGGCGTGAAACGAGGTCGCCGCGCAGCTTCGGGATGATGCAGAAGGTGCAGCGATTGTTGCAGCCTTCGGAAATCTTCAGATAGGCATAATGCCGTGGCGTCAGTTTCAAGCCTTGCGGCGGCACCAGATCGACGAACGGTTCATGCATCGGCGGCAGCGCGCGATGCACGGCCTCCATCACGCTCTCGTATTGCTGAGGTCCGGTGATCGCGAGCACATTGGGATATTGCGACGTGATTTTCTCCGGCTCCGCACCCATGCAGCCAGTTACGATGACCTTGCCGTTCACGGCCATTGCATCGCCGATGGCGGCAAGCGACTCCGCCTGCGCGGAGTCGAGGAAGCCGCAGGTATTCACGATCGTCACGTCGGCGCCGGCATGGCCGCGCGCCAGCTCGTAGCCCTCGGCACGCAGACGCGTAATGATGCGCTCGGAATCGACCAGCGCCTTGGGGCAGCCCAGCGAGACAAAGGAAATGCGCGGCGCAGCGGTCATGAGCGGCTTCTGAATGCGGAAAGCGCGGCGTTAGGGCAGGCGGGTCGCAGGGTCAACCGCTAAATCGGCGCGGCCCGAGCCGGAGCTGATTCTGCGACGATTTCCGGGTTCTCCGGTAAGATTTGCGGGGGCGGAGTTTATTGGAAAGCGCTGTAGTTACAGTTGGTTACAGGCACATTGTCGCAATCTTACGAAAATCTTAACGAAATCCGCCTTTCATCCCACGGCATCAGGTGGCGTGCGTTTCCGGCTTCGCCAGCCCACGGCGTAAGCGGCGCGACGACCCAAGGGCTGACAGCGCATGTTCAATTTGCCGCGCCTCGCGATCGTCGGAGTGCTGACCGCCACCCTGTCGGGTTGTGGATCGCTCTCCGTTTTTGAAGGATTCCTGTCCTCGAATGGTGCGTTGGCGCAGCAGAAGCCGGCCACAGGCAAGGCCTATGTGTTCCGCGGCATGGGCGGCCGGATCGCATCCTTCGAAATGGATTATCTGCGCGACAAGATCGCAGCCAGCGGGATCGACGCCGAGGCTTACAACCACATCAACTGGTCCGGGCCTGCGGATGAGGCCATCGCGCGCTACAAGAAGAACCCGCAGCCGATCATGGCGATGGGACATTCGGCCGGCGGTGACGCGGCATTGGCCTTTGCATGGAAGCTGAAAAATGCCGGCGTGCCGGTCAGCCTCGTGGTCGCGTTCGATCCGACGCGCAAGGCGCCGACCGTTCCGAACAATGTCGACCGCTTCATCAACATCTATCAGTCGATGAATTTCTTTGGCGGCGGCTACGTACGGCAGGCGGCGGATTTCCGCGGTCACTTCGCCACCATCGACCTTCGCAATTACTGGGAAGTGCTGCACGTCAACATGGTCAAGATCCGCGGCCTGCAAGACAAGATCGTCGCCAAGGTCGTGCAGATTTCGTCGCTGCCGGTCCAGCTTGAAGGCGCGACGGTGCCGATCCGCTATATCATGCCCCGTGGTGAGGCGATCGAGTTGTGGGATTCAGGCATGGGCATCCGGGCCGAACCGGGCGACACCCCACGCACGGTCGCGCAGCGCTACGCGGTGCCGGTCTGGGCGGTGGCACAACTCAACGACCTGAGCCCGAATACGTCCCTCGAACCCGGACGCCGGTTGATCGTGCCGCGTCATCTGGAAATGGCGGCGTTCGGCGGACCGGCGGTGACGAGCTATGCGCCGGTCCGGCACTGACGCCTTGCGAGGCGCTACTGCGCGGTTTTCTTGCCGTCCTTGTCGTATTGCTTGAGGAAAGCAGTCAGGTCGCCAATCCGCTTCTCGTCTTTAAGTCCGGCATAGATCATCTTGGTGCCAGGGATCTTTGCGCGCGGATTCTGGATGTATTCAGCGAAAACCGCCTCGTCCCAGACGATGCCCGAATTCTTGTTGGCCTCCGAATAATTGTAGCCCTCGATCGTTCCCGACTTGCGCCCGAACAATCCATTGAGGAGTGGGCCAACGCCGTTTTTCGCCGTCTCGCCGATCTGATGGCATGCGCGGCATTGCACATAAACCTTCTCACCGGCAGCGGCGTCCTGGGCATGAGCTTGCACGCCGAACGCGCCAAGAATCAGGGCAGCGGCAACAATCCTGGTCATGAGGTCCTCAAAGTTCTGGGTCAGAGCGGTATGAAACGATAAGCGGGGCCTGCGCGTTCCACCACGCCAAGGCCGGGCCATGCGATGTGAAACCCGATCAGCGGGATACGGTCGTTTGTCAATTGGTCAAGCAGACGCTTGCGCGTCGCGATCCCCTGATCACGATCGAAATCAGCGCCGATGCGCCAGTCCGGCCGCGCGAAGGAGATCGCGCTGTTGGTGAGCACATCGCCGCCGACCACAAGCCGCTGGCCGCCGTTTTCGATCAGCACCGCCATGTGTCCTGGCGTGTGTCCGGGCGTTGCGAGATAGGTCAGTCCCGGACCCACGCTGTCGCCGTCCTTGCGGCGTTCAACTTTCTTCGCGATCGTCTTGAGAATGCGGCTTGTACCCGCTGCCATTCCTTTCAATGCGTCCGGCACGCGTGCCGGCGTGTCCGGATCGGTCCAGAAGTCCCATTCGGGAGCCGAGATGACGTAGGTCGCATTCGGGAAGCGATCGCTGTCACCGAAATCGTCGATCACACCCCAGAGATGGTCGGCATGACCATGCGTGAACACGACCTTGGTAATGCTATCGGCCGGGATACCCGCGGCTTCGAGATTTTCCTGCAGCTTGCCAGCCGTCGCCTGGAAGCCAGGTCCTGACCCCGCGTCGATCAGGATGCGCTCGGAGCCAGACTTAACAAGGACCACATTGGTCTGCACGGGCGCGCCGCCTTCAGGCAGGCCATGCGCCTTGAACAATGCTGCGGCGTCCGCCGGCGGCGTTTCCGGCAGCGTGAACGAGAGCGGAACGTTCAGCACGCCGTCGCTGACGATCGAGACTTCGATGGCGCCGACCTTGTGGGTCACCGATGGTGCGGCGCACAACGCGTGCGAGCCAAAGGGCGCAACGATCATCGCGCCTAGCCCGGTCAATACGTGACGGCGATGCGGGAGCCGCATTGCTGCGCCGTTATCGTCGGTCATGGGCCTGTCGTACCCGCGGTTCACGCGTTGAATCATGAGGAGACTCCGGCCGGTGAACGGCGATTCTCTGTGGCACCGCAAAAAGCTTTTCCCTCAATAGCCGATCGGAGGGCGAGTTTTTCAGGAACAGGGTGCGACATGGAAGCAAGTTTCAAATTGTTCCAGAGGCATTGACCAAAACCATCAAGTCTGGCGGAGTCAAGAACTTGTCTAAACGCTTTAACCCCATCCGAGCTGAGAGCTTCATGTCCAGAATGCTTTTTAAGAACAGCGCGCCAGCCGCGATGCTGCTTGCGCTCGGTGCTGCTCTGACGCCGGTTCAACCCGCGGCTGCACAGTCGCCGGCAGACGTCGTCGTGCTGGCCGGTCCGTGTGCGAGTTGCCATGGCACCGACGGCCGCTCTCCAGGCCCGATCGTATCGATTGCAGGACGGCCCGCGGCGCTGCTGCTCGATCAGCTCAAGGCGTTCAAGTCCGATACGCCGCCGGCCGGAACAACAGTCATGGGCCGGCTCGCCAAGGGATACACGGACGAACAGCTCGCCGCGCTGGCCGCGCATTTCTCCAAGATCAGCGCGACCGCCCCCGCGGCGGCTCCGGCCAAAAAGAAGGGCAAGTAACAATGGCACAGACAAAGCTTTCACGGCGTCAGGCCCTCGCGGTGCTCGGCGGAGCGGGCGCGGCCACGCTCTCGTTCTCCATGCCGGCAATTGCGCAAGCATCGGCAGGTCGCGTCGTTGTCGTCGGAGGCGGATTCGGCGGTGCGACGGCGGCACGCTATCTCAAGCGCGGAAACCCGAAGCTTGCGGTCACGCTGATCGAGCCGGCAAAGCGCTTCTATACCTGTCCGTTCACCAATCTGTATTTCGGCGGACTGCGCACCTTCGAACAGGAAGGTCACAATTTCGACGACCTGCGCCGCATCGGCGTGCAGGTCGTGCATGAGCGTGCGAACGACGTCGATACGAAGGCAAAGAGCGTGACGCTGTCGGGGGGCCGTAAGCTTCCCTACGACAAGCTGGTTTTGTCGCCCGGCATCGATATGCGCTGGGGTGCACTGGAGGGCTATGACGAGGCCGCCGCACAGCTTGCGCCGCATGCCTGGCAGGCGGGTCCGCAGACGACGCTGCTGAAGAAGCAACTCGACTCCATGCAGGACGGCGGTCTGTTCATCATCGTCGCGCCGGACAATCCGTTCCGCTGCCCGCCCGGACCGTATGAGCGCGCCAGCATGGTCGCGCATTATCTGAAAACCAAGAAGCCGAAGTCGAAGCTCCTGATCCTCGACGCGAAGGACAACTTCTCGAAGCAGGGTCTTTTCCAGGACGGCTGGAAGAAATTCTACGCCGACAACCTCGAATGGGTCCCCCGCGCGAAGGACGGCAAGGTCGTCAAGGTCAATGCCAAGACGCTCGAGGTCGAGACCGAGTTCGGCGGCAAGCACAAGGCCGCCGTGCTGAACGTCATCCCGCCGCAGAAGGCCGGTGCGATTGCCGACAGGGTAGGGGTTACGAACCAGGGCGGCTGGGTGCCGGTCAAGCCGCAGACCTTCGAGTCGACGCAAGTCGCCGATGTCTACGTGGTCGGAGACGCAACGATTGCTGCGCCGATGCCGAAGTCCGGATTCTGCGCGAACGCGCAGGGCAAGGTTGCGGCGGCGGCGATCGTCGAAATACTGGCCGGTCGCCCGGCACCGACCGCCTCCTGGGCCAACACTTGCTACAGCCTGATCGCTCCGGATTACGGGATCTCGGTCGCCAACGTTTACGCCGTGGATGGCGGCAAGATCATCGAAGCGAAAGGCGGCGGCGTGAGTCCCCGCGAAGCGCCGGAAGGTTTCCGCAAGCTGGAGGCCGATTACGGGGTGGGCTGGTACAACGCGATCAGCCAGGATACCTGGGGCTCGAAGCCAGCCGTGTGATTGCATGCGGACATTTGTTCGGAAACGGCGGGCATTTGCCCGCCGTTCTTTTTTGCAGCGACGGCGCTGCTCCGGCACGTCAATCCGTACCCGCGGTCTTGCCGCCTTCCGGTGTCACATCGATCGCACGCGCACGGCCGATAACCTGTGCCTGACCAGTCACGCAGTCCGTCATGCAGGGAGCCTTCTTCCAGAATTGCTTCTCCGAAATCTCGCGATCATCGTCGAAGAAATGAGCCTCGTTCGGAAGCTTGATCGTCCTGAAATTCTTGTCACTCAGTTCGAAATCATCCGACGTGATGATGTCGTTGAGAAAGAGAACGTAAGCGGTGATCGCGTAGAGCTCGTCATTGGTCAGCGTCTGCGAAGCGCCGAACGGCATGGCGCGGCGGATATAGTCGATAAGCGTTGACGCATAAGGCCAGTACGACCCGACGGATTTGATCGGATCGTGGCTCGCGAGCGATCCGTTGCCCCCTGACAAAATCGGCCAGCGTCCGGCACTTTCACCGAATTCACCGTGGCAGGCGGCGCAGCGTTCGACATAAAGCGGCTCGCCCTGTTTCACGGTGCCCTTGCCCACGGGAAGGCCGTGACCGTCGGGCCGAATATCGATATCCCAGCCGGCGATTTCTTCTGCGGTCGCTTCGTGGCCAATGTTGAGTTTCTTTTCGGAAGCCGCGCTGACATCGCAGGTCGCAAGGCCAGCGATGAATGACATGAAAACCAACGAGAATACACCGATCGTCATTCCGGGGCGTCGCGCAGCGACGAACCCGGAATCCAGAGGCAAGCAGGGAGGATTTGACTGGAATCCGGGTCCGCGCGTTTCACGCGCGTCCCGGAATGACGGGTCAGGATACTTCGACATTCTCGACCTCGCCGTTCTTGTGCAACTGCCACGTCTGGATGCCGTTGTTGTGATAGACCGAATTGACGCCACGTACGTTGCGCAGTTCGGTCTTGGTCGGCTGCACGTATCCGGTGTCGTCCATCGCACGCGACTGCAGCAGGAGTTCGCGACCGTCCCAGTCGAACTCGTAATAGAAGCGAGTGATGGCCTTTTCCCAGACCGGGCCGTCCAGTTGCGCGGTGCGCCAGTTGCGGCCACCGTCCAGCGAAACATCGACACGGGCGATCTTGCCGCGGCCGGACCATGCGACTCCTGACAACACCGTGAATCCCGACTTGTGGTTGAGAGGCGCCTGCGGGCTCGGATTGGTGATGACGGACTTTGCGTCCATCACGTAAGTGAAGCGCCGCGCCTTTCCGTTCTCGAGAAGGTCGGTGTATTTCGACGTCTCCTCGCGGTGATGCCAGGGTTGATCGCCGACTTCGATCCGGCGCAGCCATTTGACCCACATATTGGCTTCCCAGCCGGGGACGACGGCGCGCACCGGATAGCCGTTTTCCGGGTAGAGCATCTCGCCATTCATGCGATAGGCGATCAGCACATCGTCGAGTGCCTTGGTGAGCGGAAGCGAGCGCGTCATTGCGGCAGAATCGCTGCCTTCGAGCAGCAGCCACTTCGCATTCGTTTTGATGCCCGCCTCGTTGAGAAGCGTTTTCAGTGGCACGCCGGTATACATCACCGAATGGACCATGCCGTGCGTGTACTGACAGCCATTGAGCTGCGCGCCGCGCCATTCCATGCCTGAATTCGCCGCGCACTCGCAAAAATAGGGACGGTTCACGCGCGGTATGCGCTTGATGTCGTCGAGCGTGAAGATCAGCGGCCTGTCGACGAGTCCATGCAGGATCAGCCGGTAATCTGCGGGATCGACTTCCGCAATGCCGGAGTGATGACGCTCGAAACAAAGTCCGTTCGGCGTGACCGGCCCGTCGAGCGCGTGCAGCGGTGTGAAACTGACAGAGCTTTCGCGCGAGGCCGTGAGCCATTCAACATCGCGGCGGATGATACTCTTTTCAAATTCGGACGGCTTGCCGTAACCGCGCACGGCCACACCTTCGCCGAGCGAACGGGTCCAGTCCGGAATATTGGGCGGCTGGTTTGCGGCATTCCCTTGCGGTGCGCCGGCGCTGGCGCCACCGGCGGCGATGACGCCACCTGCCGCAAGGCCCGTGCGTAGAAAGCCGCGGCGCGAAGTGAGACCCTTCATGCGATGCCTCTCATTCGGCTCATCTTCAATGATGCGTATGTTTGCATATGTCTGGCCAAAATTTTTTACACGCCCGTCACGCGAACATTCGTCAGCTCCTTGGGAGCAACGACTTTCTTCTTTTCGAGGTGATTCATCACGACGTCCCAGATCGGCGGGCCTTCGGTGCCTTCATTCACGCTCGCCCATCCGGCGACGGTGTAGTCGCGTTGCGGGTCCAGCGGCTTGCCGGTCCGGACCAGCGTCATGTCGGAGATGCGCTGGCCGCCGGGCTTGCCGACATCGATGGTGTAGGAGAGGCCGCCGACCCGCACCATATCGCCGCCCTGCTGATAATACGGGTCGGGATAGAACAGGTTGTCGGCCACATCCTCCATGATCTCCTTCAGCCGCGCGCCGGTCATCGTCATGCGGTAGGCGTTCGGATAGGTGATCGCGGTGGCGTTGTAGACGTCCTCGCGCGTGATGTCCTGACCCGGCAGCAGCGACGACCCCCAGCGGAAACCAGGCGACAGCGCGATCTCGGCGTCGCGTTCGGACAGAAGCGCGTCGCAGATCACGTCATCGAGCGTGCCGTTGAAATTGCCGCGGCGGTAGAGGACCGTATCGGTGCGCGCGACGGTTTCGCGCAACATCTTTTCGTGCGGCTTTCGGATAGCGTCGATCTTCTCAGCGACCTCCGTGTCGGATGCGATCACATCGGAGAAGACCGGGATCAGCCGGAAGCGATGGCCCTTGACCTCGCCGCCCTGCACATCGAGATCGAGCCGGGAGACGAATTTGCCGTGACTGCCGGATGCGACGAGGAGTGTCTTGCCGACCTTCACAACATCGGGGAGGGCGTCATGCGTATGTCCGGTCAGGATCACGTCGATGCCGGGAACGCGTGAGGCAAGCTTCCGGTCGACATCAAAACCGTTATGCGAGAGCAGCACCACGAGCTGCGCGCCGTCCTTTCGGACCCTCTCGACATTGGCGCGCAGGTCATCCTCGCGGATTCCGAACGACCAGTTCGGGATCATCCAGCGCGGATTGGCGATCGGCGTATACGGGAATGCCTGACCGATCACCGCGATCTTGACGCCACCGCGCTCGAACATCGCTGAGGGTTTGAAGGCCGGCTCGTCCCATTCCGTGTCGCGCATGTTCTGCGCAAGGAACGGGAATCCGAGGTTGTCCACGATCTCTTTCACGCGGTCAGTGCCGAGCGTGAACTCCCAATGCCCGGTCATCGCATCTGGCTTGAGCAGGGCCATGCAGTCGACCATGTCCTGGCCCTTCGACTGCAGCGCGGTGTAGCTGTTCTGCCAGGTGTCGCCGCCGTCGAGGAACATGACGCGGTCACCGCGCTCGGCGCGAATGCTCTTCAGGATGGTCGCGATACGGTCGAGCCCGCCGAGCCGGCCGTAGGATTTGGCCAGCGCCGCAAAGTCTGGATAGGCGAGCGCGTAGGCTTCGGCGGAACCGGCCGGGATCTTGTAGTAATCGAGCAGCGCCTTGCCGGTGATATGAGGCACGAGGCCTTTCGCGTCACCGGTCCCGAGATTGATCGAGGGTTCGCGGAAATAGATCGGCCGAAGCTGCGCATGGATGTCGGTGACGTGTACCAGCGTCACATTGCCGAGCGGCTCGAAGCGCAGCAGGTCGTCTTGCGTCAGCCGCTGCTGGGCGAGGGCGGACGTCCAGCCTGCCGGAAGGATGGCCGCGGTTGCGGCGGCAAGCTGGATGAAATCGCGGCGTGAAATCATGTGCGCTCCCCGCACGTCATCGCTCGTGGAACGACTCCGCCGAACAACTCAGACCAACGCAGACGGTCTGCAGAGCAGGCTCAGAACAAAAGGCTCTAAAGGACCTTGATGCTGTCTTCGCCGACGATCTTGGAACCGTCGTCGTCGATCCAGGTCAGCACCACAGGACCCGATTCCGTGGCTTTGAACTTGAACTGGATGTATGGATTGGCAGACACGGCCGGCTCGAAATCTGCCGAGAACACCTCTTTGCCATTCACCGTGGCGGTGAACTTGTTGAGGATCCTGCGCGGGATCACCTTGCCATCGGCGCTTTTGCGCTGGCCGGTTTCCATGACGTGCGAGACGAGTGCCTTGACCTCGACGATGTCGCCTTTCTTGGCTTCCTTCTTGTCGAGCTTGATGCGCGGCTTGGGCGTGGACATTGCAGTCTCCTGAACCTGATGGTGTGGCTATGGGGCGCGGCGAAATCAGCCGCCGCAGCCGCCGATCGTGACCTTCACCTGCTTTTTGGCGGTGTAGTATTTGCCGTCATTGGTCTTGGCGATCGCGACGATATTCTGCGTATTCGCCAGCCGGATCCGGGTGTTGGCTTCCGCGACTCCGCTCGCGGGGGAGAAGTGGAAGGTTGCGATGCCTGCATTCGGATTGCCATCCGCGAGCACGATCACTTCCTTCACGTAATCCGCGTCGGTCATCGGGCTGTCCACCGAAACGGTGATCGGTACTGTGTTTCCGTTCTCCGCGATTTCCGGCAGGTCCAGCTTGACCTTGCCTTCGACGGGCGCTGTCCCGCCGGTGAATTTCTTCGCCATCTCGTCGAGGTTGTTCGCGGCATAGGCCGGCGCGATGGTCTGTCCCAGGGCTGCCGCCGCGATCGCTGCGGCGCCCACGAGAAATGTCTGCCGGCGCGTAATCGATATCGTCATCTCATTCCTCTCCTGAACGCTCGCGCATAGATGGGGCGTCGCGTGGCCGATCGTCAATTGCAGTGCGGGATTCGCATGACTGGAGCCGGGCTTCAAGCCCGCCGACCGCCTGCCTCACGTTTCCTCGCCGCGTCCGCGTATATAGCACGGAACATATTCACTGTGTTGAAAGTGATTATCGAAATGAGCCCCATCGCGCAACGAATATTCTCCTGTGCGCTGCACAAACAGCAAAAGCTTCTCATGCGGGGAAATGCATGTATTGTTTTCACTTAACGGCCCTTGATCTTGAAGGCCCATGCTTCGTACAGCCAATGACGAAGCGCATAAAAACGCGAGGCGGGAGAGAACGCGTGAAAATCAGACCGGTATTGTTATTCGCTATTGGCGTGAGCGCGCTGCTGACATTCGGTGTCTCGGCACAGGATGCCGAGACCGAGAAGGCGATCGAACGCTATCGTCAGATGCTGAAGGCAGACCCCTGGAGCAACCCGGGTCTGCTCGATTCGGATCGTGGCGAAGTGCTGTGGAAGACTGCGCGCGGTCCAAAGAACGTCAGCCTTGAGCAATGCGATCTTGGCAAGGGACCCGGCAAGGTCGAGGGCGCGTTTGCGGAGTTGCCGCGCTACTTCAAGGACGCGGACCGGGTGATGGATGTGGAGACGCGTCTCTTGTGGTGCATGGAGCAATTGCAGGGCTTCAACCGCGCCGATCTTGTGAAGCGTCCGCATCCGGGCGGTGGCCAGCCGGTGAGAGAGCTCGGCGCGATCGCGACCTATATTGCAAACCAGTCTTCGGGCCAGAAATTCGCGGCCAGGATGGATCATCCGAAGGAAAAGGAGGTGCTGGCGCTCGGCGAAGACTTGTTCTTCCGGCGTTCCGGTCCAATGGATTTTTCCTGCTCGACCTGCCACGCGGCGGAAGGCTTGCGCATTCGCCTGCAGGGACTGCCGTTCCTGTCCGAGCCCAAAGCGGCGCGCCAGGTGATTGGCGAATGGCCGGCCTATCGCGTGTCATCCACCCATGTGATGACCATGCAGCACCGGCTGTATGACTGCTACTGGCAGATGCGGATGCCGCAATTGCAGATGGCTTCAGACGCGAGCGTCGCGCTGATCGCCTATCTCGTCAAGAAGGCCGAAGGCGGCGAGATCGCCGCGCCCGGTCTGAAGCGTTGAACGGAAGGACAGCCATCATGAATAAACTTCCGTTCGTTGTTGTCGCCGCTGCTGTGCTTGCCGGGTCGGCTGCAATTGCCCAGCAGAAGTCTACCGTGCCGCCAGGCGCGGCCGATGCCGCAATCAAGGCGGCGTTCCCGGGTGCACCGGAACAATTCGTCCCGCGGCTATCGCAGGACGAGACCATGAAGCAATGCTCGGCCGCCCAGAACAGTCCGCCGAAAGACATCGCTGACGCGATCCAGAAGCGTGAAGCCGCGACCATCGAATATCCGGCCGACGGCAAGTTCATCGGCGACTGGAAGAAAGGCGAGGCGCTCGCGCAAGGCGGCTACGGTTTGCGATTCACCGATTATCCGGCGACGCGCGCTAATGGCGGCAATTGTTATGCCTGCCATCAGATATCGAAGCAGGAAGTGAGCTACGGCACGCTCGGGCCGAGCCTGTCGCAATACGGCAAGCTCAGGAACTTTGCCGAAGCCGATGTGAAGGCAACCTACGAGAAAATTTATAACTCCCACGCGGCGCTTCCATGCTCGAATATGCCACGCTTCGGCGCGAATAAAGTATTGACCATCGAGCAGATCAAGGATGCTGTGGCGCTCCTGATGAGCCCGGACAGTCCAGTGAACAAGGACTAGGGTTCTCGCAAATTTCACGTGCCGGCGCGATCATCGCGCCGGCCGAATTGCATGGAGAGAACCATGACCGAGTCGAAGACCAGCCGGCGCGGTTTTATCGGCGCGCTGGCGCTCACGGGTGCTGCCATCGGCGCGTCGCGGGTGCAGGCCGCGCCCGCCCAGATCAAGATCGATGATATCAAGAAAGATACCGACATCGCGTGTCTCTATCACTGCGATTTCGGCGATCCGCAGCGCTTCTCGCAACTCCTGACCAACATGAACAATCATCTGTCGGTCTACGAGTTCGATCCGATGCGTGTGAAGCTCGTCATCGTGGCGCATGGCCCCGGCATCAAATTCTTTCTTGCCGACCGTTCGGGAACGCCCTGGGAGAAGGACCAGATCGATGACGATATCTACAAGCGCTTCGTCGGCCTGACCAAGTTCGGCGTCGAGGCCTATCTCTGCGAGATCACTTACAAGCGCCAGAAAATCGACATGGCCAAAACCCGAAATGACGCGTTCCTGAAATTCGTGCCGTCGGGTGTTGCGACCGTTGCCGAATTGCAGGGCAAGGGCTTTGCCTATCTGAAGGTGGGGTAGGGCGCTCCGTCATTCCGGGGCGCGGCCGAAGGCCGCGAACCCGGAACCCAGCCAGCAAGACAGCGGGCGCCGATGCTTGGCTCTGGATTCCGGATCGCCGCTTCGCGGCGTCCGGAATGACGCATCCGTTCAGCCCTGCGCTTTCAGATAATCCGTCAGGTTCGTCTTTTCGTAGCCCAGCTCAGTCACGAAACGAAACATCGCGGCAAACGGCTTCGGCTCCATATAGCCCTGCCAGCGCGCCACCTCGCGCGCCGCCGGCGGCTTCTGTGCGAGATTATCGGCGCGCTCGGGGAAGAACTGGAAAGTCGGCGTCGCGCGCACGCCGTATTTGCGGGCGAACGCCTTCTCCGTCAGCCGCTCACCATCGAAATCCGTGACTTCGCGCGCGCCGATGATGTTGAGTTGCAGTAGTTCGAACCGCTCCTTGATGAAGGTCTCGATCGCAGGATCCGCGAGATTGATCTCATGGATCTTCTTGCAATAGGGGCAGCCCTTGAGCTCCCACATGATCGCGAGGCGCTTGCCCTTGTCGGCTGCCTCCTTCAGGTCGTCGGTGAGGTCGAGCAGGCTCTCCAGGAACCATGGCTTGGTATAGAGGCCGTCATCGTTCAGCTTGAGCGCAGACGCAGCCGCCGGGAGCGGCGCCAGCAGCGCAGCCGTGCTGGCGAGGAAGGTGCGGCGGGTGAGGCGGCTTGTTGTATTCATGATCTCGCAATTATATGTCTTTGCACCGCTTGCTGCAAAGGTGCCGACCGTGCAGATGTTGAAGTCCTTCTGTGTCCTCGTTGCATTGCTTGGAGCGGCGCTGCCGGCGCTGTCGGCCGAACTCGTGATGTTTCGCCGCGCCGGCTGTCCCTATTGTCTGGCCTGGGATCGTGAAATCGGAGCGGTGTACCCGAAGACCGAGATCGGCAAGACACTGCCGCTCCGGCAGGTGCAGATCGACCGCGGCAAGGACACTTCGGTCGAACTGAAAAGTCCGATCCGCTACACGCCCACCTTCGTGCTGGTCGAGGGCGGCAAGGAGAAGGCCCGGATAGAGGGCTACCCGGGCGAATTCTTTTTTTGGGGCGTTTTGGAAAAGCTTTTGCTCTAGCCGCAGCGCAAATTGAAAGTTCCATCCCTTTCAAATACTTGCAGATTAGCGCATGTATCCTCGCATCCGTGACGGAGCGACGATATGGCGACCGCGCTGGCCCGCAAGCCGAAAAAGCCTGACCTCGACATCGACGACCTTCTGAAGAACGCACAGGCGGCGAGCGACTTTCTCAAGGCTTTGTCGCATGAGGCACGGCTTGTGATTCTGTGCCTGCTGAGCGAAGGCGAAAAGTCGGTCACTGAAATTGAGCAACTTCTGAAGCTGCGGCAGCCCGCGGTATCGCAGCAACTGGCGCGCCTGCGTGCGGACGACCTGGTCGAGACCCGCCGCGACGGCAAGAACATCTACTATTCGCTCGCGCGTCCCGAAGTTCGACAGGTGATCGAGGCGCTGCACGCCGCGTTCTGCTCCCCGAAGGTATGACGATGTTTGACGATCTTTCGCTTAATCTCGTGCGGTTCGTGCTTGGCCTCGGGCTCGGCGCAGCATTCGGATTCGTTGCGCGGCGCGGTCGCTTCTGCACGCTCGGAGCCATCGAGGACTCAGTCTATTCCAATGACACGCGCCGGCTGCGCAGCTGGCTGCTGGCGATCGGCGTCGCGGTCGTCGGTGTTCACCTACTGGAGGCCTATGGCGAGCTCGACCTCGCCAAGTCGATCTATACCGGTTCGCGCCTTGAACTTGGTGCACTCATTCTTGGTGGCCTGATCTTCGGTTTCGGGATGGCGCTGAATGGCACCTGCGGGATGGGCACACTGCGGCAGATCGGCGGCGGCGACCTGCGCGCCGTCATCACATTCCTCGTGATGGGCGTGACGGCCATGATGACCATGCGCGGTCTGACGGGCGTCGCGCGTGTCGCGGTCACTGATCCGCTCGCGATCAATCTCGGCGCGTCGGCCACGCAGCGGCTGCCATTGCTTGCGGGTCTTAGCGGCCAAGGTGCCACGATCGCGGCGATTGTGATCGGTCTTGCTATTGCGGCCTACGCTTTCTTCCATCGGGGCTTTCGCGCAACGCCCCGCTTTGCGCTAACCGGTCTGCTCATCGGGCTGATCGTCGTCGCGGGCTGGTGGGCGACCGGAATCGCAGGCTACGATTCGTTCGATGCGCGCCGGATCGAATCCTTCACCTTCGTCGGCCCGCTTGGCGAGACATTGCTCTACAGCATGTTGTCGACGGCGCTGTCGATCGACTTCCCGGTCGGTGCCGTGATCGGCTTCGTAGTCGGCGCCTATGTCGCAGCGCTGAGCGATGGCAGCTTCCGCTGGCAAATTCCGGCCAGTGCCGCCGAGTTCAGACGGCGTGTGGCTGGGGCGTTCATGATGGGCTTCGGCGGCATCACCGCGCTCGGCTGTACGATCGGCCAGGGCGTCACCGGCGTATCTACGCTCTCGGTCGGATCGGTGATCGCAATCGTGTCGATCGTGGCAGGTGCGAGGCTCGGGCTCTACTGGGTCGTCGAGCGTGGACAGCGCGTGGCGAGAGCATCCGTCGGGTCGTCGATCCCTGCCTCCGCAGGCAATGTCCGCTTCAATCGCGTGAGCTGTACCGAACCGTGATACAGTCGGCGTACTTCGGTTAAGTTTGACCGGTCAAACCGCGAAAATGTTCCGCCGCGCGATCCCGCGCGGCGTTGACACGTAGCGGTCGCTAACGAACAATATCGCATAACGGGAGCGCGTGTCCGCTAGGCGGTACACGACGTTCCGCCTGCGCGCTTGCGAAGCAGACACAAAACTCACCGGGAGGATTAGCGATGACCGACAAGACCACGCGCCGTGGCATCGACCGGCGCACCCTGCTTAAATATTCTGCGGCCGGCAGCGCGGCACTCGCATCGAGCGGCGTCTACATGTCCGCCATCGCGCAACAGAAGCCGATCAAGATCGGCTTCGTTTCGCCGCAAACCGGGCCGCTTGCCGCATTCGCCGAAGCTGACAATTTCGTGCTCGGTCAGGTGCGTGAGGCCACGAAGAACGGTCTGCAGGTTCCTGGCGGCACCCGGCCGCTCGAGGTGATTGTCAGGGACAGCCAGTCCAATCCGAACCGCGCGGCGGAAGTTGCGAAGGAACTGATCGTCCGCGACAAGATTGATCTGATGCTGGTTGCGAATACGCCGGAGACGACGAACCCGGTTTCGACCCAGTGCGAGATCGAGGAGGTGCCCTGCGTCTCCACCAATTGTCCGTGGCAACCCTGGTTCATCGGCCGGCAAGGCAATCCGGGTGACCCGAAATCGTGGAAGCCATTCAACTACACGTACCACTATTTCTGGGGCCTCGAAGATGTCATCGCGGTCTTCACCAACATGTGGAGCCAACTCGACACCAATAAGGTCGTCGGTGGCCTGTTTCCGAACGATGCCGACGGTAACGCGTGGGGCGACAAGGTCGTCGGTTTGCCGCCTGCGCTCGACAAGGCCGGCTTCAAGCTGTTCGATCCGGGCCGCTATCAGAATCTCACCGACAATTTCTCGGCGCAGATCGCGGCGTTCAAGGCCGCCAACGCACAGATCCTGACCGGTGTGGTGCTTCCGCCCGATTTCACCACCTTCTGGAAGCAGTCCTTGCAGCAAGGCTTCAGGCCGAAGGCGGCGTCTGTTGGAAAGGCGATCCTGTTTCCCGTCGCGGTCGAAGCGCTGGGCAAGGACGGCCACAACCTCTCGTCGGAGGTTTGGTGGTCTCCAAGCCATCCGTTCAAGTCATCGCTCAACGGCATGAGCGCGAAACAGCTCGGTGACGCCTACGAGCAATCTTCAAAGAAGCAATGGACGCAACCGATCGGCTTCGTCCATTCGCTGTTTGAGGTCGGACTTGATGTGCTGAAGCGCACGCAGCAGATCGGCGATGCCAAGTCTACCGTGGACGCGATTCAGAAGACCAACATCGAGACCGTCGCTGGTCCCGTGCGCTGGGACGGCAAGGGCGTGCCACCATTCGCCGCCAAGAACGTGACTCGTACGCCGCTGGTCGGAGGGCAGTGGCGCGTCAAGGACGGCAACAAGTACGAGATCGTGATCACCGACAACCGCACAGCGCCGAATATTCCGGTTGGCGGCAAGATGGAGCCGATCGGCTGAGGCACGCGGTCCGGGCTCATGCGCATTCCCGTATAAGCCCGGACCACCTTCGTTGGCTGCGACGGTGCGCGGCCTAATTCCGCGTTCGCTTCGATGCGTGGAGCGCGCACATGAAAACAGTCGGCAAGCTCCGGCTGATGTCGTGAAAGCTGTCAGGATGGAGCTGTATCGCATGGCGGTTCAGCTCATTGGCAATCGACGCATGACAACGGCAGCGGCATTGACCCGCCCCTTGTCATAACCGCTGCGCCGTTGTTTATCCTTGTCGCATGCTCCTTGAACTCCAAGGCGTCTCCAAAGCGTTCGGCTCCGTGGTGGTCGCCGACAATATCGATCTGTCGGTTCATGCCGGAGAGGCGCTTGGGATCATCGGTCCTAATGGGGCCGGCAAAACCACGCTCTTCAATCTTATCGCGGGCGGCGTGTCGCCCGCCGCGGGCACGATCCGTCTCGACGGCAAGGACATCACCCGCACGCGACCGCACGAGCGCTGTATCGCCGGGGTGGGGCGCTCGTATCAAATTCCGCAGCCGTTCGAAAATTTAACCGTGTTCGAGAATCTGTTGGTCGGCGCAGTCTATGGGCGCGGCAAGAACGAGCGCGATGTGACCGATGCCTGCGGGCGGATCCTCGATCTCACGCATCTGTTGCCGCGCGCCAATGTGCCGGCCGGGTCTCTCTCATTGCTTGAACGCAAGCGCCTCGAAATGGCGCGCGCACTCTCAACCGGTCCACGCCTCCTGCTGCTTGACGAGATTGCGGGCGGACTGACGGAGGGCGAGTGCCACGAACTCGTCGAAACCATCCGCCGCATCCATGCCGATGGCACCACCATCGTCTGGATCGAGCATGTCGTGCATGCGCTGCTCGCCATCGTCGGCCGTCTGGTCGTGCTCAATTTCGGACGCAAGATTGCGGAGGGGCATCCGCGCACCGTGATGAACTCGCCCGAGGTGCGGCAGATCTATATGGGCATCGAAGCATAATGGCCTTGCTTGAAACCCGCGCGCTCACGTCGTTCTATGGTGACTTCCAGGCGCTATACGGCATCGACACCGTTCTCGACCAGAGCGAGACGGTGGCGATCATCGGCGCGAATGGTGCCGGAAAGTCGACCTATCTCAAATCGATCGCTGGGCTGATCCGAAACGACCCTGGCCATGTGATGTTCGACGGTCATGCGATCGGGGCAACGCCGGCGGCCTCAGTCATGAAGCTCGGCATCTCGCTCGTGCCAGAAGGACGCCGGCTGTTTCCGTCGCTCAGTGTCGAGGAAAACCTGCTGATTGGGCGTTACGGACGTCAGGCTCCCGGGCCATGGTCGCTCGAAGAAATCTACCGGCTGTTTCCGGTGCTGCGCGAACGGCGCAATGCGGCGAGCACGACCTTGTCCGGCGGACAGCAGCAGATGGCGGCGATCGGCCGTGCGCTGATCTCCAATCCGCGCGTCCTTCTGTGCGACGAAATCAGTCTGGGGCTTGCCCCCATCGTCATCCGCGACATCTACGCCGCGCTGCCGCGGATCAAGGCAAGCGGCACCAGTGTCATCATCGTCGAGCAGGACATCGTGCAGGCGCTGCAGGTCGCCGACCGCGTCTATTGCTTTCAGGAGGGACGTCTATCGCTCACTGGCCGCCCGCGCGAGCTCTCGCGCGACCAGATCCACAACGCATATTTCGGATCGTGACAGGACGAACTTATGGCGGAATGGATCAACACCATCATCCAGGGCATCCTGCTCGGCGGGCTTTACGCGCTATTCGCGGCGGGGCTGTCGCTGATCTTCGGCATCATGCGGCTCGTCAACCTCGCGCACGGCGACCTCATCGTGCTGGCCGCCTTTGCCATTCTGGCGATCAGCGCGTGGCTTGGGATCGACCCGTTTCTCGCCGCGCTGCTGGCAATGCCGATCATGTTCGCGACCGGTTTCGCGCTTCAGCATGTGCTGCTCAATCGCACGCTGGGGCGTGACATCCTGCCGCCGCTGCTTGTGACGTTCGGGATGTCGATCATCATTCAGAACGGCCTCATGGAGGCGTTTTCCGCAGACAGTCAGTTGCTCAGGTCGGGTGAGATCGGGACCGCTTCGATCTCGCTCGGGGGAGGGGTGGCCTTCGGGGTGCTGCCGCTGATCACCTTCCTGTCCGCCATCGCCGTGATCCTCGCGCTTAATCTTCTTTTCTATCGTACCGAACTCGGGCGGGCCTTCCGTGCGACTTCGGACGACATCGAGGTGGCGCAGGTGATGGGCATCGATCACCGGCGCATCTTTGCGGTGGCGATGGGAATCGCCATGATCGTGGTGACGATCGCCGCGCTTTATCTCGGCATGCGCGCCAATTTCGATCCGACCATCGGACCCGCGCGGTTGATCTACGCGTTCGAGGCCGTGATCATCGGCGGGCTCGGCAGCCTGTGGGGCACACTGATCGGCGGCATGATCATCGGGCTGGCGCAAACCATCGGTGCCGCGATCAATCCGGAATGGCAGATCCTCGCCGGTCACGTTGCGTTCCTGATTGTCCTCGTTCTCAAGCCGCGTGGGTTGTTCCCGCGCGCCTTCGATTGAGGCGAGCGGATGGACCTGTTTTGGCAAGTTGCCTCCTGGCAGCAGAACAAAAACGATAAGAGCGGCGGCCCTGCCGGCGAACCGGCCATCGCGCGCACCTATACGAGCCAGATCGGCGGCGGTTACGGGCGAATCCTTGCAGCGCTCGGTATCGCCCTTGTCGGTTTCCTGATCCTGCTGCCGACATTCGCGAGCCGCAATGCTATTCAGGATCTCATCTTCATCTTCTACATGCTGGCGCTCGCGCAATACTGGAACCTGCTCGCTGGCTATGCTGGGCTGGTCTCGGTCGGCCAACAGGCTTTTGTCGGGCTGGGCGCTTACCTGTTGTTCGGACTGACCATCTTTGGCGATCTCGATCCGATACTCGCGATCATTTTAGCCGGCGCCTTCGCGGGCTTGTGCGCGGTGCCGACGGCCTTTGTGGTGTTTCGTCTTCGCGGCGCCTATTTCGCGATCGGCACTTGGGTGATGGCTGAGGTCTACCGGCTGGTGCTCGCGCAGTCCAAATCGCTCGGCGGCGGAACCGGCACCTCGTTGCCAGCCAGCGTGACGAATGGTGTGTTCGGCATTGAATGGGTGAAGACCGTATTCGACGTGCGCACGCCTGCGGCGCGTGACATCGTCACGTACTGGATCGCGCTGACGCTCGTCGTCGGAACTGTATTCGCGGTCTACTGGATCCTGCGCTCGCGGCGCGGGCTTGCGCTCGCGGCGATCCGTGATTCCGAAGTCGCGGCCGAAAGTGTCGGCATCGATAATTTCCGGACCAAGTTCTGGGTTTTTGTGTTCGCCGCGATTGGCACAGGGATGGTTGGGGCCTTGATCTATCTGCAGAAGGCCCGCGTCTCTCCTGATGCGGCCTTTTCGGTGCTCGACTGGACCGCCTATGTGATCTTCATCGTGGTGATTGGCGGCATCGGGACCATCGAGGGGCCGATCGTCGGAGTTGTCATCTTCTATCTGATGCAGACCTATCTCTCAAACTACGGCACCTGGTATCTCATTTTGCTTGGCGCGCTCGCGATCGTCATCATGCTGTTCGCACCCAAAGGGATCTGGGGCTATATCTCCGATCGTTGGGGCCTGGTGCTTTTCCCTGTGCGGCGCAAACTGAACGTCACCACACTGGGATAAGGTCGGAAAGCGGCGCACTGTCATCGCGCTTGATCGACGACTCTCGCAACGAGGGCTAGACTTGCCCGGTCTCAACAGCGGGGCAGGAGATTCCATGGAACAGATTCTGATCAATCTCGTCGCGGGCGCGCTTGGCGGTGCCGGTGCAGGCAAGGCATCGCCGCAATTCGATCTTGGCATGATTGGCAATCTGATAGCCGGTGCCGTCGGCGGCGGTGTGCTCGGGCAGATCGTGACGCTGCTGATGCCATCGGTCCTCGCCGCGGCGCAGACCGGAAATCTGAGTGTCGGCGGAATCGTCTCGCAAGTGATCGCGGGCGGCGCAGGCGGCGCCATCCTCACCGCCATCATCGGTGCTATCAAGAACAAGGCCGCAACCTGAACGCTCGCTTCTAAACGCGCTACCGTCCAAGGGTGCACATTCTGCAAGAACTTGCATGCTCGCCCGAATGCTCGGGCTGGGTGCAAGTTCTTTGGTTGGGAGGCAGTCTCAGCGCAGATAGGGCAGGAGCCATGGCAGCAGGTAGACCGCGCCGAGCGTAGTGAGCACACCGAGCGCTGCGATCGCGACGCATCCCAGCAGCACGTAACGGCGCCAGCCCTCCGGGGTTGGCGTCAGCGGTACGCGTTTTGGTTGGTATGATCTGGTCAATTCTCACATCGCAGCCAGTGCGAGCCCCGATCGCGATGAGTGGCGGAAGAAGGTTGGCGGAAGGGGTG
>CAZIKZ010000033.1:0-21031 GCA_964539845.1 uncultured Hyphomicrobiales bacterium
TGCGTTCAAGCGCCAGCATTTCCAGCGCGCGCTGCAACCGCGCGTCTATCGTCAGTTCGTGCCTCCGGCTATCGGGCGCAACAATCACCGCCTGATCGGCCGCATGCGCGGCAAGCGCCGGCATGGCCTTGCGTTGCACTGGCACCTTATCGATCCGCGCCATTGCAACTTCATCGGCGGGAATGCCGACGTCGCGCGCTATACGGTCGAGCACGCGATCGCGCGCAAGTCTCGAGCGCTCCGGCGAGCGGTCGGGACGACGCGCTTCCGGGGATTGTGGCAGCGCCACCAGCAGCGCAGCCTCGGTCCGCGACAGCCGCCTGGGCTCCTTGCCGAAATAGGAAAGCGACGCCGCGCGCACGCCTTCTAGATTGCCGCCATAGGGGGCAAGCGAGAGATAAAGCGCAAGGATCTCGTCCTTGCTCATCGCGCGTTCCAACTGAACCGCGCGCACCATCTGCCGAAGCTTCACGGTCAGCGTGCGCTCGGTTCGCGGCTCGAGCAGACGCGCCACCTGCATGGAGAGAGTGGAGGCGCCGGAGACGATCTCGCGATGCGCGATCCATTGCCAGGCCGCGCGCAGAAGGGCCAGCGGATCAACACCGTAATGCTTGTAGAAGCGCCGATCCTCGTAGGCGATCAGCATTTCGAGATAGCGAGGATCGACATCCTCAACGCCTGCTTTCAGACGCCAGCGGCCCTCGTCGGTCGTATAAGGACGCAGAAGCCGCCCGTCCCGGTCGACGACCTCGATCGAATAGGCAAGCGCGTCGACCCGCGGCAATGGCGGCAGCGCGCGCACCCACAGCCCGAAGGCAAGCGCGCCGCCGGCGATGACCGCGCCCGCTGCACCCAGCGCTATCGCGGCACGACGCCTCATTTCGCCGCCGACACCTCGACCTTGCCGGTGGCGGTGCGCCCGAACCGGTCGGGACGATACATGTCCTCGACGAAAGCCTGCGGATGCGTGTACGTGCCGGGCGCCACCGCGCGCACGACATACGCCACCGTAAAGATTGCCGCATCCTTGCCGTTGCGGTTGAAGGCCGCGGTGAAGCGATCGTCGCGGAACTCCGAATGCTCCGGCGCCTTCGCGAGCTGGATCCAGTCCAGCGTGCCGGTCTCGCCGGACGAAACGAGCCGCGGATTATCGATCTCGAAGCCGGCCGGCAGATAATCGGCAACGATGATCCGTCCGAATTGCGGCTGGCCTTCGGTGACTTTCAGCACCACCGCATAGCGTTCGTTCTGCTTTGCCTTCGCGATATCGACCGGCTGCCCGTCGAGCGTGAAGTAGTTGCGCTCGATCTTGAAACCGCTTTCGGCCGCAGGCTCCGGCACAATCGGAGCCCCAGTCACCGAAACCACGGCCTGCAACGTCTCCTCGCCGTTATTGCCGACGCGGAGCGGCGTCGTCTGCAGCGCAGCCGCATTGCTGCTGCGATAGAGCGCGCCCTGCCGGGCGGTCCCGTTCACGGTCATCGCGACACCGGCCGCATCCTTCGCAATCGCGCGCGCGGCGAGCACAAGCCACGCATTCTCCTGCGTCGAGGTGTAAGACGACAATTGCCGCGCCGCCTCGATCCGCGACACCGCGGCTGAGATGGTCGCACGCGGCGCATTGCTTTCGGAGGCGAGTGTCACCAGCGCCGCTGAATCGCGCAGCGCCGACCCGTAATCCTGCCTGCCGAATTCCAGCTTCGGCTGCGAGGATGTCGCGTCGAGCGCGGCCTGGTACACGCGGTCGGCACGCGTCTTGTCCCCGAGGAGCCCGAGAGCCGCGGCGATCTGCGCTTTCGCGATGGGGGTCGCAATCGCACTCAGCTTGGTGTCGGCAATGTAGCGGAGATCGCCGACCGGCGCGGTGCCGTTGCGCGCCAGAACGTAGAGTGCATAGGCGAGTTCGCGTCCGCCATCCTTCGAGGGCTCGGGCGCGGTTGCGATATTGTTGCGCAACCGGTCAAGCGCGAGCCGGAATGCGACGTCGGGTATCACGAACCCACGCTCGCGCGCCCGCGTCAGGAAGTCTGCGACATAGGCATCGAGCCATGGATCGTCACCGCCGACCGACCACAGGCCGAACGATCCATTCGAGCCCTGCCGCGCGAGCAGCCGGTCGATCGAATCCCGGATGCGCTGCTCGGCATCGGTGTCGAGCGCGAGTTGCGCGGACGCCGCCAGATCGTTGACATAGAGAAGCGGCAGCGCGCGGCTCGTGATCTGCTCGGAGCAACCGAACGGGTAGCGGTCGAGTGCTTTGAGAATCGACGCCGCATCGAGCGCGGTGGACGGCCCGACCGACAACGCGACACTTCCCGTGCCGGGCACAAGGTCGGAAAACAGATCATCGGACAGCGTGATGCTCTCGCCCTTCGCGATCTGGCGCACGGTCCTGCGGGTCAGAAGCTGCCCCGCGGGACGCACATTCAGCGAATACTCGCGTTCGAGTTTGAAGCCGCCCGGCCCTTCAACATTCAACGTGATCGTGGCGGTCCCTGCGGACGCCACTTCGAGCGGGAACGAGACCGGCTGCCGCTGCTTGGCGCGCAGTGTCACCTTGTCCGCGACCTTGCCGGTCGCCCCGGTCGGCCCCTTCGCGTTCAGGGTGACTGCGTATTCGCCCGCCTGCCCTTCGACATTATCGATGTCGACATGCAGCGTGGACTTGTCGCCGGTGTTGAGGAAGCGCGGCAACGTTGCCGTCACCACCACCGGATCGCGGATGATCACATCGCCCACAGCCTTGCCGACCCGGTCCTTGCTCCAGGCAATGCCCATCACACGCGCGGTGCCGGCAAAAGCCGGGATGTCGAACGAAACCTCCGCGGTACCGTCCGGCTTCACCTGCACGATGCCGGAATAGAGTGCGAGCGGCTTCTGAACCGGGGGCGAGCCTTCCATCGCGCCGCCGCCATCGTCGCCGCCGGTGCGGATCGCGCCGCGCGTACCCTGCATGCCGTCGATCAACTGGCCGTACAGATCGCGGACTTCCGCGCTCAGCCGGCGCTGGCCGAGGAAATACTCGTCCGGTGCCGGAGGCTTGTAACTGGTGAGATTGAGAATGCCGACATCGACCGCAGCCACGACAATGCGCGCGTCCTCACCGGGATTAAGACCGGTCAGCTTCACCGGAATGCGCAGCGTCGTATTCGGACGGATCATCTGCGGCAACGTCATATCCATGACAAGCGTGCGCGCCGCCTTGTTCACAGTGAACCATTGCACGCCGATGGCGCGGCCGGGCATGCGCTTCGCCGTGGCATCGAGCGGACGGCGGAGCGTTGCGACCACATACGCGCCGTTGCCCCAATCCTTCCCGACCGGGATCGCGAGCTGATTGATGCCGGTCTTCACATCGGCGGTGACCGTCGACAGCATCCTGTCGCCGACGACGTTCAGCGTCACCCGCCCATCGCTGCGCGCAGTAACGGCGACGTTCATCGTGTCGCCTGTACGGTATTCCGGTTTGTCGAGCGCGATCTCCAGAAGGTCGGGCGTATCCGCGCCCGCCTCGGCATAGAATCCGGCGTCGAACGAAATCTGGGTCAGCGGACCGCTTGCGTCGGAAACGTCGAGACGGTAGCGGCCCCAGGTCACCGGCAGCGAGATCCGTCCCGCCGGCCCGTCCGCTGTCACATCGATGGCGCCATCGGCAATCCGGCGCGATGACTTCACCGGCTCATAATTCCAGTAGCCGTTCTGCCGATACCATTGGTAGCGGCTGTCGATGCGCAGGAGTTCATAGCGTAACCCGGACTTCGCAACGCGTTTGCCGTCGGGATCGACCATGATCACGTCGAACGAGGCATTGTCGCTTTCACCAAGCGAGCGGCCGTTGAACAGCGGGCGCACGCCGATCATGTCGCCGGCCGGTGTGACCGGCAGCGTCAGCCTGCGTTCCACTGCACGCCCACCGGATTCCGCAAGCCGGATGGTGATGCGCGCTTCAAGCAGGCGCTCGGTGCTCGGCAGTTTGTCGAGCGAGACCTCGAACGTCGCTTTGCCGTTGTCATCGGTCGTGGACAGATCTTTCAGCGGCTGCTGCTCGGAATCAACACGCTCGCCAGTGCCAAACTGATAACCCGGGAATCCCGGCCGCTCCTTCGCGGCGCTGACGAGGAGTTCGCCCTCGATATCGAGATTGGCCGCGGGCGCACCGTAGAGGAAGCGGCCGTCGAGCGTGATCTCGGCCGGCGTCTCCGGCGAGATCTGACCATTCGGCGATGCCAGGTCGAATTCCAGCCGGTCCGGCACATAATCTTCCACCATGAAGGTGGTCTCGCCGATCGCAGGCCGTTTCGGATCGGTAAAGGCCTTGACGCGCCAGGTACCCGTGGATGCCGTCTGCGCAATCGGCAACGACAGCGAGCGGCCACCCAGCCCTTCATCCTTCAGCACGCTGCGGCGATATTCGACGCCGTCCGGGCGTTCGACCACCAGCGTGAGCGGTACGCCTGCGGACGCGATTGAAGCCGCGTCACGCAGAAGCGTGGTGATGTGGACGGTCTCACCGGTGCGATAGACGCCGCGCTCGGTGTAGACGAATACATCCAGTCCCTCTGGCGCCTTGCGCCCGGCAACGCCGCGATCCGACAGATCGAAGGCCGGCGACTTCAGACTGAGAAAGGCGTAATCCGCCGCCGCACTTGCAATGATCACCGCGGGTGACAACCCGCCCTCACCGCGCGTCAGATTCGCTTCGAACTGCACCTGTCCGTTGGCGTCGGTGCGCTTGATCGCCAGCACTTCGTTGCTTCGCGACAGGAGCCGGACCTCGATGCCGGAGACCGGAGCGGTCGAGGCGAGCGAGTTGACCGACGCATGGATGCCGTCATTACCCGAGAACGCGGCCAGCCCGAGATCGGAGACGATGAACCACTGTGTCGCGAGCGATGAGACATCATCGCCCGGATCGGCGTCCTTCGGCGCCGCGACCATCACATAGACGCCGGGCTTCAGTTCGCCGAGCGCCTGGTCGATCGGGAATGCGGTCGTAACCTCGCTGTTGAGCGCATATTCAAGCGCAAGCTCGCCGGTCCAGACCTGCTGGCCGCGCTCGTCGCGCAACTGCTCGGCCTCGTAGCGGGACAGCGCCCGCTGGAAATCGTTGCCGAGCACGGTGTCGATCAGATTGCGGTCGCCGACGCGGTAGATATCGACCTTCGCCACCTTGCTGTTGACGGCGACCAGCGGAATGCCCTGCTGACCCGCACGCGGCAAGACATAGGACTTGCCGGTAAAGCGGATTTGCGGGCGCCGGTCGCGGATATAGATCGTGAAATCCGCCGCCCGCGCGAGCGGCTCGGTGGTCGACGGCAGGCCGGCGCGGAGCGTGACGGTGTAGCGCTCGCCGTGCTTCAGCCCCTCGACGCAAAGCTGCTTCTCGTCGGCGGTGATGGCGGGACGCTCGATGCCCGGCACGGAAATGAACGGAGAAAAGTCGGTGCGCTTGCCCGGCAGCGTCTCGGAAAACTGGAAACAGGCGCGCGGCGATGCTGCGTCGGCGTCGACCGTGTAGTCCAGCAGCCGGAAACCATGTTCTTCGCGCAGCTTTTCATATTGCGCGCGAATGGTCGCGGCCTCGCGCAGCTCGAGCGAATGCCGCAGCGCGTCGAGCGCCGGGCGCCAGACCCGCCGCTCCGAATACGAATTGCCGATGATCTGCAATGCCTCGGCCTGCTCGGCCGCATCGTCGGAGCGCTCATAGGCGATGTAGCCCGCAGTCGCGGCCCGCTCGAGGAGGAGCGTACGCTCGCGCGCATTGGCCGGGCGGATCTGCGCCACACTGCGGGCGAGACGAAGCCAGCTCGTGGCGTCGTCCGGATCGACCGAGACGATCTGCCCGAGCAATTGCAGGCCGGTGCGGAAGTCGTTCTTCTTGAAGGCCTCGTCCATCTCGCGGCGCAGTTGCGCCACGGGCTTCGTCACCTGACCGGAATCGGTCTTGATCTGCGCCTCGAGCCGGACCGCAGCATCGTCGAGATCGTCGCGCGAGAACGCCCGATCGGCGGTCTCGGTCTGCTGCGCTATGGCAGGCGGGATGCTTGAAATGGAGAGGACGCAGGCGAAGGCGAACAGCGCGGCAAACAGGCCAGCGCGGACGGGCGCGAACATGGGCGAAATCCTCCTTCCCGGCGGCGAATGAGTCCGGCGGGACCGACATTAAGTCAGCGGTAAAACGTGTCGAGGTCGTGACGCATCAAGGCGCGTCAATATCTTCGTCGATCACAAGCGCGAAATCACGCCTGCGGATGGTGAAAAACCAACCTCAGCCCGCTGACATGGCTCCGGGATCTGATCGGACAAAGATGCCGCTCACTTCCACTGCGGACGCGGCGTCGAGACCGGCTTCTGCTCCGCCTTCTGGCCCGGGGACAAATTCAGCGTCACCCAGACGTTCCAGCCTTCCGGCCGATCCCGCGAATCGAATTCGTAATAGCCCTTCACCGCAAAAAGGCCGGCGACGCCGGGCGCAGCCTGGAACAGATAACCGACTTGCGGGCCAATGCCGAACACGCGCGATTTCACTTCGCCAAGGATTGCGGGCGCACCCTCATCGGCCGTGAATTGATCGAATACATAGCCGACCGCACCCACATAAAACTGCTTGTTCAGGAACTGCGCCGCGCCCCAATCGAGATGATAATCGATCCCGTTCTTGTAGCCGGTGTCGTGGTTCACGTTGTTGTATGTCACGCCGAAAGTCGCTGACAGCTCGTGGCCCTTGGTGGGATCGAGATAGGTGTAACCGATGCCACTATCCCAGCCATTGAATCCGAGGCCGGTATTGGCGAGCCGTGTCGGCTCGTAGCTGCCGACGCGAAGATTGGTCGTGGTGTAAATCATCATATTGTGCACGCCGGCATTCCAGCGCAGGTTCGCTTGCGGAAACAAATCGGCAAACCCTGTGACCGACTCCGTAATCGAGCCCTGCCGTGTCACTGACAACGGACCAAGCGATGCGGTGAGTGTGCCGTCGAGCGAAGCGGAATTGCGCCCATACGCGGCCAACATGCTCAGCGCGAATTGCCCACCGAAGATTTTCTGATCGAAGACATATTGCGGGGCGACAAAAACGAGATCGGCCTGCCCATTCAGATTGATATCGAGGTTGACGGCTGCATTTGGCCGCAGCCTTCCGATCTCGATTTGCTTGGCGGCTGCCACGCGCCCGCTCGCTTCGACCGAGGTGTGATAATAGATGGTCGCGAGGCTCCATCCGGGCTGCAGCGGAGATGCGGCAAAGCTGCCGAACAATCCGGGCACATAGAAGCTCACACCGCCCTGATCGGCGAGAGCCGGCTGTGGCGCAACGGCAATTGCGCTTGCCGCCATGGCTGCAACGATCCAGCGATGGATGCCGATGCTGGCTGCGTGACCGGTCATGGACCGTCCCCCTGATTCTCACGACCCTAACCTCGTGAATTATTGCAACTTCCGGGACAGGGGGAAACGGCTTTCCCGCGCTAAAGCCAATGTGCGCCCGCTCGTATCAATACGGCCACACATAGTTCAGGATCGCGATCTGGCGCAGCAGCACCTTGCGGATGACGTGTGCGGCCTTCACGTGCTCGGTGAAGATGGCGCCGTCACCGGCTGCCCCTGCCGGAAGCCTGCGCGCTGCGTCCTGATCGTCCAGCGTGACCCGCACCACGAACGGGATGGCCTGAACGTCCTGCGGCGTCACCGCGGTCCCCGACACCGCCGTCTGCCCGGTCGCGACGGCCTGCAGGATCGACTGCACCTTCCCGCTAAAGACCCGGCCGGGGAAGAACTTGAACGTCACCTCGACCGGCTGGCCCGGCGCAAGATAGCGCGCACCGATCTGATTGATTGCGATGCCGACGATGGTCTCGGAGGTATCGATGAACGCCATGACCGGCGCAGTGGCGGCACGCGCGCCCTTGCGCAACGCAAGGTTTGTGACATAGCCGTCGGCCGGCGCACGAACGACTGCTTTCTCGAGATTGTATTTCGCAGCTTCGACCTGCGCCCTGAGTTGATCGACTTCGGCCTGCCGCTGCTCGACATCGAAGGCGCGGCCGGTCTGTCGCTCCTGTAACTGGCTCATCTGCTGGAGCCGAAGCTCCTGAAACTTGAGCTGCGCCTCCAGTGCATCGAGACTGGCCTTGAACGGCACGGGATCGACACGGAACAGCACGTCGCCTGCCTTCAGCGGCACGTTGGCCGAGACCGGTACATCGATGACCTCGCCCGACACATCCGGCACGATCGACACCGAATTGCGCACGACAAGGGCTGGTCCTTGCGGCGCGCCCCAGTTCATCGGGATGAACAGCCCGACGAGGAGCAGCAGCAGCACGATGATCGGCGAGATTTTCCAGAACAGGTTGAACGGAACGATCTTCGTCTTCACCAGAATGAAAAGGATGAGGAGATAGACGTTGAGCAGGACGACGATCATCGCGCCGCCTCCCCGCTATCCCGGCCCGCAGGTACGTCGACATAGGCCCAGATCACAGCCAGCGGCCACAACACGAAGCCGAAGAACAGCGTAACCCAGCCGGCCACCTGCACCGCGGTGGCCCATGGATGGTTGCGCTTCTTTGCGATCATGCCCGGCAGCATCGCCATGAACACGACGACGAACACTGTGCTGCAGACGAGCACGATCAGCACGATCCAGGCGAAGATATCGAGGCCGCTCATCTCTGCCGTCCTCTGAAACGCGTTCCGACCGGCTATCTCACTTCACGATCGCGATATCCTTCGGATCGACTCGCCGCCACGACGGATCCGGATCGAACGCCGTCATGCGCGATGCGACGCGCGCGGTGTTCGGACCGAGGTCTTTCTGGAACACGACGCCCGCGTGATTGACCATGAAGCTCATCACGCCGGAATTGCCGTATTCGGCCGGATAGGCCACGAGCCCGAAGCCGCCGATCAGATTGCCCTTCATGAGATAATTCATCGCACCGCCCGGCGCGTTCGGCCCCTGCGCAGTCAGTATCTTGTAGTAGTAGCCATGATAGGGCGCGCGCTCGGCGCCCGGCCGGTAGCCTCGAATTGTCGCATTGGCAAAGGTCTCGCCAAGCGGGCTTTGCGTTTCGTTGGCAGCGGCCGGCCAATACAATCCGTCCTTCTTGCCGGGGCTCGAGATGATGCGCTGCGCATAGGCGTCGACTTTCAACCCTTGCGGATTCATCGACGCATAATCGTTCTGCGCATCGACATAAGCGAGTGCTGCCTGAATCGCGGAGAGTTCGTTTCGACCGATGCGGCGGAACAGAACCTCGCGCCGGCCGGAAGCCGCATCGAATTGCCAGGCGCCGCCCGTTTGCACGAGCGGGATAGGAAGCTGCCAATCGTTGTTTCCGACCACGAGATCGGCGCGGTTCTCACCGGTCTTCGTCACCTGATGCTTCAGGTCATAGGCGATCAGGAAGGCAGCGCGCGTAGCCTGATCTGAAACGCTGTCGCCGGAAATGATGATATCGCGGCCTTGCGGTCCGAGCACCATCACCATGTCGCGGACATTGTCGGCGCGCGCTGCTGCAACCAGCGCGGTCACAGCGTCCTCGGGAGTCTTGAACTTCTGCTGCGCATGAGCCGCGCAGGTCGCTCCCGCGAACGACGCGGCAGCGAGAGCGGCGGACAGGATGATACGTGAAAGCTGTTTCATGACGATGTCTCCAACGCGTGTTGAGGTTCGGATGGCATCAGCGCCGGCCACCGCCGCGCCCACCGCCACCGCGGCCGCCGCCACCACCACGAGGACCACCACCGCCGCCCATATGCCGGCCACCACCTCCGCCGCCGCCACCGACGCGCGGGCCGCCTCCTCCACCGCCTCCGATATGCGGAGCGCCGCCGCCGCGATGACCGAGGCTGGCTTGACCGCGTGCACGATCCGCTCCGCCGCCGCCGCGATGAACGTTGTCGAACCCGCCGCCCTTTTGCGGACCTTGCGGTCTGGCCTGCGGGCGGTCACCGCCCGGACGCTTGTCGCCACCGGGTCGCGCGTCCTTGCCGGGGCGATCGCCTCCCGGACGCGCATCCTTGCCCGGACGGTCACCGGCACCGGGACGATCACCCGGACGCGCATCAGGCCGACTGCCAGGACGATCACCCGGGCGATCGGAGCCGGGCTTCAGCACCTGCTTGCCGTCGTGACCGCGGAAATCCATGCGATTGTCGCGATTGCCGATATCGGTCTTCGAGAATTTCTGACGCACATCGTTGTTGGTGTAGCGCACGCCATGGCGATGGTCGGAATTGTGAACCCAGTTGTTGCGCTTGTTGATGTCGATATCGTTGTTGATGTTGATGTTATTGTTGCCCCAGTTGACGTTGCCGCCCCACCAGCTGCCGCCATGCGCCCAGGCCCCGACCGCATAGCCGGCGCCGAAGGCAAGCCCGGTGGCGATCGCAGCGCCCGCGATGTATCCGGGCGCCGGGAAGTAATAAGGCGGATAGGACGGATAGGACCACTCGCCGTAGACGACGGCGGGATCGTAATACGGCACATAAACCGTATTGGGCTCCGCCGGTTCAATCGCGATGTATTGGCGATTGCTTTGCGTCGAGGTCGTGACCTTCTGCTGCTTGGTGGTCTTCAGCTTGTCGTTGGCCTGCGCCTTCTGCCGCAGCCGCTGGATCGCATCCATGACATCAGGCTGCTGCGCGAGCACGGCATCGCCGAGCTTCTGAGTCCAGTCGAGCTTGTCCGACATCATCGCGAGCACGTCGGGCGTGGCGGTCAGCGACTTGATGCTGTCGTCCCACTTCTTCTGATCGACCGCCTTCTTCAGCGCGTCGCCCTTGAGAGCCTTGTTCTGTTCGGCCCAGCGTTCCGCTTCGACCACTTCCAGCGGATAAGTCGAGGCGATCAAGACCTGCGACAGCAGCGTATCGGGATAAAGCGCGATCGGCGCGACCAACTGATCGAGCTCCTCCGCCTTCAAGGTCGTGGACGACTGCGCATGGGCCGCACCGGCCCAAACCAGTCCAAACACGGTCATCATCAAAACCAAAAACAGCTTTCGCATGGGGTCACCTCCCACCTTATTGATGCCTGCCGGCACATTTCATTTCGCGGCCGGAAAGATTGTCTTCCAGTCGCGCTTCATCGAAATGACCGGCCAGCCGCGCTTTGCGGCCTCGTCCAGTCCCTTGTCGAGCTTTCCGATCTGCGACTTGCGGTCATAGGCATATTCGCGCTCGGCGTCGTCGTGGTGCACATAGAGCCCGAGTCGCGCCCCGGTACCCGAGGTCGTGTATTGCAGCATTTGCAGATCGCCGTCGGAATTACCGAAAGAGATAATTGGCCAGCGCCCAATATTGCGATAGATGCCGACCGGTTTACCCGGGCCGTCGTCGACGAAGTCGACCTTCGCGGTCTTGAACAACTCGCCCTTGCCATCCTTGTTGAAGCGGAACTGCACGACACCCGATGAGCCCACAATCTGCTCCGGCGGAATGCCGTAAGCCGCCGGCGCCCAGGGCCGCATGAAATCGATGCCGCCGCCCGACACGATAAAGGTCTTGAAGCGGTTGGCGCGCAGATAGTTCAGCACCTCCAGCATCGGCTGATAGATCAGTTCATTATAGGGGCGCTTGAAGCGAGGGTGCCGCGCGGTCCTGATCCAGTCGCGGACTTCGGACTCGAATTGGGTGACGGTCATGCCGGAATGAGTCGCCGCCACGATCGCCAGTAGTCCCTTCTCGCCGCCTTTCGCCGCGGCCGCGACATCACCCTTCAAAAGTGAACGGAACGGCTCTTTCGTCTTCCATTCCGGATGCTGTGGCGCCATCGCCTTGATGCGGTCGAAGGCGAAAGCCATCTGGAAATAAAACGGCTGTTCGCACCAGAGCGTACCGTCATTGTCGAAGGTCGCGATCCGCTCCGGCACCGGCACGAAATCGGGCGAGCCCTGCGTCGTGACGCGTGTGACCAGATCGATGATCGCCTTTTTCGGCGCGCCGTCGTTCCAGGACGGCAGCGGGTCGGTCTGCGCGACCGCCGGGGCCACCACCGCCAGAGCGATCGCGGCTGCAGATACCAGGTGTTTCCAAATCGAGATTCGCATCGCCTTCACCTACCGGCCGGTTGTTCACGCTGCCGATCGCGCACGTCGGCGAGGTCGCGCTCCAGGAAGAAGTTCAGGAATGTACGGATCACAGCCGTCGCGCCAACCTTTGCGATCTCTTCCCATGACGGCGTGATCGAGGTCTCGATGATGTCTGCAGCAAGCTGGAACGTCAGGCCGGCAACGAGCCAGCGCGCATAGCGCAGCCATACGTCCCGCCTTTCGTGTCCGTCCGGCGAGGAAACCAGCACCCAGCCGCCGCGGATGAAGGCCTCGATCGTTCCGATCAGAATGACAACGAGCGCCATCATGTCGATGACGATCACTGCCTGCTGCGTTGCGACGATCAGCCATTCCTTCAGCATGCCGGTCGTGCCTTAACTGACTGCTGGATCGAATACCGTCCGCCAGTCATTCTTCATGCTGACAACAGTAATGCCGTAATCTTTTGCCTTGTCGAGCGCCTCGATCAGCGGGCTCAGCTTGAAATCTCTGTCATAGGCGACCTCGCGCTCCGCATCGTCGTGATGAATCAGCAGCGCGAGACGCGCACCCTTGCCCGCTTTCGTATAGCGCATCATGGCGAGATCGCCGTCGGAATTGCCGAAGGCCAGGATCGGCCGGCGGCCGATATGCAGGCCGATATTCTGGACCTTGACCTCGCGGTCGTCGAACGAATTCAGCTCGGCGAGCTTCATCAGGTCGATGCCATCGCCCTGCACATCGAAGCGCGTCTTCACGCTCGAGCCGATCACCTGCTCGCGCGGGATGCCGTAGGCATCTTCCGCGAAAGCGCGCATCAGGTCGACACCGCCGCCGGACACAATATAGGTCTTGAAGCCGTTTTCGCGCAGATAGCCGAGCAATTCGACCTGCGGCCGGTAGGTCAGATACTTGAACAACTTTCCAAATTTCGGGTGCCTCGCGGTGGCGAAGAAATCGCGCGCGATGTGGTCGAATTCCTCCTCGGTCATGCCGGCATGGGTGGCGAAGGCCATTTCGAACACGGCCTTTTTCCCCATGTCGTGGATAGTCTTCAAATCGTGTTCGAGGAACGCCTTGAACGGCTGGCGCTCCTTCATGCCCGGGTCCTTCTCCGCCAGCGCCTTCAGCCGCGCCTGCGCGAAAAACACCTGCACTTGCATCGGCTGCTCGCACCACAGCGTGCCGTCATTGTCGAAGGTCGCGACGCGCTCGGCCGGCGGCACGAAATCCGGCCCGCTTTCCTTCGTCACGCGCGCGACGAAATCGAGGATCGCGGATTTCGCCGCGCTGTCGTTCCAGGAGGGAAGCGCACCTGCCATTGTTGCCCCGCTATACGAAACTGAAATCGGGCGGCGATCGCTCGCCGCCCGCAGCTTTGCTCTATTGCCCGGCGCCGCCGACCGTTCCTTCCATCGTCTTGATCGCATCGTCGATGGTGAACGTGTTGGGCTTCTGGATGATCGGAAAATCCTTGAACGTATCCGCGAATTTCTGAGCGACCGTCATCGCGCCGTAGAGAATGTAGGCGTGATAGAGCACCCACTTCCAGTATTCGTTCGACGTGATATCCGCGAACTCGTACGGGTCGGTCCTCAGGTTGAAGAACTTGGCCAGCCGCAGCTTCACAAAGGGCTCGCCCCAGACAGCCATTGTTCCCGGGCAGCGCTGTTCCATGAAGACAACCTTCCAGTTGTCGTAGCGCACAGCCAGAATGTCGCCGTCGTCACTGATATACATGAAGAGCTTGCGCGGGCTTTCCTTCTCCTTGCCCGTCAGGTAGGGCAGCAGATTGAAACCGTCGATGTGGTTCTTGTAGGTTCGCCCGCAGGCTTGGTAGCCCTTCTTGCATTTCTCAACGATCTCGGGCTCTCCCGCCATCGCGAGGAAAGTCGGGAGCCAGTCGTGGTGCTGCACGATTTCGTTTGATATCTGACCCGGCTTGATCTTGCCCGGCCAGCGCACCATCATCGGGATGCGGAACGCGCCTTCCCAGTTGGTATTCTTCTCGCTGCGGAACGGCGTCATGCCGCCGTCCGGCCACGAGTTGCGGTGCGGTCCGTTGTCGGTCGAGTATTGCACGAAGGTGTCGTCGGCGATGCCAAGCTCGTCGAGGAAGTCGAGCATTTCACCGACATTCTTGTCATGGTCGATCATGGTGTCGTGATAGGGCGACTGCCAGCGGCCGGCCTGACGCAGACTGGATTCCTTCGTGTGAGTCACGAAGTGCATATGCGTGGTGTTGAGCCAGACGAACCACGGCTTGCCTTCGGCTTCCGCTTTCTTGATGAAAGCTTTTGCGGCGGCGATGAATTCGTCATCGACGGTGGGCATGCGCTTGACGTTCAGCGGGCCGGTATCCTCGATCTTCTGCTTGCCGACCTTGCCCCAGCGATCCATGACTGTCGGATCGTCCTTGTCGGTCGCCCAGGAATGGATGACGCCGCGCGGCTTGATATTCTTGATAAGATTGGGGAAGTCCTTCTCCGGATAGTAATCGTACATTTCCGGCTCTTCCTCGGCGTTGAGGTGATAGAGATTGCCGAAGAACTCGTCGAAGCCGTGATTGGTCGGGAGCATGTGGTTGAGATCACCGAGATGGTTCTTGCCGAACTGCCCGGTGGCATAGCCCTGGTTCTTGAGCGCGCCGGCGATCGTGATGATGTTTTCGTTCATGCCGACGGGCGCAGCCGGAATGCCGACTTTCGACAGGCCGGTCCGCAGCACGCTTTGCCCGGTGATGAATGAAGAACGGCCGGCGGTGCACGATTGTTCACCGTAGGAATCGGTGAACATCATTCCCTCCTTGGCAATGCGGTCGATATTGGGCGTCTTGTAGCCCATCAGGCCGTGCGAATAGCAACTCAGATTGGAGATGCCGATATCGTCGCCCCATATGACGAGGATGTTCGGCTTATCGGATTTTTTGGCCATAGCCTTATTCCTTCCCGTGACACTTAAAGTGCTTCTCGCTTTCGTGCCGAGCGGCCCACAGCTGCGGCCGCCCGAGTCGTTGTCCGGAGCTACGCCTTGACGTTAATTGCCGGTCGGCAGCCCGATATTGAAGCCCTCTTTCCCAAGCTCCTCCCTCAGATACTGGAAGCGCTGATACTGCGTGATGGTGATCGGACCTGCGTAACCTTCGCTTTGAAGCTTGCGCGGCGGATACTTGAGATAGGTTTTCATCAGCTCCTTGATCGCGGCGTTGATCGTGACCAGCGTCCAGGTGCGCTCAGTATAATTGTTCATGAATATGTCGTAGCGCTCCTGCGGATCCGACCAGAGGTCGAAGATCTGCGGGACTGTCGCGACGTAGGAGTTCGGACCTTTCCAGCCGAGGTTGGAGTCGACGGCAAGACCACCCGTATGCGCACCGTCGTCACCGCGCAGGTTGAACACCGCCTTGTAATTTCCGACTCGCGCTGCGCCCGGCGTCAGTTCGTTCTCGGTGAAATAGAACCAGCTCTTGCGCTCCGATTTGCCCTTGCCGAATAGAACCGGCGACATGTCGTAGCTGTCGAAAATGATCGGCTCACCCTCGCGATCCTTCTCTGGCAGTTTCACGCCGGCGAGTGAGGCAAAGGTTGCCATGTAGTCGAGCCCACCGACGATATCGGAGCATCTCGACCCAGCCTTGATCCCCGGCCCCCACGCCAGCGCCGGAACGCGGTTGCCGCCCTCGCGACACGTGCCCTTGGTGCCGCGATAGGGCGTGAACCCGGCATCCGGATAGACGTCCTGCCAGGCGCCGTTGTCCGTCGTCCAGAACACATAGGTGTTCTTGTCGAGACCGAGCGAACGAAGCTTGTCCATCACACGGCCGATGCGCGTGTCGTTTTCCACGATCGAATCGGCGAACTTGCTCTTCGACAGTGATTTTCTCTCGAATTCGGGGTGCGGCATGTTCGGCTGATGCACCTTCATGAAGCTGACGGTCATGAAGAACGGCTGTCCCGACTTCCCATTCCGGTCCAGGTAATCGAGAGAAGCCTTCTCGACATATTCGTCATAGAACGGAATACCTATCACGCCCTTGTCCGGCGTATTGACGTATTGCCCGTTGACCTTGAAATCCTCCTTCGCCGGCTCGCCCGCCTTTCCGGACAAGGCACCCTTCGTGACCTTGGTAAACATCGCCCTCAGTTCGGGGTCCATGTCGGGAAACCACGTCTCGTCTGCGTAAGTGTATGCGTTGAGATGATAGAGCCCGGCGTACCGCATCTCGTCGTAGCCATGCGCGTTGGGCAAAGCGTAATCGGACTCGCCAAGATGCCACTTGCCGCTGAAGAAGGTGTTGTAGCCTGCGGTCTTGAGCACGGAGGCAAGCGTCCATTCCGCCGCCGGCAGGCCGCCGCCCTGCCCCTGGAACGCGACGGTCGTCATGCCACTGCGGTTCGGGATACGGCCGGTCAGCATCGCGGCGCGTCCTGGCGTGCAGCTTGCCTGTCCGTAGAAGGACAGAAACTGCATGCCCTCGGCCGCCAATCGGTCGAGATTGGGCGTCGGCATGCCGCGGTTCTCGCCACCACCGTAGCAACCTGCGTCGCCGTATCCGAAGTCATCCGACAGGATAAGGACGATGTTCGGCTTCTTGTTTGCAGCCTCAGCCATTGTGGCCTCCTATTGATTTGCTGACTTTGGACGCGGCCTTGCCGCAAATTTCTTCGTGGACGCCTTGTGCGCCGGCGTTGTCAGTTTCGATTCCTCCATCAATTTCTCCACCGTCCCGGATCACCCGAACGGTCCGATATTGAACAGCATGCTCACGATCGCGGCGACGCCGATCAGCAACAGGATGATGGCGGTCAGAAGCGTCAGCGAAACCGGGAACTGGCTCTCGCCATGCACGAGACCGTCCGCGATCATGGCGTCGCGCTGATGACGAAGGTGCAGCATGAATTGCAGGTGGTAGACGATGCCGCCGACCAGCATGACGATGCCGAGCGCAACCAGCGTGATTCCGAAATTGCGCGGCGCCGCCGCGTGAGCCAGCGTGCCGCTCTCTTTCAGCTTCTCGAACACCTGAAAAATCGTGAAGCCGAAACTGATCAGCGACAATGACGTACGGATGACAGACATCAACGTGCGGTCCGCACTCATCCGCGTACGCTGGAACGACATGCCGGTGCGGCGCGAGGACAATTCGACGGAAATGTCGTCCGGGTTGGATTGTCGGGTGACGGGGTCCATCGCCTTATCCTTTCGATTGCGATTGCGGATGCCGCGCCGTCCAGCAGCGCGCGATTCGGCCGATGATCCCGCGAAGGAGGACGTAGGGGATCACAGCAAGGATGAGCGTTATCACCACGGCCTCGCCCGGATAGAAAGTCCCGAGCACGCGCCATTGGTAGATTGCGTCCATGCCGAAGCCGAGCAGGATAATGCGCGCGATCGAGACCAGGCCCTCGCTGATGCGGGCGCCGCGCTTCGCCGGATCGTGGAGAATCGTGTGCAAGTACGGCGCGCGGCCGGACCGCGCATCGCTGATGCCATCGTGCAGCGCGGCTATGGCGGCCATGGTGGGCTGCAGGATGAAGCGGAAGGTCATCGGCCCGTGCGAACGATCGATCACATCGTGCCAGAGCCGCGTCTGCGTCTCCCACGACAGGCCATGCCGGACGAGTCCATAGAGCACAAATGCGGCGGTCAGGATGACGACCAGCCACGCCATGACGCGGCCCATACTCGACACGGCACCTGAACTCACGCACGCTCTCCCGGCAATGCAGTCAGCACCGAAGCCTTTAGGTCGGCCTCAAGTTTTGAGATCGCTTTTTATTATTGTTGGACGCGTTGCGCCGGCGGCTAGCCAAAAATGCATGGCAACGATCATGCAGCCTGCGGGCGAAAGCTAATGCAAAATGTGGGACTCTGCCCTCACAAATTTTCGTGGCGCGGCGCGAGCCAACGGTATTTATACCGTCTCCATAAACTAAATGCTTGCACCATAAAAATGAGGATCAGGCACGTTCCCGCACCACGCACCGAAATCCGACATGACTGGTTGATGTGTCGACAGGCTCCGGGTGCCGCGCGGCGGGACGATAGCGCCGGCAATAATTCGGCGCGCACAGATGCGAACCGCCCTTCAGGACCTTTCGAGGAATTCTAATATTCGGCTGGCACGGATCGTAGCTCGCCTCCTCGCGCGGTCCGCGCGGGTTCTCCGGGATGCAGCACGCCTTCTGCACATCGGCCTCGTGCCGGTTGACATACCAGTCCGAGGTCCATTCCCAGACATTGCCGACCATGTCATGGATGCCGTAGCCGTTCGGCGGAAATGCCGTTACCGGCGAGGTGCGCGTGAAGCCGTCGCGTGCGAGATTCTGGTGCGGAAAATCGCCCTGCCAGGTATTGGCGCGATGCTCGCCGCCCGGCGTGAATTCGTCGCCCCATGCGTATTCCGCGCCGTCCAGTCCGCCGCGCGCGGCAAATTCCCACTCGGCTTCTGTCGGCAGATCCTTGCCGGCCCAGCGCGCATAGGCGAGCGCGTCAGAATAGGCGACATGAACCACCGGGTGATTGTCGAGGCCGTTGATGTTGCTTTTCGGCCCGTACGGATGACGCCAGTCCGCGCCTTTCATCAATTGCCACCACTGGCTCCAGTCCTTGAGATTGACCGGGTGCTGCGGCGGCGAAAACACCAGCGAACCGGCATAGAGCATGTGCGGCAGCGCGTCGGGATAGTCCTTCGGGTCGGGCGGAATTTCCGCGAAGGTGACGTGGCCGGTCGCTTTGATGAAGTCCTTGAACTGACGATTCGTTACCGGCGTCCTGTCGATCCAGAAGCCGTCGACGGTGACGCTGTGCACCGGCGCCTCTTCCGGATAATGCCGGTCGGAGCCCATGCGGAACGTGGCGCCAGCAATACGGATCATGCCGTGGAGCGGCGCCCTGTCATCAGAACTCAGTGCCTCGGCCAACTCCGCCATTGCCCGGTCTCCAGGCAGCAAACTGCCGCCGCGTAGGTTCGATGCCGTGCCATATGAAGCACACTCTGCTCAACCGGCAAAATTGCGATAAAGCGGGCAGGTCCTGTTTGAAGGCACGGCCGAAGGCGGCTATACGGTCGTTGCAAAGGCCCGCCGGCTTCCGGCTACCGTACCCGGATGAGGTGCGCAAAAGGCCCCGTAGCTCAACTGGATAGAGCATCGGATTTCTAATCCGGCGGTTGGATGTTCGAGTCATCCCGGGGTCGCCATACCGGGCGCGAAGTCGTCCGAGGCTTGGCGCAGACGAGGCCGCGATCCCGAAAAATTGACCCGAGGGATAGCGGAGGTCGGCCGGTCGGCGGGGTTGGTCCTGTGACTCAGGAGAAGACTGCCATGATCGTTCGTTTGGTGCTGTGCGCCGTGGCCGGGGGCGCAATTCTATGCACCGGAGCGCCATCGCACGCACAACCGACGTCAGACGCTGCCCTGTCCGCTCAGCAGACACTGGAAGCGTCGGCGACAAAGAAGCGGCTTCGTACCACCCGCCATCATGCGCGGCCGTCCTACGCCTATCGCGTGCCTCGCTATGGACGGCTCGGTGACCCCTCGCTCAGCCCGAGCGGTCTGCCCTATCGACGCCCCAGCCATCTCGGCAGCTGCGTCTTCGACGAGGGCTATGGACGCTTCAGTGCGTGTCCGAACGAGTGAGAGCTATCGTGCGTCGTTGATCGTCACGATCTCATAGCGCGAGGCATCGCCCTCGCCGCTGTCGCGCAGCCACATATTGTGTGTGCCATCGCCGACCATCAGACCCTGCCAGTTCTCGAACACCTGTTCGGGATTCTGCATCAGGATGGCGCGTCGCAGATGCTCCGAAACGACACTGTCATAGTTGCGCAGGAAGTCGTCGCGGTTGCGGATCATCGCGGCCGTGCGGCCGTGATAGCGCAGCGGATACCGGATATGATCGGCAAGCCATGTCCGGTCGTGGTCGCGCACGGCGCGCTGCAAAAGACGCACGGCGTCAGGCTTGGTCGACGCATCGGTTTGCGCCGCTGCCGTGCCACCTGCGACCGCAAGCAGCAGCAGCGCCACCAGACGAAAGCAAAGCCTGCGCATTCCTAATCGGACAGCATTACGACCGCTTCGACCTCGAACAGCGCGGCCGCAAGCGCGAATTTCGAAATCTGGACCGTGGTCGAAGCCGGCGGCGCCGACACATTGACGTAAGTGTCGCGAACTTCGCGCAGGATCGGCAGGTGCGACATGTCGGTCATGTAGTTGTTGAGCTTGACGATGTCGCCAAAACCGGCACCAACGGCCGCAAGCGCAAGCTTCAGATTTTCAAAAGCCTGCGTCACCTGCGCGCGAAAATCCCCCGGCTCTCCCACCAGCTTTCCTTGCGCATCGAGCCCGAGTTGCCCGGCGATGTAGACGATGCGGCCCGGTCCCTTGATCTCGACCACATGACTGTAGCCCGGCGGCGTGTAGAGAGTTGGCGGATTGAGAAAGCGAGGTTTTGCCATGGCGTGCCTCCCGGCCTTGTTGTTTCGTCGCCGGCATAATCGCCGGCGCGCGGCGCGGCCCCGCCGCTCGTATCAAGAACCCGCTATTGCGCCGTAAAACCGGCGCGCCCGACGGCGAAGCCCGGATTGCCCGTTAGTGAGTCCAGAGCCCGCGGCGCTGGAACGCGAAATTGTCTGCATAGGCGATCACGCGGCGGGCCGGCTCTTTCGGCTCGAACACCTGATACGGAATGCCTTCCCGCTCGCAATAGGCCACGGCCTCCTCGGACGACGCGAAGCGCAGACGGATTTGGCTCCTCATGTCCGTTGAGGACGTCCAGCCCATCAAGGGTTCCACCACGCGCGGCGTTTCCGGCTCGAAGTCCAGCACCCAACACTTCGTGTTGGCGGTGCCGGATTGCATCGCGGTCCGGGCCGGCTTGTAGATCCGAGCGCTCATCGACAGTCCCTTCGTGAGTCGGCGGAGCGGATTGGTCGGGGCAGCAGGATTCGAACCTGCGACCCTCTGCTCCCAAAGCAGATGCGCTACCAGGCTGCG